>JARLIJ010000098.1 GCA_031291795.1 Acetobacteraceae bacterium | reverse complement strand
GGCGGTGAGGTCGAGGTGGCGATGGCCGATCCAGTTGATCGGACGGGTGCCCTGGTCGGCGGTGACGACCATGTCGCCTTCGGCCAGCGCCTCGACGGCGACTTCACCGCGGTTGGTCAGGATGCGGGTGCCTTCGGCGAAGCAGACCATCAGGAAGATGTCGGTGCCACCGCTGCCGTCGGCAACGGTCTGGACAGTCGAGCCCGCATCGTAGGTCGCGCCGGGGTCGAGCTGGATGACTTTATCCGTAACGGTGTTACCGGGGAACACGCTCGTGCCGCTAACGGTGATCTGGTTGGTCGTATAGTCAAACGAGGCCGTTACGTTGGTCAAATCCCCCAGATCAATTTCGTTCTGTGCCGCACCGGCCGATGGAACATCGACAAGGCCGTAAATGGTACCGGCGAAGTCCTGGGTATCGTAAAGCAACATCGTGCCGCTATTGGTTTCGAAGGAAACCTTTGCCGAGGCGTCCACCACCATGTCAAATTCGAGAGTATCGCCGCCGGCGATTTCGAAATTCATTCCGCCCGCGCCGACATTCAGATTGACGTCGAGTATCTGGCTGACGCCTTTCGCCTCGATGGTGCCGGAGCCACTGATGTCGTTTGTCAGAACGCCATAGCCGGTGAGCAGTGCGTCCGTGCCAAACGTGTTCGTGTTGATACCGAAGTTGAAAAAGCCCCCGGCGATGTTGACCGTACCCGCCGTGAAGGTAGTCGAATAAGCGACCGTAAAGGCATGCGTCCCTATCGAAAGCGTCATCGCACTGTCGTCAAGGACCAGGTTGCCCGCGCTGTACGTGCCCACACTGCTTCCGTTGTCGGCGGTCACCACAACGGTGTAGGCCGTTGTTACGCCCACGCCACCGATCAGCGCGTCATTGGGACCATCGCCTGCCGGCGCGCCGGCCGTCCAGTTTGCGCCGCTATAATAATCGGTGCTGCCGCTGCCCGTCCACGTTGTGGTGATGGTCATCTGAATGTCCTACGCCTGTCGGTACTTGGTACATCGCATGCAGCGCCGGAACGACGCAACCGCTCGTCGGACGCCACAATGAAAGCGAATGTGTTGCTTCGTCAACAGAAAAGCGCCGGTTCCGCTGCCCAGGTTTTCGCCGATGCGTAAGTATGCATGATCTGGCGGGTCCAGCGCGAGGTTGTGAGTCGGAAACCTTTACATCCAGCGCGCCGCGTCATGGGGAAAAACATATAACCTATTGTTCTAAAGATATTTTTTTATATGGCACACTGCTTGCTTTCCTTTAGGCCGTTCAGACACGAGGCTGCGCGATGTCCTTTAGATCGATGTTTTATGCGGTGGCCGTATTTCTCGGTTCCGGCCTTAGCGCGCAGGCTGTGCCACTATATAACAGTTTCAATTCCGTCAGCACGACAGTGGCGGTTGGAACAGGAACGTACGCCGACTCGTTCACGACTGGCTCAAGTGGAGTGGTCAACGACATTGCGATCGCGCTGACCAAGACCTCATCAAGCAGTGGCAGCGTTGTTATAACGCTTTGGACTGACAACGGCAGCGGCTTGTCGGTGCCTGGCAGCGACGCGCCGGGAACCCAGATTGCGACGCTCGGCACCGTGACCGCCTCCAGCCTGACGCTCAATGCCAAAACAATTGAGTTCTACACGCCTTCGGTTGAAATGGCCGCCAATACAGAATATTGGGTGGAAATCTCGAAGGCCGCTGGTCCGACCAGTACGATCAACTTCTACCTGAATGCTTCTGCCCCCACCCTGGGCGGAACTTCTGGAGGCAATCCTGAGCTTTATCGGGCAAATGGAGTCAACGCGACGCTCCCGCCAGAGATGGAGATCTGCGTCAGCGGTGACGGCAGCTGCACGGCGACGCTCGCCGCTCCGGAACCGCCGGCTCTGTCGCTTCTTGGCCTCGGCATCGCCGGGCTTGGATTTGCGGTACATCGGCGCCGCCGTTTCGCGCCGCCGGCCAATTTGGCCAGCTGACTGTCAGTATTCTTTACACATGCCGGAAGCCTTGCGTCCGATACGCCTGCCCAACCGCAGGATGGCTGGCAAAGACCTGAATTCGGTCTTCCGAACCCAACCGCGATAGTGCCCGCACGCGCCGACCCAGTCAGTGCATGCCGTTTTATCCAGGCAATATTCCGGCATTTCTCCATACCTGCAGGCGTCTCTCCAGCGCCCCCGTGATCGCGCCCGACACCATCCCCACCGCCTCCTGTGGATCGGTGACTGCCTGACCGTCGCGCTGCATGCTGCGGCCCCCGCGTGCGAGGCGCCGTAACACCTCCTGGGCCAGGTCCCCAACTGTCTGCGGTGTGCCGTCCATCAGCGCGCCGACCACCAGCGTTTCCAGCAAGTCGCAGTTCAGCGCCGTGCCCATGATCGGCGCAGCCAGCATCGACAGATCGCCACCCCCGCTGTTCATCGCAACGATCGCCTGGTTGAGCGTGCGGCTGCCGGGTCCGGCAGCCTGGCCCACCGACGCCGGCAGCAGCGGGTGGGCATAGCCGCCCGCCATCAGCAGGGTCAGGGCCTGCAACACTTCTGCTGCCGTATGCTGAACTGCGCCCGTGAGTTGCGGCACGGTGGCGGCCCCGGCCTGCAGCCGTTCCAGCAGCGGCCGGTACAGTTCCGCCTTGCCCGTGATCGTGCCGAGCCCGGTGTTGATTGTCACCTGCTCACCGGCCGTGAGTCCGGTCCATCCCAGGGTCAGCGCGTCGATGCCAGCGTGCTGCTCTGCCACCAGTGTTGGCGTGATGCCGCGGCGGTAGATATCGCGCCGGAAGCTCTGCGCGGCGCCGATATCGCGCAGCGTCTCCCGCAACCGCTGGTCCCGGGTCTCCCCCAGCAGCGGCGCGACGCCGGCCGGGACCGACGTCGCATCGATGTTCTCGGCCAGCGTCGCGCTGCCGATGAAGCGGCATTTTGCCTCGGCCATCGCGTCGGCCACGTCGGCGAACATCATTGGCCGCCAGTCGCGATTGAGGAACTCGTGCGCCAGGTATCGCGGATCCTGGGCTCGCATGTCCCGCAGCCGGTTCTCCAGCGCCGGGTTGACCTGGAAGAACGCCGCGCCGGCCTGCTTCAGCCGGTCAAGCTGGGTCAGGATGCCGCCGACCGCCAGGTCGCTGCGATCGGTCGTGGCTTCTGCCATCATGCGCATCAGCGTGCGCAGCGGCAGCATGTTCGCCATGCCGGTGGTGACGTTGTAGCTGACATAGGCGAGCCCACCCGGCCGCAGCCGCCGCCCGATCGTGTCGATCAAATGCCGCTGGTTCTCCGGCGAGATCCAGCTCAGCACGCCGTGTGTCACCATGAAGTCGAAGTCCGGCAGCGCGGCCTCGGGCCGGGATGCCAGCTCGCCGAATGAGGACTCGATGAACCGGATGTTCGCCAGGCCCGCGCGGGCAGCGATGCTCCGGGCGCTCTCGATATGGGCAGGGTTGAAGTCGAACCCCCACACCTCGGCATGCGGGCAGGTTGCGGCGACGACCAGCGCGGTGAAGCCATTGCCGCAGCCCAGGTCGGCATAGCGGAACGGCCGGCTCAGGTCGGGCGCGTGGTGGCCGAGCAACAGGGCGGCGGTGGCGAGCCAGGCGGGTGTGGTCTCGCGGTGGAACTGGCTGGTGTAGACCGTATCGGTGACATAGCCGTCGTCCCATCGTGCCATGACGCCCGCCCTTCTGTTGATTACCGCACGTAACAGCGGGCGGCGGCGTTTGCCAGATGTTACGCTGGTGCGTGGTGGTGGGCTTCGTGCTCCAGCCGCGCGTTCAGTTCCGCGCCGAGCAGCACGGCGTAGGCGGACAGGTAGAACCACAGCATCACGCCGACCGCGGCGCCGAGCGGTCCGTAGGTGGCGGAAAAGGTGACGATGCGGGAGACGTAGACGGTCAGCAGTTCGGACGCGACCAGCCACAGCACGGTGGCGAGGGCGGCGCCGGGGCCGATTCGCGGGTCCGGCGGCGTCGGGCGGGACGGACCGAAGCGGTAGAGCAGCGAGATGGCGGCCACAAACGCGCCGAGCAGCATCGCTAGGCCGGCGGCATGCACCAGACTGCCAGCGTACGCCGACAGGCCAAGCGCGTCGATCGCCAAGGGCAGGAACACCAGCACGGCGATGGCGATCACCGCGCACAGGACGCCGGTGAGGGTCATCGCCAGCCCGATCGCCTGGAAGCGCAGGAACGGCCGCTGTTCGGTGACGTCGTAGGCGACGTTCAGGGCGGACAGCACGGATTTGGCGCCGGTCGAGGCGCTCCAGAACGTGATCAGGAAGCTGACCAGCAGGCTTGCGCTCAGGCTGCCGTTCGGTTGTGCCACGAGCTGCTGCACGCGGCCCTCGATCAGCGTGTAGGCGGGCGGCGGCAGCAGGCTGGCCAGCAGGTCGAGCTGCGACGTGACGCTGGTCGGGTTGAACGCCAGGCCGTAGACCGAGATCAGCATGCTGATGGCGGGAAACAGCGCCATGGTGGCGTAGAAGGCGCAGCCGGCCGCGGCGAGCGACATGCGGTCGGTGATGCTGGCCTGGATGGCGGCGATCAGGACCGCCCGGCTGTGGCGCCAGGACAATGCGCGCCGGCGGACCGGTGGCCGAGGCCGTGCAGTTGTCGAGCTGGGAGGGATGTCCAACGCTGGATCGCTCCGGGTCGCTGAGCGGTTTCGTCGCATGGGGGCCGCTCGCTGGCTTTTTGACCATGGTGCGTCCCTTTTGGCCATGCTGGTCTTTTGGCCTTTGGCGCAGATTCTCTATTGCATAGGGGGGGAGGGGGCCCTATTTGGCCCCCACGCAGCAACGCACGTGCCTCTGGCCCCTGGTGGTTACGCAACGACGTCAAGCGTTCTGGCAATCGTTTGGTCGCTGGTTCGTTCGACCGTTTCGTCAACTACGTCCCATCGCCTTGACAGGTGGACGTCCAACAGAGGGAGGCCGGGTGCGATGAATCCCAAGATCGCCCGATTCCTTGCCGCGCAGCAGCCGGCGACGCCGTGCCTGGTGCTCGACGTTGATCGCGTGGAAGACAATTTCCGCGCACTGCAGCACGCGCTGCCGTTGGCCCGCATCTATTACGCCGTGAAGGCGAATCCGGCGGCGCCCGTGCTGGAGCGGCTGGTGCGCCTGTCCAGCTTCTTCGATGCGGCGAGCTACGAGGAAGTTGCGGCCTGCCTGGATGCCGGCGCGCGTCCGGAGGCGATCAGCTTCGGCAACACGATCAAGAAGGTGTCGGCGATCCGGCGCGCGTATGAGCGGGGCGTGTCGCTGTTCGCGTTCGATTCGATCGAGGAGCTGGAGAAGCTGGCGAAGCACGCGCCGGGTGCCCGGGTGTATTGCCGCCTCCTGGTCGAGAACGAAGGCGCCGACTGGCCGCTATCGCGCAAGTTCGGGACCACGGTGGCGAACGCACGCGACCTGATGCTGCGCGCGGGCGACATGGGGCTCGATCCATACGGCTTGTCGTTCCATGTCGGCAGCCAGCAGACCACGACGCGCGCCTATGAGGTCGCGATCGGCAAGGCCGCGATGCTGTTCACCGACCTGACCGAAGCCGGCGTGAACCTGCGCATGATGAACCTTGGCGGTGGCTTCCCGACCCGCTATCGCGATGACGTGCCGGAGATAGACAGCTTCGGCAACGCGATCATGGGCGCGATGGTCGCGCATTTCGGCAATAACCTGCCCGAGATGCTGATCGAGCCGGGCCGCTTCATCGTCGGCGATGCCGGCGTGGTCAGTGCCGAGGTGGTGCTGGTCAGCCGCAAGGATCCCGGCGATCCGGTGCGCTGGGTGTACCTGGATATCGGCCGGTTCGGCGGCCTGGCGGAGACCGAGGGCGAGGCGATCAAGTACCGCTTCGTCACCGCGCATGACGGCACGCCGATGGGTCCGGTCGCGATCGCCGGCCCGACCTGCGATGGGGCGGACATCATGTACGAGAAATCGAACTATCGGCTGCCGCTGGCGCTGGCCTCCGGTGACCGCGTGGAGCTGCTGTCGACCGGCGCATATGTGACTACGTATGCGAGCCAGAAGTTCAACGGCTTCGCGCCGCTTGAAGAGCATTACCTCTGAGCGTTTCGCAGTGACGGCGCGCCGGGCGGGCTTGCCTGGCGCGCCGCCTTCCGCTTTAGTCGGCCACCATGCAGGACGAATCGTCGCCCCTCGGGCTGCCTCGACAGCATGACCCCGGCGGCAAGGTGCGCCTGCGCCTCGCCGCCGATGTCGTTTCCGATGCCGCATTTTCGGCTTGCGACCGCTATCGCTACTGGCTCGAGCGACGGTGGGACCGCCAACCGATCGGCAGCGGCAATGTTGCAGTGCAGATCGGGATGAATCCGAGCACGGCAGATATTGATTGTGACGATCCGACGGTGGCGGGGTGCTGCGAACGGGCGCGGCGCTGGGGCTATGGTGGCCTGGTGATGCTCAACGCCTTTGCCTATCGCGCGACGCGGAAGGAAGACCTGCTGGCGGTCGCGGATCCGGTCGGTCCGCTGAACGACGCCACGTTCCGACGATTCGTGCCGCTGGCCGGCGTGGTGGTGGTGGGCTGGGGCCAGCCGCCCAAGCCATTGCGCACCCGCGGCTTGGCGGTGGCACGTCTTCTGGCCGAGGCGGGCGTGCAGGCGATGTGCTTCGCCGTCAACGCCGACGGCAGCCCGAAGCACCCGCTTTATGTCCGCCGGGACGCGCCGCTGCAGCCCTGGAGTCCGCTCGGTTCGGCCTGATCGGCGGGTGGCTTGTGTCGCCCTCTTCTGCATTTGCCGCCCCGGGCTATATCCTGCGGTCGGAACCGGCAGCGGAGGAGAGACGAACATGGCGAGCATCACCATCAAGGCGACCGACGGCAGCGGCAGCTTCTCGGCCTACCTGCTGGAGCCGAAGAAGGCCAGGCCAGCGGGCGTCGTCGTGCTGATCCAGGAGATCTTCGGCGTGAACCAGGCCATGCGCGACACCGCCGCCTGGGTCGCCGACCTCGGCTTTATCGCGGTCTGCCCCGACCTGTTCTGGCGGATCGAGCCCGGTATCGACATCACCGACAAGACCGAGGCGGAGTGGAAGCGGGCTTTCGAGCTGTTCCAGGCGTTCGACCAGGTCAAGGGGATCGAGGACCTGAAGGCCACGGTGGCCGCCGCCCGCCACCTGCCCGGTTCCAATGGCCGCGTCGCCACGATGGGCTACTGCCTGGGCGGTCGTCTTGCGTTCATGATGGCCGAACAGTCGGATGCCGACGTGAACATCTCCTATTACGGCGTCGGGCTGGACGATCTACTGGGCGACATGGGGAAGGTGACGAAGCCGCTGCTGGTCCATATCGCCGACCAGGACGAGTTCTTCCCCGCCGAGGGCCGCGCCAAGGTTGTCTCGGCGACCAAAGGGCATCCGCACATCGTCAGCCATGTCTATCCCAACGCCAACCATGCCTTTGCGCGGGTCGACGGCGTGCACTGGGACGGGCGGTCGGCCGCTATCGCCAACGGCCGCAGCGCCGAGGTCCTGGTCGCGGCACTGGGCTGAACGGACCCCGGCGGGCCTGTTGCAACCGGGTCCGCTTCCGGTAAACCGATCGGATCACTGGCGGCCAAGCGTCAGGTCGCCTCAGGGGAGCATTCAGTCTGATGGACGGTTCGATCAAGCCGGGCGCCGTCGGCAAGGGATTGGCGAAGACGGCGGGCGCGCTCGCCGGGATCAAGGTCGTCGACCTGACCCGCGTCCTCGGCGGTCCTTATTGCACGATGATCCTGTCCGACCACGGCGCCGACGTGATCAAGGTCGAGCCGCCGCAGGGCGACGAAGTGCGGGACTGGGGCCCGCCGTTCCATGAGGACGACGCCAGCTACTTCATCGGCGTCAACCGCAACAAGCGGGCGATCGCGCTCGACATCGGCAAGCCGGACGGCCGGAAGGTGCTGCTGCGCCTGCTGGAAGACGCCGACGTGCTGATCGAGAACTTCAAGCCAGGCTCGATGGAGAAATGGGGCATCGGCTACGACGTCCTGTCGGAGCAGTTCCCCGGCCTGATCCACTGCCGCATCTCCGGCTTCGGCCCCGACGGTCCGCTCGGTGGGCTACCCGGCTACGACGCAATCCTGCAGGCGATGACCGGCCTGATGAGCATCAACGGTGACCCTTCGACCGGCCCCATGCGGCTCGGCACGGCGATCGTCGACATGGGGACCGGCCTCTATTCCGCGGTCGGCATCCTGATGGCGCTGCATGAGCGGGGGCGGTCGGGTCGCGGCCAGTACCTCGACATGACGCTGTACGACTGCGGGATGGCGCTGCTGCATCCGCAGGCGGCGAACTTCTTCCTGAACGGCAAGCGCCCGGCCGGGACCGGCAACCCGCATCCCAACCTGGTGCCGTACGGCAAATACCCGACGAAGACATGCGAGATCTTCATCGCCAGCGGCAATAACGGCCAGTTCCGCAAGCTCTGTGAGCTGATCGGGCAGCCCGAACTGGCGGAGGATCCGCGCTTCGCCAACAACGGCGAGCGCAGCATCAACCGGGACGTCCTGACCGAGGCGTTGGCAGCGTCCTTCGCGGAGGAAGACGGCAACGAGCTCGCGCTGCGCCTGATCCGCGCCGGGGTGCCCGCGGGACCGGTGCTGCCGGTCGATCAGTCCACCGCGGCACCGCACACCGAACACCGCGAGATGGTGACCGAACTGGACTGGTACAAAGGGATCGGCACGCCGATCAAGTTCAGCCGGACCAAAGGCGGCACGCGGCGCCCGCCGCCGAAATTTGCGGAACACGGCACAGAGGTGTTGACGCAGCATGGCTACTCGGAGGAGGAGATCGCGGCATTGCAGCGGGATGGCGTGCTGCACGTGAAACGGCGGCTGTAACGACCGCTTCGTCAGCGGCCGCCTCGGAGGATGGATGCCGCTGATCGACCTGCCGGCCCGCGCGTTGCTCCGACTGCCGGGCCAGACCGACATTGCGTGGGCGGTGTTCGATCCGGACTGGTACCTCACATCCCACCCGGACGCCGCCGCGCGGATGCAAGGCGCGGTGCCCGAGGAGGTGCTGGCGTTCTACCTGGAATTCGGGCAGGCGCTGGGCCATTCGCCGAACCTTTTCTTCGACGAGGCCTGGCACCGGCGCATCTATCCGAAAATCGCCGCGCGGGTTGAAGAGGGCGAGTTCGCCTCGGCCTACGATGCATATTGCCGTGGCGGCAGCGACCGCTCGCCGCACTGGCTGTTCGAAGAGCTGCCGTATCGCCGCCGCTACCCCGATCTGACCGATGCGGCGCTGGTGGAGGGCGGCGTGGCCAACGGCTACGACCATTATCTGCGCCATGGCAGCCGGGAAGGCCGCATCGGCCATCCGACGTTCGATGCTGCGCTGTACCGTGCGCAACTCGCTGCCGACGAGGTCGAGGCGGTCGAACGGGACGGCCCCTTCCTGCACTACCTTCGGCGGATCGCGTCCGCCGGTCCGGAGATCCGCACTTCGCCCTATTTCGCGCCCGCATGGTACCTGGCGCGCTATCCGGAGGTGACGGAGGCGATTGCGCGGCGGGAATGGCTTTGCTCGCTGCATCATTACTTATGCAACGCAACACCGACCGCGTTCGACCCGTTGCCCGACTTCTCTGAAGTCTATTACTTGGCGCGCTATCCCGACCTTGTGCCGGTCGTGGAGGACGGATCGTTCCGCAACGGCTATGTGCATTTCCTGCGCCACGGCGTGCAGGAGGCGCGTTCGCCCAGCGAGCCGATCGACCTGGCGTATTATGCGGCGCTCGAAGAGGTGCGCAGCGATATCGAGCACGGCCTGGCTCCCGATGCCTTCGCGCACTGGCTGACGATCGGCCGTGCCAAGGGACTTCAGCCGGCCCCGCCGATTGAAGAGCGCATCACCGAAGCGCAGGCAAAGACCCTGTTCCGGCGCAAGGCCGACATGCTGCGCCCGTTGTTCGGACGGGCGAAGCTGCATTTCTTGTCGGACCGGACCGCTTCGGTAAGCGTCGTCGTCGTGCTGCACAACCGCTTCGCCCTGACGATGATGGCGTTGGCCTCGCTGCAGGCCAGCTATCCCGGCGATATCGAATTGATCCTGGTGGATTCAGGCTCCACCGACGAAACGCGGTTCATCGCGCGCTACGTCGACGGCGCGACGGTGCTCCGGTTCGAGGACAATGTCGGCTTCTTGCGCGGCTGCAACGCCGCGCTGAACGCAGTGAACACCGAAGCGGTGCTGTTCCTCAACAACGATGTGGAACTGGCGCCGGGGGCGGTGCCGCTGGCCTTGCAGCGGCTACAAAGCGACCCGAAGATCGGCGCGGTGGGCGGCAAGGTGGTGCGTACCCACGGCTTGCTGCAGGAGGCTGGCAGCATCGTCTGGCGCGACGGTTCCACCACCGGATACCTGCGCGACGAATCGCCCCTCGCTCCCGAGGCCAATTTCGTCCGCGATGTGGATTTCTGCTCGGGCGTCTTCCTGCTGGTGCGCACCGATGTCTTGCGTGCGCTCGATGGCTTCGATGAGGCGTACGCGCCAGCCTATTACGAGGATACCGACCTGTGCGTGCGGATCAACGCCGCCGGCTATCGGGTGGTCTACGATCCATCGGTCATGATCCATCACCTCGAGTATGGCAGTGCGACGAGCGTGCGTGCCTCGGAGGCGGAGATTGGTTTCCGCCGCAACATCTTCGTGCGCAAACATGCGGCGTGGCTGGAGATGCGGCCGGAGCCGAGCGGACCGGGGCAGCTGACTGCGAGGCTGTCCGATACGGCAAAAAAACGGGTACTGTTCATCGAGGATCAGTTGCCGTTGCGGTCGATCGGGTCCGGCTTCGTTCGTTCGAACGACATCCTGCAGACGATGGCGGCGCTGGGCTATGCCGTGACCGTGTTCCCTCTGCTGCCGACCCGGTTCGATCTCTCCGCCGTCTACGCGGACATGCCGGACACCGTGGAGGTCATGCACGACCGCACGCTGGACCAGTTGCAGGAGTTCCTGCTGCTGCGAAAAGGCTATTACGACGTGATCTGGGTCGAGCGGACGCACAACCTGGCCCGCATCCGGCCCATGCTGAACCATCTGGCGCGAGAACAGGTCCTGCCGCCGGTGATCCTGGATAGCGAGGCGATCGCCGCGGTGCGGGAGGCGCAGGTCGCGGCGCATGACGGCGCGGCATACGATCTTCTGGCTGCCGTGCGGGAAGAGTTCGCCGGGGTGCATGACTGTGCCCGCATCATTGCGGTGAACGGGGCCGAGGCCGCCTTGCTTCACGAAGTCGGCCTGCAGGCCCCCGCCGTGCTGGGGCACATGCGCCGGCCGATCCCCACGCCCCGCCCGTTCGCGCGGCGCACCGGCATGCTTTTCGTCGGGGCGATGCACCGGATGGACAGCCCGAACTACGACAGCCTGTGCTGGTTCGTCGACGAGGTCCTGCCGTTGGTCGAGCGGGCGCTCGGTTGGGAGACCCGGCTGACTGTCGTGGGTTACCAGGGCGCCGAGGTGTCGCTGGATCGGTTTGCCGACCATCCGCGGGTGACGTTGCGCGGGGCAATTGCCACAGAACCCCTATATGACTCCCATAAGATGTTCGTTGCCCCGACGCGGATCGCGGCCGGGACACCGTACAAGGTGCATGAGGCGGCGTCCTTCGGCTTGCCCGTCGTGGCAACGGAGTTGTTGCAGCGCCAGTTGGGGTGGGACGCTGGGGAGGATCTGCTCGCCGCGGAAGCAACGGATACGGCGGGATTCGCGGACGCGATCATCCGGCTGCACCGCGATGAGGCCCTATGGCAGCGGTTGCGATCCAACGCGCTGGCCCGGCTGGAGCGGGAAGCCAGCCCGGCGCACTACGCGGCGACCCTCGCGGACTTGCTGGGGCCGGCCACGGCGGAGGGGCGTCTTTAATACCGGATGTGGTCCCGGATTTTTCGATGAACCCGCTCTTTGGGTCAAAAGCCGTAAAATACCATGCAATTAATGCTTGCTTGCCGCCTCGTGGTGCGTTATGCGGTCGCATATGAGGTGCTCCCCACACCTTGGCTCCGTCGCAAGACAGCGTCTCCGACCGGTTCCGCGTCGTTCTCCCCTCCCGGAACCGGTCGTGAGAGCTCTGTCCGCCCGTTAGGCGGGATGATCTCAATCCCCCAGTAGTTCGATGGCGTCGCCCACAGCGAAGCGACCGCCTTCTATCACTTCGGCGTGTACCCCAAGATCGATGTGGCCATAGAAGCGACGCAGCTCCTCGACCGGGTCTGCATCGCGTTCGGCAGTTTCCGGATTGACCTGCGTCGCCGGGCAACGGGCGATCGGCTTGACCACGCGCAGCACGGCGCCCCCGAGTTGCAGGGTCTGCCCGATCCACTCCCGCTCCCGCCACGCGGGCACGCCGCTGAACCAGACATTCGCGCGAAAGCGGCGGCGGTGGCGGTGGGCGCCGACCTTGGCCTCAAGGTCGTGCAGGCTTGCCAGGTTGATCAGGCTCACGACTTTTCCCCGCTGGTCGCTGAACATGTGGCCTGGGACGTGGTGGAAGACGGGCGTGCCGCGCGCCTCCTCGCCCAGGTAGGCGGTCAGGAAGGCCCCGATCGCGGCGCGGCCGGATGGGGTCAGGGCATTGTCGATAACGGTGCTGCCGTCGGGCGCGCGGATCGTCAGGAGGCTCGTCCGCGGCTCAAAGACTGCGAACAGCGCAGCGATACGGGCATTCCTCGCCTGGCACATGAAATTGGTCTTTTGCAGCCAGGTCGGGGCCGCCGGGTCGAAGCCGGCATCGCCTTGCGCCAGGGCGAAGGCGCGGTCCCAGGGGATCGCACCCCCGGCTTCGACCTCGGTCTGCTCAAGCGCCTCGGCTGTCAGACCCTTGACCGGATAGCGGTACAGAAATTCGATGCGCATCGGGGCCTCCCTCTTGAGCGCCACTCTGCGCCGACCCAGATGGCTTTCGAAAGGTCCGTGTTTCCGTTGCCTGTTGAGGGGCGGGCAAGGATCAGTCGCCTACGTATAGGGACATCGTCATGGACATTGAAAAATTCACCGAGAGGACCCGTGGGTTCCTGCAGGCGGCAGGGACGATCGCGATTCGCGAGTTCCACCAGCGGATTACCCCCGAACACCTGCTGAAGGCGCTGCTGGATGATGAGGAAGGCGCCGCCGCCGGGCTGATCAAGAGCGCGGGCGGCGATCCGAAGCTCGCCCATACCGCCGTCGATGGCGAGATCGCGCGCCAGCCGAAGGTGCACGGGTCGGGCGCCGGGCAGCCGACGATCACGCCCGAACTAGTACGAGTACTGGACGCCGCGCAGCAGGTGGCGACGCGGGCGGGTGACGAATACGTTGCGCAGGATCGCGTGCTGGTGGCGCTGGCCGCCTCCGACACCCCGGCGGCGCGTGCGTTGAAGAATGCCGGTGTGACGGCGCAGGTGCTGGAAAAGGCCGTGGCGGACATCCGCAAGGGCCGCAAGGTGACCAGCCAGAACGCCGAGGCCAACTTTGACGCGCTGAACAAGTACGCGCGGGACGTGACTGCGATCGCGCGCGAAGGCAAGCTCGACCCGGTGATTGGCCGCGACGAGGAAATCCGCCGCACGATCCAGGTGCTGGCGCGTCGCACCAAGAACAATCCGGTGCTGATCGGCGAGCCTGGCGTCGGCAAGACGGCGATCGTCGAGGGCCTGGCGATTCGCATGGTCAATGGCGACGTGCCGGAGGCGCTGAAGGGCAAGCGGCTGTTGTCGCTCGACCTGGGCGCCATGGTGGCCGGCGCCAAGTACCGCGGTGAGTTCGAGGAGCGGCTGAAGGCGGTCCTGAAGGAGATCGAGTCCGCCCAGGGCGAGGTCGTGCTGTTCATCGACGAGATGCACACCCTGGTCGGTGCCGGACGGGCGGACGGGGCGATGGATGCCTCCAACCTGATCAAGCCGGAACTGGCGCGCGGCACGCTGCACTGCATCGGGGCGACCACGCTCGACGAGTATCGCAAGCACGTCGAGAAGGACGCCGCCCTCGCGCGGCGCTTCCAGCCGGTGTTCGTGGGCGAGCCGTCGGTCGAGGACACAATCAGCATCCTGCGTGGCATCAAGGAGAAGTATGAGCTGCACCACGGGGTGCGGATAACCGACGGGGCCCTGGTCGCGGCGGCGACGCTGTCGAACCGCTACATCACCGACCGGTTCCTTCCGGACAAGGCGATCGACCTGATCGATGAGGCCGCCAGCCGCCTGCGCATGCAGGTGGACAGCAAGCCTGAGGCGCTGGACGAGCTCGACCGGCGCGTGATCCAGCTCAAGATCGAGCGGGAGGCGCTGAAGAAGGAGACCGACCCGGCGTCGCATGACCGGCTGGCCAGGCTGGAGAAGGAACTCGCCGATTTCGAGGACCGCTCGAATGCGATGACCGCTGCCTGGAAGGCCGAAAAGGATCAGCTGCAATCGACCCAGAAGCTCAAGGAGCGGCTGGACCAGGCGCGGTCCGAGGTCGAGGTGGCCCAGCGCCGCGGCGACCTGGGACGGGCCTCGGAGCTGCTGTACGGGGTCATCCCGGATATTGAGC
>JARLIJ010000097.1 GCA_031291795.1 Acetobacteraceae bacterium | reverse complement strand
CTCGGTCACCGTGCTGATCAGGTCGGGCGACACCGCGATGCCATACAGCTCTTCCAGGTGGCCCTGGATCTCGCGCGTGCTCATGCCGCGGGCGTAGAGCGAGATCGCCTTGTCGTTGAAGCCCGGCAGCCGGCGCTGGTACTTGCCGATCAGCACCGGGTCGAAGCGGGCTTCGCGGTCGCGCGGGATGGTGACGTCCACCACACTGTCATCGGTCAGCACGCGCTTGCGGGTCGACCCGTTGCGGTGGTTCTTCCTCCCGCTCGTGGCATCCGCCTCCGGCTCCTGGGCCAGGTGGTGGTCGAACTCCGCCGCCATCAGACGGTTCAGCAGCGCCTGCTTCAGCTCGCCCAGCAGGCCGTCCTGGCGCATCACCGTCGAAGGGTCCTGGCCAGACAGCAACTCGTCAATCAAGGCGTCCCGGATCGTCATGGCTTGCTCCTCGCCCGTTCCCGGGCTCCACTATGACCCCTCACACAAGATTCCTGACAGGCTCGATCGCTCACGCGACACCGCGCCTCTCCTCGACTCTACTGGCTCGCCTTCAAACTCTGTGTTTAACCAAAGCTCGAACAATCGGCACAGACGATCCACCGGGACGCTCCCGCCGAAGCCAGCACCCCGACAGGACCCCACGTGTCCCCCCTCGAAAATTCGGCTACCATGTCGCCAACGCCGCCCCAACCGGACCCTCTCAAATGGACTTCGACCTCACCGATGACCAACGCCTGCTGAAAGACAGCGTAGACCGCCTGATCGCCGACCATTACCAGTTCGAGCAACGCAAGAAATACCTCGCCGAACCCAACGGCTGGAGCCCCAAGCTCTGGTCCCAAATCACCGAACTTGGCCTGCTCGGCCTGCCGTTCGAGGAAACCCTCGGTGGCTTCGGTGGTGGCCCGGTCGATACCATGATCGTCATGGAAGCCTTCGGCCGAGGCCTCGTGCTGGAGCCGTATTTCGCCACCGTCATCCTGGGCGGCAGCCTGCTCCGCCATGCCGGCACCGACGCACTCCGCGGCGCGCTCGTCCCGCAAGTTGCTGCCGGCCACCTGAAACTTGCCTTCGCCCATGTCGAACGTCACTCGCGCTACGACCTGCACGACGTCGCCACCACCGCCCGCCGGCAGGGCAGTGCCTGGCTGCTCGACGGCGCCAAGAGCGTGGTGCTGCACGGGGACTGCGCCGACAAATTCTTCGTCACCGCCCGCATCGCCGGCGCCCAGCGCGACCGCGACGGCATCGGCCTGTTCCTGGTCGATGCCAACAGCCCCAGCCTGACCCGCCGCGGCTACCCGACACAGGATGGCCTGCGCGCCGCCGAACTCATCCTGGCGGGCACCCGCGCCGAGGCTGTGCTGAACGACAACGCCCTGCCCGTCATCGAGCACGTCATCGACGAGGCGATCGCGGCCCTCTGCGCCGAGGCCGTCGGCACGATGCAGGCGATGCACGATGCGACGCTGGAATACCTCAAGACCCGCCAGCAGTTCGGTCGGCCGATCGGCCAGTTCCAGGTCCTCCAGCACCGTTCGGTGGACATGCTCGTCGCACTGGAACAGGCGCGCAGCATGGCGATGTACGCCGCCGTCATGGCCGCCGAGGACGACCCGATCGAACGCCGCCGCGCCATCGCCGCCGCCAAGATCCAGATCGACCGCTCGGGGCGCCATATCGGCCAGGAGGCGATTCAGCTACATGGTGGCATCGGCATGACCGCGGAGTACAAGGTCGGCCACCACTTCAGGCGCATGACGGTGATCGATCAGCTCTACGGCGATGCCGACTGCCATCTGGCAACGCTTGCAACCCTGGGCGGCCTGTTCGGCCGCGCCGCATAGGACGTACGAATGACTGAGCAGGCGGTGTTGTTGGATCTGGACGGGACGCTGGCAGATTCGCGTCCCGGCATCGAGGCGTGCTTTCGCCACATGCTGACGGAACTTGGGCACGATCCGACGACCGCCGGGGACCTGACCTGGGCGGTCGGGCCGCCGATCGCGGTGTCGATCGGGCGCATGCTGGCGCTGTACGGCGACGACCGCGTGGATCTGGGGCTGACGAGCTACCGTGCGCGGTATACCACCGTCGGGATCTACGAGTGCACGATCTTCGCCGGCGTGGTCGGGATGCTCGACGCCCTGCGCGACGCCGGCTGCGTGATGTGCATCGCGACCTCGAAGCGGCGGGACTTTGCGGAGCGGGTGATCGACTACCTCGAACTGCGCCCCTATGTCCGCGCGGTCTATGGTGCGCTGCCGGCTGGCGGACTGGACGCCAAGGCGGACCTGCTCGCACATATCCTTTCACATGAAAGCTTTGACCCCGCCGATACCGTCATGATCGGCGACCGGCTGCACGACGTCCATGCCGCGCAGGCCAACCGGTTGCGCTCCATCGGTGCGCTATGGGGCTACGGCGGGCGCGAGGAACTGGAGGCGGCGGGGGCGGATGCGATCGCCGGCAGCCCGCTCGACGTGCCGGGCCTCGTCTAGCGCAAGGCGGCCTCTCGGTCAGTCCGCTGTGGTGACGTGCACAGGCGGCACGCACCCGAACCAGTCGGGGCGGGCGCGTTCCACCTGGGCGGCGAGTTGCAGCAGCAGTGCCTCGGCGCCGAAGCTGCCCTGGAGCTGCACGCCGATCGGCAACCCGTCGCTGTCGAACCCGGCGGGGACATTGATCCCCGGATGGCCGGTCTCGTTGGCCGGCATGGTGAAGCGGCACGCATCGGCCAGCCGTCCGATCCACGGGTCCAGCGCCTCGTCGCGCAGTAGCGAATAGGGCCCGTTCGCCGTCGGCACGCGGATCGCCAGCGTGGGCGTCAGCAGCGCGTCGTACTGGTCGAACAGCGCGCCCCATTGCCGGGTGACGGTGTTGTTCGCGTTCATCATGCGGAACATGTCGAACTTGTCGTAGCGTTCGGCTGCCAGGTAATGCCGCCAGCTCATGGGCGTGAGCAGCGTCTGCAACGCCTGGTTCCCGATGCCCCGGTCGCGCGCCATCATTGCGAAGGTGGCGCGGCTGCCGATCCATTGCGCGATGTAGGCGGACCACAGCGCCTCCCAGTCGCAGATCGCGTCGTCGGGGACTTCCTCCACCACATGGCCGAGGCTTTCCAGCAACGTGCCGACCTGGCGCACCCGGGCGGCGACCTGTGCGTCGGTATCAACGCCGCGCCCCCAGCGCCCGGTCGACAGCCCGATGCGCTGCGGGTTCGGGTCCGTCTGGATCGCGTCGCAGTAAGATCCCACAGGCGGCCCCATCCGGATGAACGAGCCGCCAGTCGGAACGGATGTGAGATAGTCGTACACCGCCGCAGTATCGCGCACGCTGCGGCTGACCACGCCATCGATGCTGATGCGCGTGACGTATTCGTTGCGGGCCAGCGGCTGCGGCACCCGTCCGCGCGACGCCTTCAGTCCCACCAGCCCGCAGAACGAGGCTGGGATACGGGTCGATCCGCCGCCGTCCGACGACATCGACAGCGGCAGGATGCCGGCCGCGACTGCGGCGGCCGACCCGCCGGAGGAGCCGCCCGGCGTCCGCTCCAGGTCCCACGGGCTGCGGGTCACCGTAACGCTGCCGTCATAGCCCGTCACGGTGTCGAAGGTCATGCCGAATTCGGGCGTCGCCGACCGTCCCAGCGGGACCAGGCCGGTCCGCAGGAAATTCTGGATCGACGGGTCGGTGGCGAGCAGCCGCGTACCGCGCATGAAGGCAGAACCGGAGTCCTGCACCCGGCCGCGCAACCCGGACCCGAGGTCCTTCAGCAGCATCGGCACCCCGTACAACGCGCCGGACCTGGCGGGCGCGTCATGGTCCGGATCGGCCTGTACGTCGGCGAACAGCTCGATCACGGCTTGCAGTTTCGGGTTCAGCCGCGCAACGCCAGCGGCGGCCTGCGCCGCCAGCTCGCACGCCGTGAGCTGCCCCGCGCGCACCAGACCCGCCAGGGACACCGCGTCGTGCTTCGCCCACTCATCCCAGCTCATGGCTGTCATTGGCTGCCGTCCCCCATTTTGCGAAGGCCCTCACTGGCTCGGGCATGGACCGTACCCGGTGCGCAGCGCTATCATGACTCATTGGGGACCAATCCGGCAGAGGGGACACCAGGATGAACGACAGCATTTCGACCATGCCGCAGTTCGACCGTACCGCCGAGGACCTGGGCAACATCGTCGAACTGGGTCACGTAAACGTCACGGTACCGGACCAGACGAAAGCAACGGCGTTCTACATCATGGGTCTTGGCCTGACCCGCGATCCCTACCTGATGGCGGGGATCGAGAACATGTGGGTCAATGTCGGCCGCGGCCAGTTCCACTTGCCGAGCCGCTCGACCCCGCAGGTTGTGCGCGGCACCACGGCGCTGGTGGTGCCGGACCAGGAGGCGCTGCTGAAGCGCCTGCACTACGCCGCGCGCTACCTGGAAGGGACGAAGTTCAGCTTCCGTGAGGCGGGTGACGTGGTGGAGACGACCTGCCCCTGGGGCAACCGCATCCGCATGCACGCGCCGGACCCGAAGAAGTTCGGCCCGATGCGCGTCGGCATGCCGTATGTCGAGTTCGACATCCCGGCCGGCACAGATCTCGCTGCGATCGCGAAGTTCTATGTCGAGATCATGGGCGGCATCGCCGGCGTGTCCAGTGACGAACGCGGACCGTATGCCTGGGCGCGCACTTCGGCCGAGAGCGTCGTGACCTATCGCGAGACGGACAAGCCGCTGCCGGAATACGACGGCCATCATATCCAGATCACGCTGGTGGACTTCTCCGGCCCGCACAAGAAGCTGCTGGAGCGTGGGCTGATCTCCGAGGAGAGCGACCAGCACCAGTACCGCTTCCTCGACATTGTTGATGTGGACACCAACAAGCCGCTGTTCCGCATCGAGCACGAAACCCGCAGCATGCGGCACCCGATGTTCAACCGCGTCTTCGTCAACCGCAACCCGGACATGACCAACCGCAACTTCGTGCCGGGCTATGAGGTCGGCCTCTGGGCGTTGAGCTGACGTCAAGGACGTGGCGCGCGGCCGAGGCTGCGCGCCATGTCGTTCCGGTAACCAAACGCGCGCCAAGTGCGATGAAGAAACGATGAGGAGGGCCGAATGACCGCGCTGCCGCCCTACCGTGTGCAGGCGTACAACACCGCCAAGGCCTCCGAGAACAAGATCCATGACGACGCCACCGCCCAGCGCTTCGGCTTCAAGGGCGGCTTCGTCGGCGGCGTGAACATCTACGCCTACATGTCGCACCAGCCGATCCGGCGTTGGGGCCGCGCCTGGCTGGAGCGCGGCACCGGTGAGGCCCGCTTCGGCAAGCCGATCTATGAGAACGACATCGCCGAGGTCACCGCCGTTGACGACCAGGGCGGCCTCGCGCTGCAGGTCACCAGCATGGGCGTGCTGTGTGCTACCGGCCGCGCCGACCTGCCCGCGGCGGCGCCCGCGGTCAGGCTTGGGGACTTCAAGCCGGTTGCCCCGCGCAGCAACCGCGCCACAGCCGACGAAGCCTCGCTTGCGGTCGGTGGCTGGCTGGGCATGATCCCGCTGGACGTCACGGCCGCGCTCCAGGCCGAGTCCATCCGGGACGTGCGCGAGACCGACTTGCTGTACCAGACCGAGGGCCTGGTGCACCCCGGCATGATCCTGCGTTGCTGCAACTGGGCGCTGATCCACAACGTGGTGTTGCCGGCGTGGATCCACACGGGAAGCGTGGTCCGGAACCTCGGCCTCGCGCGGGTGGGCGACACGCTGAACGTGCGGGCCCAGGTGACGCGCAACTATGAGAGCAAGGGCCACAAATGGATCGAGCTCGACGCGCTGGTGGTTGCCAATGAAACCACACCGGTCGCGCGCGTGACGCACACCGCGATCTACCGGCCGCGGCAGCTCGCCCAGGCGGCCTGAGCGATCGGGCAGCCGGCCGGCCGGTGGTCGGGTCTGTCGCACCGCGGCAGGGATGTCACGGATGCGTTGAAGCCCGTTGAAGCCGCCACACCCACTGGTCAAACCGCGCGCCACGGCTAGAGTGCCGCCGGGAAGGAGTCACTCGCCCGATGCACGTCCCCACGTCCTCTGCCTTCAAACAAAACGCGCATGACGCAATCGGCAATGCCGGCCTGCAGAAGGCGCTCGCGCGGAGCGGCCCGAGCTTCATCGCGCGCAGGAGCGCGGCGGTGGCGGGGCTGCCGGAGTTCGAGCAACTGCGGGATACCGCACGCGACATCAAGAACCACACGCTGGCCAACCTCGACTTCTACCTTGAGGCGTACGAGGCCAAGGTGCTTGCCGCCGGCGGGCAGGTTCACTGGTGCTCCGACGCCGCCACTGCGCGCGACGTGGTGCTGAAGATCTGCCAGGACGCCGGCGCCCGCACCGTCACCAAGGGCAAGTCGATGATCAGCGAGGAGCTGGGCATCAACGACCACCTCGAACGGAACGATATCGAACCGTTCGAGACGGACCTCGGCGAATACATCATCCAGTTGCGCCACGAGCTGCCCAGCCACATCATTGCGCCAGCGTTCCACCTCAACATGGAGGACTGGGAGGCGGCGTTCCGCAAGTCGCACACCGACCTGCCGGCCGATCGCGTGTTCACCGAACGGCGCGACATCCTGACCGAGGCCCGCACCAAGCTGCGCGCGCGGTTTCTCGCGGCGGATGTCGGGATCACCGGCGCCAACTTCCTGATCGCCGAGACCGGCACCAGCGTCATCGTCACCAACGAGGGCAATGGCGACCTGACCCAGACCCTGCCGCGGGTGCATATCGTGCTTGCCAGCATCGAGAAGATGGTGCCGACGCTGGAGGACTGCATGTCGCTGCTGCGCGTCCTGGCGCGATCGGCGACCGGGCAGGACATGTCGGTCTACACGACGTTCTCGACCGGTCCGCGGCGGCCGGCGGACCTCGACGGCCCGGCCGAATACCACGTCGTGCTGGTCGACAACGGCCGGTCGGCGATGATCGGCACCGAGTTCCAGGACATGCTGCGCTGCATCCGGTGCGCCGCCTGCATGAACCATTGCCCGGTCTACGGCGCTGTAGGCGGCCATGCGTATGGCTGGGTCTATCCCGGACCGATGGGGGCGGTGCTTACGCCCAGCCTGGTCGGGATCGACAAGGCCGGCCATCTGCCCAATGCCTCTACCTTCTGCGGCAAATGCGAGAGCGTCTGTCCGGTGAAGATTCCGCTGCCGAACCTGATGCGGCACTGGCGTGAGCGGGAGTTCGAGCGGCATCTGACGCCGCCAACCCAACGCTGGGGCCTGGGTGTCTGGGCGTATTTTGCACGCCGGCCGGCGCTGTACCGGCTGGCCACGCGGGCGATGGCGGTCACGCTGGGGATCGCGGGGCGCAAACGCGGGCGGTTCGCGCGCTTGCCGTTTGCCGGCGGCTGGACCGCGGGGCGGGACCTGCCGGCGCCCGAAGGCGACACGTTCTTCGCCCGCTACGCCCGCGCCCAGCGCGACGGGACGCTCCGATGAGCCGCGAGGTCATGCTGAACGCCATCCGGCGCGGGCTGCGGCGCGGGCCGTTGCCGGCCGACCAGGCGGCAATGCTGCGTGGCCGGTTGGCGGCGCATCCGCGGCAACTCATTCCGGCGCGCTCGCGGCTGCCGCACCCCGAGCAGGTCGAATTGTTCGTGCGCAACCTGGAGAAGGAGTTCGGGACCCTGACCCGCGTCGCGTCGCTGGACGACGTGCCGGGCGCGGTGGCCGACTACCTGGCGGCGCAGAATCTCCCGAGTGAGCTGGTGATGGCGCCGCATGCGGAGCTGCGGGCGGTGCCATGGGCGACACGCCCGCTGCTGAGCGTGCGTGAGGGGCGGGCCGAGGGTTCGGATGCGGTCAGCGTGCAGCACGCCTTCGCCGCGGTGGCGGAGACCGGGACGCTGATGTTCCCCTCGGCGCCGGATCGCCCGACCACGCTGAACGTGCTGGCCGACACCGCGATCGTGCTGCTGCGGGCGTCGCGGCTGGTGGGCGCGTATGAGGAGGCGTGGGACCTGCTGCGCGCCGAGATTGGCGCCATGCCGCGCAACGTCATGCTGGTGACGGGCCCGTCACGATCGGCCGATATCGAGCAGACGCTGGAACTGGGCGCGCACGGTCCCCGGCGGCTGCATGTGGTGCTGATGGAGGATGCGGGTTAACTGAAACGGCGCCGCGTGTGGGTGGGGGGCTTGCCGGAACGCCCCCTCACCCCACCCTTGGTGCAATTCGCGCCCCAAGCCCTCAAAGGGAGAGGGGGAAGCGGCCGCCGCCTATTTTGGCGACAGCACCATCACCATCTGCCGGTTCTCCATCCGCGGCATCTGCTCCACCTTCGTGGTCAGATCCAACTCGGCGCGGATCCGTTCCAGCACGCGAATGCCGATGTCCTGGTGCGCCATTTCGCGACCGCGGAAGCGCAGCGTCACCTTGACCTTGTCGCCCTCTTCGATGAACGACTTCATGGCGCGCATCTTCACCTGATAGTCGTTCTCGTCGATGTTCGGACGCACCTTGATCTCTTTGATCTCGATGACTTTTTGCTTTTTCCTCGCCTCGTTCTTCTTCTTTTGCAGCTCGTATTTGTACTTGCCGAAGTCGAGGATCTTCACCACCGGCGGATCGGCGTTCGGGCTGATCTCCAGCAGGTCCAGGCCGACGGCATAGGCGCGCTGGACAGCCTCACGGGCCGTCATGACGCCCTGCATTTCACCGTCCTGGTCGATCAGACGCACCTGGGGGACGCGGATCTCCTCGTTGACGCGGGGCCCGTCCCGGCTGGGCTGAGCCTGCATTGGTCCTCTTGCTATGGGTATCTCCTGTCGAAGTTTACAAACGCTCGCGCCACCGATCCCCGAGGGACCGATGGCCAATTTGTATTGTGACCGAAGTCGCGGTCCTGGATCAAGCGGACTCACGCCTGCGCAAGAGATCGGGCGGCAATGCTTCCGTTGCAAGGCTCGCCACGGCTTCGTCGAGCGCCACGATCTCTTGAGCCTGGCTGCCCAGGCGGCGCAGCGCCAGGGTGCGGGTCTCCGCCTCCTTGCGCCCGACGACCGCCAGCACCGGGACATGCGCCAGGCTGTGCTCGCGCACCTTGGCGTTGATCTTCTGGTTGGTCAGGTCGGTGCGGACTTCCACGCCCGCCGCGGCAAAGGCGGCAGAGACTTCCTGCGCATAGGCGTCGGCGTCGGACACGATGGTCGCCACCACCACCTGCACCGGCGCCAGCCAGAGCGGGAATCGGCCGGCATATTGCTCGATCAGGATACCCAGGAAGCGTTCGAAGCTGCCCAGGATCGCGCGGTGCAGCATCACCGGGCGGCGGCGGTTGCCGTCCTCGGCCACGTAATCGGCGTCCAGCCGCTCCGGCAGCACGAAATCCACCTGCAGCGTGCCGCATTGCCAGTCCCGCCCGATCGCGTCGCGCAGGACGAACTCCAGCTTGGGGCCGTAGAACGCGCCTTCACCGGGGTTCAGCTCGTATTCCACCCCCGCGGTGGCGCAGGCTTCCCGCAGCGCGCCCTCTGCCCGATCCCACACGTCGTTGTCCCCGGCGCGGTGGTCCGGCCGGTCGGAGAACTTCACGCGGAAGCTCTCGAACCCGAAATCGCGGTAGATCGAGGACAGCAGCGCCACGAACCGCACGGTTTCCG
>JARLIJ010000096.1 GCA_031291795.1 Acetobacteraceae bacterium | reverse complement strand
GAGCTCGACAACAACTGCCAGGGCATCCTGGGCTACGTGGTGCGCTGGATCGACCAGGGCGTCGGCTGCTCCAAGGTGCCGGATATCCACGATGTCGGGCTGATGGAGGACCGCGCGACGCTGCGCATCTCCTCCCAGCACATCGCGAACTGGCTGCACCACGGCGTGACGACCGAGGCCCAGGTGATGGAGACGCTGCAGCGCATGGCGGGCGTGGTGGACCGGCAGAACGCGGGCGATCCGGCATACCGCCCGATGGCCCCGGCGTTCGAGGGCCCCGCGTTCAAGGCGGCCTGCGACCTGGTGTTCGAGGGCCGCCGCCAGCCGAACGGCTACACCGAGTTCATCCTGCACGCCCGCCGGCGCGAGGCGAAGGCGGCAGGATAGCGCCGGACCGAACCTGCGCGGGGGCGACGGCGACGGCCCCCGCGCGCCGCCTCCACCCCCAGCCGAGACCGGCTGTACCCAGCCCGAAATCGCAGATGACAGTACCGGTCGACGGTCACTGCGTGCGCCCAGGTGGCTGGAAGCCACTGATATTATACCAACGGCCGTTGGCACTGACCTTCCCAACCGTCATGGCCGCCCCCTGTGCCGGCCATCCGTGAGGCAGTCTGCCGCGACAGATGGCCGGCACAGGGGTCGGCTATGACGAAGGCAGGAGAGTCGGTGTCTGCGGCGGTATTTGGCATTCCCCGGATCGGTCTGGCCGCACACGCCCGATCCGGGACCTGCATCATTTTGGACGAGAATCACGTGAATTGATCTTGAAGGGCCCAACATTTGCGACTACGCAGCAAATTCATCACGGATTCGAGAGGGATATTCAGGCATGATGTCCTATGCCGGCTTGACGCGCCGTCTGGCCGTGTCGGTTTTGCCGGCCCTGGGCATCTCCCTCATTCTCCCGCCGCCCGCTCGAGCGGCGCTGACCTTCCAGTTCACCTATGACGGCAGTTATTATGCCCTCAGCCCCAATGCGCAGACCCAGATCAGCACCGCGCTGACGACGGTGGCGAGCGAATACGCGGCCGCAATAAGCAACACCATGACGGTGGATATCCAGATCGGCTGGGGAACCATCGCGGGGAGCGCCAGCAGCATGCCATCGGGCGCGGTCGGCTACACACTGGATAACTATTACACCGGCCTCACCTATTCCAACGTGAGGTCGTACCTGTCGAGCTTCGGCGGGGCGATGCCGCTCACGAACCCGACCACCGCATCCAACATCTATATCCCAAACGCCGAGGCAAAGGCCTTGGGCCTGACCACGAACACCCAACTCGACGGCTATATCGGCTTCGCCAGCGGCGTCGGCTGGACGTTCGACGACACCAATGGCGTCGCCGCGAACACCTACGACTTCATGGGGGTCGCCAAGCAGGAGATCGGCCATGTGCTGGGCCGCATCTCCGGCCTGACTGTCGCCAATTCCATCTTCGCCTATCCCCTCGACTTCTTCCGCTACAGCGGGAAGGGCGTCACGACCTTTACCTACAAGGCCGCCGCCTACGCCTCGATCAACAGCGGCAACACCAGCCTCGGCACGCTGGATGACACGGGGGCCGACGCCAGCGACTGGTTGAACAACGTGAACTGCAGCACGGTCAAGCAGACCGTCATGCTGGACGCCGAGAACGCCGTCCTCTGCCCAGGTAACGTGCTGACCTTGTCGCCGCAGGACCTGACGGTGCTCCACACGCTGGGTTACGTGATGACCGGCGACACCACCAACCTCGACAGCACCGCCGTGACCCCATACGGCGCGACGATCGCGACCACCCCTGAACCCGCCGGCCTCAGCGTGCTGGCCCTGGGTGGTATGGTCCTCTTCCGGCTGCGCCGTCGCCGCGGTCAGACCAATCCCGCACACGCTGCCTGAACCCTACCCGCCGCCGGCCAAAATTGCGCGGCACGCCGCCGGCGGCGTCGGTACACGCTCCGGCGCACCCGAAGGCTTCGGCGGATGATCGAGCTGGTCGAACCACCATTGTAGGGTTGCGTCGCAGCCATCCCCCACTGGCGGCGGAGGCGGCTGCTGGCACTCCGCCTGCCCCGCCGGACAGCGAAACCGGATATGCATGTGCGCCGCATGGCCATACCAGGGCCGGATCAGCCGCAGCCACGTCCGATCGCCCGTAACCGACTGACATAACTGCCGCTTGATCGCCGGATTGACCAAAATCCGATCCACCTCCGGCAACCCCGCCGCCAGTCGCAGCAGCGTCACAACCCCGGCCGACCATCGCTCCGGCACCACCCCTCGCCCGTCCGGCCGCACCAGGTTCGGCAACTCCACCGTCTCCCGCGTCGCCGGCGTCAGCGCCGGCCGAGGCCGCACGTCCAGGCCGACATCCGCATCCAACCCCACCTGGTGGCTCAGATGCCCGCCCGGCATCGGCCCGCCAAAGCGGCGCGAAATGTCGTCGACATACACATCCGGCAATCCGGCCGCCCGAACCCGTTCCCCCAACAGCTCAAGCCGCGCAATCGTCTCGGAGGCCCCCCAGAAACTGCTGTTGGCCAGGTGAATGGCCGCAAACCCGTCCCCCTGCGCCGGCAACTGCACCGCCCCGGCCATGCACCCGCCCGTCGACGGCCCCCCGATGATCCGCTCCGGCGCTTCGGCGCCGCCCAGCAGGAACGCCAGAGCCGATATCATGATGCGCCGCGCGTGAGCGGGGCTCCGCCCCGGACCCCGCCAGGGGCTTTGCCCCTGGACCCCACCAAAGGCAGGGCCTTTGAAAACCAACCATTGGCGCTTGAGGGGATGGGCCAACCCGGACCATCCAAGGCCCGGGTTGGCCCATCCCCTCAAGCACCAATAAAGGGTTCTAAGGGCTGTGCCCTTAGTGGGGGTCCAGGGGGCAAAGCCCCCTGGCGGGGCCGGGGGCGGAGCCCCGCTCACGCGCGGCGCAACATGAAATCGCGGCCCAGGAGTTTCATGCCGGCGAGAACCAGGGCGACGGTGAGGGCCAGCAGGATGCCGCCGAGGGCGGCGAGGACCTCGAAGTTGCCGGCCTCGCTCATATCGTAGAGCAGCACGGCCATGGTTCTTGTGTTGGGGCCGACCAGGAAGATGGCGGCCGAGAGTTCGCGGGTGGCGACGATGAACACGATCAGCCAGCCGCCGAACAGGCTTTTGCGCAACAGGGGGGCGGTGATGCGGGCGATGGTTTGCAGCCGGCCGCAGCCCAGGATGCGGGCGGCTTCCTCCATTTCGGGGTGGAGGGTACCCATGGCGGCGGTAGCATTGGCGTAGGCGATGGGGAGGAACCGCGCGGTGAAGGCCAGGATGATGATCGTGGCCGTACCATAGAGCGCGAACGGCGGCGCGGCAAAGCTGGCGTAGAAGCCGATCGCCATGATGATGCCGGGGATGACGAATGGCGCCATGGCCAGGAAGCCCAGCACGCCGGCGAAGCGCACCAGCTTGCGGCTGACGACATAGGCCACCAGCAGGGCCAGCACGGCGGCCAGGGTTGCCGAGGCGGCGGAGAACCAGATCGTGTTCCAGATCGTGGACATGGCGGTTTCATGTTGGAAGATCAGGAACTTGTAGTTCGCCAGCGTCAGGTTGTCCGAGCTCAGGCCGCGGCCCCAGGCGCGTGCGAAGGAGGCCTCGGCCAGCACGGCGGCGGGCATGGCGACCGACAGCAGGCCGACCAGCAGGCACCAGCCCAGGGCCGCCCAGCGCCACGGGCCAAGGGGGATGGGCCGCCGTTCGCCGCCTTTGCCGGTCTGCGAGACGAAGCCGCGGCGGCGCAGCATCAGGCGCTGGGCGCCGACCATGGCGAGGGTGATCAGCAGCAGCGGCATGGCGTAGGCGGCGGCGACATCGACTCGCACCGGGTATTCGAAGAATTGCCAGAGCTGGGTGGTGGCGGTGTTGATGCGGGCGGGGATGCCGATGATGGCGGGGGTGCCGAACAGCGCCACGGCTTCCAGGAACACGATGATCGCGCCCCCCAGGATGGACGGCCAGACTAGCGGCAGGGTGATTTTGCGCATGGTCCGCCACATGCCGGCGCCGAGGATGTTGGCAGCGTCCTCCATTTCCGAGGAGATCAGGTCGAGCGCCGACTTCACGAAGATGAAGATCAGCGGGAAGGACTGGAAAGCCATGACGAAGGCCAGGCCGTGGAAAGTGTAGACGTTGACCAGCGGATCGGTGGCGCCGGTGACCGCGCGCCAGGCGCGGTTGACGAAGCCGGCGTTCGGGCCGGCGAGCAGGATCCAGCCGATCGCGCCAAGGTAGGGCGGCAGGATGAACGCCCCCAGCACGATCGCCCAGATCACGCTCTTGCCCGGCATATCGGTGCGTGACACCGCCCAGGCCATTGGTACGGCGAAAACCACCGAAATCGCTGCAACCTCGCAGGCCAATTCGAGCGAATTGAGCAGCGACTCGACGTAGCGCATACGACCGTAAGCGGCGACGTAGTTCGCGAAGGTCCAAGCCCCGCTGCGGCTGTGCAGGCTGACCAGCAGCAGCTTCGTCAGCGGAAACGCGACCAGCAGCAGCAGGGCGGCGGTCAGCGCGACCCACAGCAGGGTGGCAGGTTCGGGACGACGCACCGCGATCAGACGCCGAACGTGTCGCGCCACTGCTCCTTGACCTCCGGCACGCCGTCCTCGATTTCCGAGGGGGTGGCGCCGATCAGCTTGATCTTGTCGAAGCCCAGGGCGCCGTCCGGCGGCGGCACCTCCGGGCGCAGCGGCATGATGAAGAACTTGCGGGCGACCTCGGCGTAGTCGCGACCGGCGCAGAACTCCATGAATAGCCTGGCGGCATTGGGATGCGGGGCGTTTTTCGGGATGGCGCTGGGGGAGTAGACCGCGAGCGTCCCGTCAGTCGGGTAGACGACCGCCAGCGGGTTGCCGCGCGCGACGCTGAGCAGCGGCATCGACAGCGACACGCCCATGCCGACCGCCCGCTCGCCGGCGTTCAGCAGCGTCACGGGATCGTCCGCGGACCGGCCGATCTGCGGCTTGTTCTTCTCCAGTTTGTCGAAATAGTCCCAGCCGTAGCGTTTCTTCAGCGTCACAGCCATGACGCCGATGGCGCCGCTGTAGCCGGGATGGCCGACCGCCACCTTGTCGCGCCATCTCGGGTCGAGCAGGTCCGTCCAGCTCTTCGGCGCCTCGGCGGCCGCGACAAGCCGGGTATTGTACGCGATCAGGTACAGCCCGACATAGAAGATCTGGAACATGTCGTCGGCGTCCGGCCGTCGCACCGGCTCGATCATTCCTGCTGCATTCACAGGCCGATACGGCAGCAACTTCCCTTCCCGCTTGAGGAAGTTGTAGTGCCCATAATCGGTCGAGCTGAACATGTCGCACTGCGCGACGCCGGCCTGCATGTCCTGCGACAGGCGCTGGAACGCGACCTGGGAGGTGCTGCGGACCACGTTCACCTTGATGCCAGGGTAGCGCCGGGAGAACGCTTGTCCCACCGCCTCCCCCGGTTCGGCCTGAAGCTGGCCGGAATACCAGGTCAGTTCGGCTTCCTTCTTTGCAGCGTCATACAGGTCGCGCTCATGTGCCGGCAGGTCCTGCGCGCGCGCGGACTGGCCGGCGAGGCCGGCAGCCGCGGCGAGCATGCCCAGTCCACGCCGCGTGATGAGCGTCATGACGTTTCTCCCCCCTTGTTAGCGCGAACACTATCGTGTCGGCTGCGAGCGGTCACCTGCCAACCGTGTCGGGGGCCACATCAGGGGAGGACGCGATGCCCAGGAAAGCGGCGTCAGAGAGCTTGCGCGCGCGGATCGGAATCGACATTGGCCGGAAGCTGCCGCTGGACGACATGCTGGTCGCCCGCGAGGCGTTCGCCCGGCTCGCCTAGCAAAGTTCCGCTGGTGCCGCCTTCCCCCACCGGTCGGCATGCGAGAGCACGCCCGTCCGGGGGTTGGTCATCATCCGCACCTTGGCAGTCAGCTCATCGAGGCGAAAAGGCTTCATCATGACTTCCATGCCCTTCGCCATGTCGCCGTTGCCGACGGCATCGCTCGCGATGTAGCCAGTGATGAACAGGACCTTCAGCTCGGGGCGCCGTTCGCGCGCCGCATCCGCGAGCTGTCGGCCGTTCATGCCGTCCGGCAGCCCGACATCGGCGATCAGCAGATCGACGGCCACCGCCGAGTTCAGGATCGTCAGCCCTGAACGGCCATCCACGGCTTCCAGCACGGTGTAGCCGAGCTCCGACAGCACCTCGACGAGGATCGATCGGATGAACGGCTCGTCCTCAACCACCAGCACCACGCGGCCGGCCTGCTGCACCGGCAGCGCGATGGCGGCGCTCACGGCTGCCTCCGGGTCTGCCTCCAGGCCGGCATGGCGCGGCAGGAAGATCGTCACACAGGTGCCGACGCCTTCCTGGCTTTGGATTTGCACGTGCCCGTTCGATTGCCGGATGAAGCCGTAGATCATGGACAGGCCAAGGCCGTCGCCGGCGCCCATCGGCTTGGTCGTGAAAAAGGGGTCGAACGCCCGGCAGACCACGCCGGCAGGCATGCCCGTCCCCGTATCGGTGACCGACAGGGTCACGTAGTCGCCGGGTCGAAGCTCCCTCAGCGAGACGTCCGCAGCCGGCGTACGGCGATCCGGCAATGTGTCGTTGGCCGTCTCGATGACCACCGAACCGCCGTCCGGCATGGCATCGCGGGCGTTCGCCACCAGCTTGAGCAATGCGCTCCCGAGTTGTTGGGCGTCACACAGCGTGCTCGAAACACCGGGATCGAGCGTCGTCTTCAGGTGGATGCCCGGCCCCAGCGTGCTTCGCATGGCCGCCTCCATCCCACGCACCAGCCGGTTCAGATTTGTCGCCCTCGGATCCAGGGTCTGGCGTCGCGAATAGGCGAGCAGGCTGTGGATCAGCGATGTCACGCGGGTGGACGCCGTTCGGGCGATGGTGATGTAGCGTTCGAGATCCCCGATGCGCCCCTCGCCGATACGCGCGCTCATCAGGTCCAGGCTGCCCGAGAATGCCTGGAGCAGGTTGTTGAAGTCGTGCGCCAGGCCGCCGGTCAGTTGATCGACCGCCTCCGTCTTCTGCGACAGGCGCTCGACGCCTTCCACGCGCTCGTGCTCCACCGCGTCGGCCTGCAACTGGGCGTTCGCCTTGGTCAGCACGCTGGTTCGGGCGGCCACCAGGCGGTCCAGCGCCGCGTTCGGCCCTGTGTCCTTATCGGATCGTGGGCCCTCGTTGGGCCGTGGCGGGCCGGCTGGGGAGAGCGGCGATCCGGGCGAGTCGGATGTGCGGACATGGCTCAAGGATGTTCTCCTCAGATGCCGATCTGAGCGCTTCGCAGGCGAAGTGCGCCGCGGATGTATCGGTCGATCGTCATGAACACCAGATCAGAACGGGATTGCAAAGCATATCGGCAATAGAATTTCGTGAGTTGTTAATCAGACACGGCGGGACCTGCGCAGCGACAGGTCGACCGTGGCGACCATCCCTATTGTCCTGCAACGGCTATTTTGCCCCGTGAAATGGCATGAATACGCCGCTTCCAGACTGATTTATGACGAACTCGCTGCAGTGGGAGGATCATGGCCCTATCATCCCAGCCGCCTCCTTACAGAAATATTTCATTCTATTTTCTTGCTAATATTTTCATGTCTGCACAAGAATATTTGATAGTTCCCCGCCATCATGGATATTTATTTTGAAACAAGCCTGTATATTATTAATACATCACGTGTATTATTAATACACCAAGTGTCCATCTCGGCTTTCATCACGCTCACAGAACACGGGCGATGCTGCGAAACGCCGGAAACCGGCTCGCTTCACCGCCGCCCGGCTTCGGCCATCCCATAGCAGCGAACCGGCACGGCGGACCGAACCGGCCGGCGACCGGCCTCAGCCCTTGGCCACGTTCCAGAACACCGGCGTCGCCCCCTTCAGCAGCCCGGAGAGGTTCCCCCGCCACGCCGCCGGCGGCAGGTACTGCCCAAGCGGGATGAACGGCACGGTGTCGAATGCCTGGAGCTGGATGCCGGCATCGAGCCGCTTGCGCTCCGCCGGGTCGGTGCTCTCCATCCAGGCGTCGCGCATCGCCTCCAGCTTCGGGTCGGTCGGCCAGCCGAACCACGCGTCCTGCCCATTGCCCCGGATGTTGGAGGCGAACAACGGGTCGCGATACTCCGCCGCCGGGTAGCCGGCCGGAAACAGCGACCAGCCGCCTTTGTCCAGGTCTGCCTTGCTGGTCCGCCGCTCCACCACCGTGCCCCAGTCGACCGTCTGCTCGTCGAGGTTGATGCCGACATCGCGCAAGGCGGCACCGACCACGTGGCTCATGGCGTCGTAGTAGATCTGGTCGGTGGGATGCAGCAGCACGACACGCTCCCCGGCATACCCCGCGTCCTTCAGCATCGCCTTGATGGCGGCGGTGTCAGGCCGGTGGCGGACCCGGTCCATGCCGGCCTCGTTGGCCGAGGGCGTGCCCGGCATGAAATACCCCACCGGCGCGCGGAACAGTTTCGGGTCGCCGCCCATCACCGCGGTCATCACGTCGACCTGGTCGATCGCCGCCAGCATCGCCCGCCGCACGCCGGGATTGGCCGTGGCACCATGCAGCTGGTTGGGCCGCAACCCGCCCAGCGTGCCGTAGATGTCGATCGGCGCCACCACCACGCCGCTGCTCTTCGCCAGCATCGGCAGCAGGTCCGGCAGCGGCGAGTCGAGCCAGTCGACCTCTCCGTTCACCAGCGCATTGGCCGCGGTCGCGGCGTCGGGGATGATCCGCCACTCCACCCGCTCGACCAGCACCCGATAGCCGCCGGCGCTGAAGCTGACCGGTTCGTCACGCGGGTGGTACCGCTCAAATCGTGCAAAAACAGCGCGATGGCCGGAGACATACTCGTCCGGCACGTAGCGGAACGGCCCGCTGCCGATCACCTCGGGAACCTGCTTGAACGGGTCCGTCTCCGCCAGCCGCTCCGGCATGATCACCGGGCTCGGTTGCGTCTTCGCCAGCGCGTACGGCAGCGACGCGAACGGCTTGCGCAGCCGCCAGACCAAGGTGCGGTCGTCCGCCGCCTCCAGCGCGTCGAGCCGGGCTGCGATGGTCTGGCCGATCGGGTCGCGCCGCATCCAGCGCTTCAGCGACGCCACGCAATCGCGCGCCAGCACCGGCGTGCCGTCATGGAACAGCAGCCCCGGCCGCAGCCGCATGGTCCAGCGCAGGCCGTTGTCCTCGACCTGGTCCGCCTCGACCATCTGCGGCTTCGGGGCGAGCGTCTCGTCGCGGCCGTACAGCGTCTCGAAGATCATCCCGGCGGCATTGCGGGTGACGATAGCCGTGGTCCAGACCGGGTCCAGGCTGGTGAGGTTGGCCTGCGGCACGTGGATCAGCGTCCTCGCGGCACCGCCGATGGCGGGCTGGGCGAGCACGGGCGTCACCGGCATCAAAGCGGCGACGCCCGCCAGGAACTGGCGGCGATGCATGGACTTTTTCCCCCAAGGCAGGCGTTGTTACGCCGCCTGGGAGGTTAGGCTGAAGTCAGCTCGCTGGAAACCGGCGTCCCCGAAATCCGCGCTTTGACCTGCGCCAGGACGTAATCCGGCCTGATTTCCTTCATGCAGGCATGCTCCATCGGGCAGTCCACGACCCGCTCGAACCCACACGGGGAGCAGTGGATCGGGTGCATGAGTGCCGCGGACCGCATCCCGCGCGGGCCCCATTCCTGCGGCTGGTGGCTGCCGGAATAGAGTGCCAGCACCGGCGCGCCCACCGCCGCGGCCAGATGCGCGACCCCGGAGTTGTTGCAGACCACAAGGTCACAGTTCCGCAGCAGGTCCGGCAGATCGCCCCACGCCGTACGGCCGGTCAGGTTGAGCAGCCGCGGCGACGGTGCCTTCGCCGCCAGCTCGTTCGACGCGGCGACCTGAGTCTCGGTCCCTAACAGGATGATTTCACAGGACAATTGTTCCAGCAGCGAGGCGATGAGCCGAGCATAATAGCTGGCCGGCCAGTCTCGCGTGGAGGAGTTGCTGAAGGGCGCCACCACGATCCGCAGAAGGCCCGGCTTACGCGGCACGACCGGCTGGCTCACGGCGGGAACCGGCAGCAGATCCCGGTAGAGGTCGGAGGTGCGCTCGCGCACCAGCGCGATCAGCAGCGACATTTTTTCGCCGATGTGCAGCTCCACGGGCCGCAAACGGGGGGCCGGCACAAGGCTGTGCCGCTGGACGGTGACCCCGGAGAAGAAGATCTCGCCCGACAGCGGCCGGCCCGCCACCTGGATCCGAAACTCGTATTTCGACAGCTCGCTCTCGTTGTCGAATTCGAAAACGACCGGATCGCGCCGCAAGCGGTGGATGCTGAGGCGGCCGAAGATCTGCGTGGCAACGACCTCTCCGCCATCGCGCACCACGTCGATCTTCACCGAGGTGGCAACCGGGTTCGGCAGGTATTTCGCCACCCGGACCCTGACGACGGCGAGCAGCCGACCGGGTGGCAGCTCCACATGCGGTCCCTGCACGAGATCGCCGCGGCGGAGCTTCCCGAAATGCTGGAGCGGCGTCTTTTCGGGCAGCGCCGAATTGAATGCACCCGGCGCCAGGTAGCGCGAATGGCTGGCGTCCGGGCTCGTGTCGGACCGGTTGAAGTGCTCGTCCGGCAGAGCGATGTCGAGCAGCGGGAAACGGGACGCCGACCCGATGCCGCAGCGCAACCGCGCGTTGACGCGCGCGAGAAGTGGCCGGGTATCCTCATCGACGCGAAGGTCGATGGCAAGGTCGAATGCGCCCGCGACGACCTCTTCCAACACCCGCAGCGGGTCTGCGGCGGCGGGATCGCCATTCTGCGGATGTTCGGGAAAGAAATTGAAGACCCGGACCTCGTCCACCAACCCGCAGGCCAGGGCGTTCCGCTCATTCCAACGTCCGCAAACCAAACGGATCGTCGCATGCGGATAGGCGTTCCTCAGGGCGTGGAGCGCCGGCAGTCCGATGATGAAATCGCCGAAGTGATCGAGTTTCAGGACCAGGATGCGGTTGACGGGACTTCTTTGCCGCACGAAATCCACCAACAGAGCTTCGTGCGGCGATTTGGCTTGCTCATACAGCAATTCCTCCCGGCTGAAGGCGAACGGGATAACTGCTTCTGATTCGGGTGCCGCGATGGGAGGCAAGCGCCAGGGTACGTCGGTAAGCGTATCGGGGGAACCGTCTGTCACCGGGCGCGTTTCCATCCTCGGGACAGGCCCAATACCAAGAAATCCAATATCGCTCTCCGACGTTGTGTAATCTTCGCTTAGCGTCTCTTGCACGACGCATCAAGATGGACTCCTGTCCATCAGCATCCGACATCAAGCGCTCTCTGGAGTCTGAATTTGCGTAAAAATGAAGCACAAATTTCGCATCGGCTGGAAGTTCTTGTGCAAACAGACCCACGGCAGGTCCTGGCGCGGGTGCCGGCCGCCAACCGCACCACTGCCTACCGCGAAACAAGATCCTGCAAAATTTGCGGCAGCGGCAGCGTAAAATTCGATATTGTTGATTTCAACAAGTGGTGTAGCCCAGATAATTTTTACGCATTCGGATTATCCGGGGTCAGTGTCGACTACTGGCGATGCGTGCATTGCGGTTTTTTGTTCACGGATTTTTTTGATAATTGGACGAACGACGATTTTCGCCGCTTTATATACAACGACGATTACCTCAAGATGGACGGCGAGTACACCGCAGTCCGCCCGGCCCGGATCGCCGAGGATTTTGGTCGTCGGCTCCAAGGCGCTGAAAATGCACGGATCCTGGACTATGGTTCGGGGGCCGGCGTCTTCGTCCAACAAATGCGCGAGCGGGGTTTCCACCATGTCGAGGGCTACGACCCGTTCTCTTCCCCGGAGCGGCCGCAGGGACGGTTTGACATCATCACCTGCTTCGAAGTGATCGAGCACACCGGCGATCCGCGTGCGACCCTGGCCGACATGCTTGGTTTTCTGGAGCCGGACGGGTGCATCCTGCTGAGCCAGACCCTGCAGCCGGACGACATCCTGGAAAGACGCGGAAACTGGTGGTACCTGGCCCCGCGGAACGGCCACATCTCGACCTTCACCGAGGAGGCGTTGGAGCTGATGGCCCGCAGCAACGGCCTGCTGCTGCGGCGCGGCGACACCGTCTTCGGGCTCGCCGGGCAGGACCCGTCCCGGTTCGCCCAAATCGGCCTCCAATCGGTCGGACCGTCCTTCTCCACGGTTCGGGTGCACGCGCCGACGGCCATGCCCGACAGCCTCATCAGCTTTACAGATCGCAAGACGGTCTGGTGGCATCCGATGAAGACCGAGGAGGCCAGGCAGTTCCGTTGGACCGGTGGCAAGTTATTGCAATGGCAGGCAAAATGGCCCGAGGTCGCGTGCCTGCGGGTCCACGTTCCCCTCGTTTCGGAGATCCGGGCAAACTATGCTGCCGCCTGCAAGCTGGCGCTGGACGGTGTCGTACGGCCGGTGCGGATGGTGCGGGGCGAGATGACCGCCGAGTTCGACGTGACCGGCAAGACCGCCGGGCGGATCGAATTGCGGACGCCGCCCCCCGTTGAGACCACCGAGGGCTCTCCGGAATGCGCGAAGGGGATCGCCATCGCCACCGCGAATGACCCGATCTGGCCTGCACCGGCATAAGCCGGCGGCAGGCTGCACGCCGTGCCGCCTGCCGCGGCCGATCCCTGCTGCTCCGCCGTGCCTCGCACGGCCGATCACCCCACCGGTCGTCTCAGGCGGCTTCGCCCGACACTGCGGGGAGCATTGCCCTCTATGCCACCTCGCTCGGGGCTTCCTGGACGAGGAGCCCTTCGGCCGCAGCCAGGACATGGTCGGCCGAGATCGCAAGCAGGCACCGGACACCGAATGGACAATCGCCCGGATGCTTCAGGTAACAGCCGGAACAGGCAATCCGCGCGGTCACGACCGAAACGCGGAGCCCCTCCGCATGCCACACGTCCGGGTCGGGGATGCCCCCCATGACCGCCACGGTCGGAACCCCCAGGGCTGCGGCGAGATGGGTGGTGCCAGTGTCGTAGCCAACATAGAGGCTCGCCCGGTCGATCAGTGCCGGAAGGCCGGCAAGCGTGAGCTCGCCCGCCAGGTTCCATGTGCGTTCGGCTGGCAGCGCTGCCGCAATGGCGGCGCACGCCTCCCGTTCGGCCGGGCTGCCCGTCAGCACAATGTCGAAATCATAGCGTTCGGTCAGCGTTCGGCCCACTTCGATGAGCCGATCGGCGGGCCAGACCCGAATCGGGCTGCCGGCGCCCGGGGCAAGGACCGCATAGGCCCGGTCCGGGCCGCGCGTGGCTGTGCCAGCCACCAACCGCCGCGCCGGATGGGACCGCTGCGACCAGGCCGACACGATGGCTGCAACCAGCAGCTCAAGACGCATTTCGGCATGCACCGGCCGGCCGGTCCCCGCTTCGATGGAGATGTGTTCCAGGTCGGGCAGGGCAATATCGAGCGCGCCGCCGCCCATCTCGACCGGCGCACAGAAGCCGGCCCGAAACGCCGCATCGACCGCCTGCAGCAGCGGCCGGGTGTCGAAATCGTGCCGCAGATCGACCGCCAGGTCGCAAGGGCCGATCGGCAATTCCTTGAATTTGGCGATCCCCTGGAGCCCCCCGTCATTGGCACCGGAGACCGCCGCGAAGAAATCGAACGGGAGGACCACGTCGAACAGCCCTGATGTCTCCGCCCATGTCCGGTTCCAGGAACCGCAGACAAGCGTGATCCTGGAGTCCGGAAAGCTGGCCCTGAGCTGTGCCATGGCGGCCAGGCCGGTGATGAAGTCGCCCAGATGGTCCAGCTTCAAGACCACGATTCGCGGCGCATGGGGCAGCGCCGCCGCCTTGGTCCGCAGCCCCTTCCAGATCGCGACCGTTGCCTGGGGTGCCACACTCCGAGCCTGCCGACGCCGCCGCAGCCGCTCTATCAGAGGGATGTAGAGCTTGCGGAGCGATCGCTCACGCCAGGAACCAGCCGGGGCCAGACGTCTCCGTAGTGCGACCAACTCCCGTGCGACGACCAAGGCCGGCGTATCGTCAGCATTCACGGCGTGTGACTCACAGTGCCCCGTCGGTTTGCAACCAGTTATCCATGAATGAACATGAACCGGTCATGCTTGCCAGCAGCGCGTCTGCCGACAGCGCGGCCCTTGTATCGCCGCATCCTGGCCACGGCAAATCCCTGATGCAGCGCGGTTTGGCCACCGCCGCCAGCCGCTGACGTTTGCTATCCCGGCAAGCCGACCGGGTGTGCGCCCCCGGCCGCACCGATCGCCTGCATCGCCGCCAGCAGCGTCTCCGGCCCGAGCCGCTCTACTGCCATCCGCCGTCCCGCCTCCCCGAGCGCCATGCGGCTGGCAGGATCGTCGGCCAGCCGCCGCAGGTGCTGCGCCGCGACGCCGACATCCGGATCGGCCCAGACCGCGCCCTTGGCCACCAGCACCCCGCGCGGATCCACCGGCACGATCAGGCGGCCGGGCACCAGCGCCGCCGAGGACTCGTCCATGAAGTCCAGGTTGCCGGACCAGCCGGTCGCCACCACCGGCCGGCCCAGCAACATGGCCTCGCCCAGGACCAGCCCCAGGCCCTCGCTGCGATGCAGGCTCAACACGATATCCGCCGCCATGGTTAGTGCGGCAATCTCGTTCGAGGTCATCAACCGGGTCTCGATGCGGATATTGGTCGCATCCGCCGCCGCTGCCCGCAGGGCCGCGAAGTCATCGGCGAAATGATCGGCGTTGGTCACCTTCAGGATCAGCAGCCGGTCCCGCCGGTCGCCGAAGGCCGCCCGGAACGCTGCAATCGCAGCCAACGGGTTCTTCCGCACGAACGAGGAGGCGAGATTGAAGATCATCAGCACCACCACGGTGCCGGCCGGGATCGCAAACCCATCGCGCCCGATCGGCGCCGGCCGCGGCGGCGTCACGGCAAGCGGCGGGCGCACCACGCGCACCCGCCCCGGCAACAACGGCTCCACGGCGGCCGCGGTGAAGCTGGACGGCACCCAGACCTCATGCACGAACCGTACGCCTGCCCGCCATTCCCTCGGCGCGACCGGTAATTCCCAGGCCCAGTAGCCGATCACCCGCCGGCCGCGGACCATTTTGGCCCCCAGCCGCAGCAGCGCGAGCGGCAGGACGGGCGGGTTGGCGTGCATGACGAGGCTGGCGCCGGGGGGCGGGACGCAACTCGACGCAAACGCCACCTGCGGCGCGGTGCGCCCGATCGGCGGCCCGACATCGACCGGCCAGGACGGCAGCCCTAGGCTCTCGACACCGCGCAGCATGAGGCGCGCGCCTTCGCCAAGGCCGGAGGCGCGCGACAATTCCCCGCCCACGGCGAGGCCGGGTATGGGATCAGGCGGCTGGCGATCCGGTTTCGGCGCAATCCGCGCGCTCATCCAGGCAAATGCCCGCCGGCGCCGCTGTGCGGGCAGGAGCCGCCACATCCGGTGCAGCAAGCCTGGCCGGAATCCGCTCGACGCTGCGTCCATTCAGCGGGGTGCCATCGCTGAGCGGCCGCCGGACGCACACATAGGCGCCGCCACGATCAAAAACCTCGGTGCGGTGGACGGAGAAAGCCTCATACGACTCAGAATACGAACAACCCATGACAGATACGCGCTATCGCCGCCCTGCAAAAGCGCCGATCGGACAGAACTGGCACACAAAGCATCGCGGGGTGCCGGGCTGGGCGTCCCGGTCGCGGCGGCAGGCCGTATCGGGAGGCCATGAACCGCCGCCGGACGGGGGTTTCCTCGCGCGTCGGACGTGGCGAACCGGTCAGTCAGGAATGTGCCGTTGTCGCGCACGCGCCGCGTGCCGGCGGCGTGACCGCCACCAGCCGTGCCGGACGCCCACGCGCCAGAACCACGATGGCGTGCTGCCGGAAGCGCCGCGCCAGCCCGACCATCGGCGCGACCCCGCCGATCACCAGCAGATGTGCCTCGCGCCAACGCCGCCACGCGCCCTCCCCCGCCACCACCGCACGCCCCCGCAGCCACGCCGCCATCGCCTGCTGCATGCGGTGGTTCCACCCGGCGGGCATACGGCGCGACGCGGGATTCCAGGCGGTCAGCAGCACCGCCGTGCGGGCGGCATGATCGGCAAGGAGCGCGTCCGCCGCGGCCGAACGCTCCCCGATCGCCACCGCGACACTGCCGGCGACGTAGCGCGTCCGGCGATAGGCAAGCAGCAGGCGAGGCGGAAGGACATGGCTCCCGTGCCACGGCAGGGCGTGCGTCATGTGTCTCCGGCACCGGCGAACTCCACGTCGCGATGGACATGGACCGACATCAGCACGCCAAAGCCCATCATCACCATGATCATCGCCGACCCGCCGTGGGAGATCAGCGGCAACGGCACGCCACCCACCGGGATCGCGCCCATCACCATGGCGAGGTTGACGAACACATACATGAAGAAGTTGCAGGTCAGCCCTAGCGCCACCAGCCGGCCGAACTGGTGGCGGCAGCGCAGGGCGATGGCCATCCCGCCCACCACGATCAGACTCAGCAACCCCAGCACGGCGAGCGAGCCGACCAGGCCGAATTCCTCGCCGATGATGGTAAAGATGAAGTCGGTCTGCTTCTCCGGCAGGAAGTCGAGATGGCCCTGGGTGCCTTGCAGGAACCCCTTCCCCCACATCCCGCCGGAGCCCAGCGCGATCTTGGACTGGATGATATTGTAGCCGGCACCCAGCGGGTCGCTCTCGGGATGCAGGAAGGTGTCGATTCGGGCACGCTGGTAGTCGTGCAGGTGGCCATAGGCGAGGCGGGCGGCGAACGGCACCGGCAGGGCGACCAGCAGGAACTTCCACCACCGCACGCCGGCCGCGAAGAACACGGCGGCGCCCACGATGCCGGTGATCGCGGCGGTGCCGAGATTCGGCTCCTTCAGGATCAACCCGACCGGCACCAGAATCGCGATGATCGGCGGGATCAGGAACAGCGGGTTGCCGATCCGCTCCCACGATGCACGGTGGAACCATGAGGCGAGCGCCAGCACCAGCGCAACCTTCATGAATTCGGACGGCTGCAGCTGGAGGCCGCCCAGCTCGATCCAACGCTGCGCGCCCTTGCCGACATGGCCCATCCGCGCCACGAGAACCAGCAGCGCGATACCGACGCCGTAGAGCGGCCAGGCTAGGCGGGCGATGAAGCGGATATCGACCATCGCGATGCCCAGCATCATCACCAGGCCGAAGCCGAAGCGGAGTACATGCCGCGTCGCATAGGGTTCGGGGCCGCCACCGGCGCTGTACAAGGCGGTGTAGCCGACCCCGGCCAGGCCGCAGAGCAGCAGCACATACAGCCAGTTGACCTGGAGGATCTTGCCGGTGAGGTCGAACGACCCCTCCCGCCAGAGGCGTCGCTCCATCATGGGCGTGGCGCCATGAAGGAAGGCCGGGGGCTGGGCCCCTGGACCCCACCAAGGGGCGCTGCCCCTTGGATCCCCGCCAGGGACACAGTCCCTGGACCCATTCTGGTGGTGTTCATCCGGGGAGAGGGGCCGACCCGGACATCG
>JARLIJ010000011.1 GCA_031291795.1 Acetobacteraceae bacterium | reverse complement strand
GGTCGTCAAAACGGCGTGCCTCGGCATCATGATCGTGGTCATTCACCTTGGCTGGCTGTCGGCAGGTGCTTCACTGTCCCGGGTCCTGCATGACCCGGTCAGTTCGCGCCTCGTCAATGTCTCGCTGGCCGTGCTGCTGGTGGTGTCCGCCTTGCTCGCGTTGCTGCATTGAGGGCGTGGAGCAGCAAGTCATGCATCGCTATGGCTACGGTTTCACCAGCACAGCATTGATCAACCGCGTCCGATTCTCCTCCATGCATCGCTGCATGTTCCGCAGCTTCTCCCGGAAGCTCGGTCCCACCACCACGTGGATCCCCAGCACCGGCCGCGCGCCCGGCGTTGCCTTCGCCCGCTCCGCGGCCGCCTCGGCCATCGACGCCTCGGAGTTGTCCACCCAGGCCTCTACCCGGAACCCGGCCGCTTCCAGCATCGCCCGCGTGTCCTCCGGTGTGCGGAGGAAGCTGATCTCCGGCCGGTCCGCCCACATCACCGGAAAATGCAACGCCCCGCCCGGCCCCTGCGCCACGTCCTGGATCGCGAGCCGCCCACCGGGCCGCAGCACCCGGTGCATCTCGGCGTAATAGCGCGGCCGGTCCGCGATGTTCATCGCGACGTTCTGGGACCACGCGCAGTCGAACGCGGCATCCGGGAACGGCAGGTCCAGCGCCGATCCCTGGCGGAAATCCACCCGCTCCGACAGCCCCACCCGTTCCGTCAGGGCGCTTGCCACCGCGACGAACTCCGGCGTGAGGTCGACGCCGCTGACCCGGCAGCCATAGGTCTGTGCCAGGTACCGCGACGGCCCGCCAATCCCCGAACCGATGTCGATCACCCGGTCAGCCGCGCCAGGCGCGAGCAACCGTGCCAGTTCCTCGGTCGCCAGCCGGCGGCGGGAGTGGAACTCGTCCACCGGGGCCAGGTCGTCGATTGTCAGGTGGTCCGGGTCCAGCCCGGCCTCGGCCAGGGCGGCCAGGATGCGGGCGAGCAGGCCGGTCTGCTCGTAATGGCGCGACACGTCATGCGGTGCGGCGGGCATCCGGTCCTCCTCGGTCAGTTTCAATATAATATGGACCTGCCGTGCCTATAGGGCAAACGCCGGCTCAGAACGAGCCGCAGGCCACCTGCACCGTCATGCCCACGCGCTGCTGCTGGAACGTGCGCTGGTACGCGCTGCGGATGCGGTTCACCGCGGCCAGGCTCTCCGGCCCCTCCGGCAAGGCGACGATCAGCACCTTGGTGTGTTCGTGGATCGTGGTGTGCGCGGCCGGGCTCATCCAGGCGCCCTCGGCATCGAACACGGTGAAGCCGTTCGGCAGGGCAGGGGTCACGACCCGGTCGACGAAGCCCGCCCACTCCGCATCTGTGACGTCGCCACGCCCGGGGACGGCGCGGCCGAAGAACAGGTCGAACACCAGCATCGGGGGGCCGAGCGGCCCGCCGCATTGCGCCCCCGTGCCGGGCGAAGGGGGCGCGCAACCAGCCAGGAAGGCCAGCAGGCCGAGGGCCAGGCAGGTCCGCCGGATCATCGGATGTATCATCCTGAACTGCCGGTGCGCGTCATCGCGGTGCCCCATCGTGCTCCGCAGTCTGCGTGCCGGAAGCTGCCTCCGGCCGGGCAAGCTGCCCGATCACGCCCACTCGCTCGCCCAGGGTGCGGCGCGCGGCCGCGGCATCGGCAGCGAGCGCCATGAGGGCGCCGAATTGTCCGGGGTGTGCGATCAGCGAGAAGATGACCCGCATCAGGCCGATCGCCCCACGGCTGTTCAGGGCAGTCAGGGCGGCCGGTGGGAGATTGCGGTGGGCGGGATCGCAGATCGCCCGCAGCACCGCAAAGGGCAGGCCGTGGGCTGCGGCAGCACGGGCGACGGCCCCGGATTCCAGGTCGACCGCCGCGGCGCCGGTGGCCTGCCACAACCGGCGCTTCTCGGCGGCCGTCCCCGCAATGGCGGTGCCGCCCAGGATGGTGTGGGGCGTCATGCCGCCAAGCCGCTGGGCCAGGTCCGGGTCGGTGGCAATCCGAATCTCCCCCTCCCCTTGAGGGAGGGGGCTGGGGGGAGGGGGCCAACCAGCACCGTCGGTGCCTGCGGGACCCCTCCCCCCAACCCCCTCCCTCAAGGGGAGGGGGAGTAACCTGCCAGCGCCTGTGGCTTCGTTCATCTCCACCACAACCGCCCGGGGCACGATCAGTGTCCCCGGTCGCAGCGACGGATCGAGCCCGCCGGCCAGGCCGAAGCTGATCAGTCCGGTGGCGCCGCCGGCGACCAACCGTGCGACGGCCTCCGACGCCCCTGCTGCCGAACCGCCACCGGCTGCCACCAGGCAACCGAGGGGGTCGGCCAGTTTCGCCTCGGCCGTCAGCCCGACCAGGATCGCCAGGCCGGGGACTGGCGGCACGATCAGAAGCCGTACGCCACGTGATGGGTGTTGCCGCGGCGGAGGTTGCGGTAGCGCGCCAGGGCCAGCAGCGGGAAATACAGCCGGTACCCGTGGTAGCGCAGGTAGAACACCCGCGGGAAACCCACCGCGGTGAACGGCAGTTCGGTCCATTCCCCGTCTTCGCCCTGGGTTTCGGACAGATAGGCGATGCCGCGCGCCACGGCCGGATGGTCCGCCTGGCCCGCGGCCATCAGGCCGAGCAGGGCCCAGGCGGTCTGGCTGGCGGTGCTCTCCTTGTAGCGGCCACGGGGCGCGTCGGCGTAGCTTTCCTCGTCCTCGCCCCAGCCGCCGTCCTTGCGCTGCACCGAGACCAGCCAGGCGACGGCCTTGCGCACCATCGGATCTTCCGGCGGGATCCCCGCGGCGTTCAGCGCGCATAGCACCGACCAGGTGCCGTAGATGTAATTCGTGCCCCACCGGCCGAACCAGCTGCCGTCGGGTTCCTGCTCCCGCCGCAGATAGGCCAGCGCGCGGGCGATCACCGGATCGCCGGCCGCCGCGCCGATCTGCGCCAGGAAGGAGACGCAGCGCGCGGTCACGTCGGCGGTCGGCGGATCGAGCAGCGCGCCATGGTCGGCGAACGGAATGTGGTTCAGGTGGAGATGCGTGTTCTCCGGGTCGAACGCGCCCCACCCGCCGTCGCTCGATTGCATCCCCGCGATCCACTCCCGCGCCCGGGCGATCGCGGCGTCATGCGCGCCGTCGCCGCTCCGGTGCAGCAGCATGCCGACCACGGCGGTATCGTCCACGTCGGGGTAGTGCGCGTTTTCATACTGGAAGGCCCAGCCGCCGGGGCGCAGATGCGGCCGGCGGATCGCCCAGTCGCCCACCACCTCGGTGACCTGCTTGCCGCGCAGCCATTCGCAGGCGGCGTCGGTGGCGACACCCGCCTCGGCCATGGCGTGGCCGGCCAGGCTGGTGTCCCAGATCGGCGACAGGCAGGGCTGGCAGTAGGCGCGGTCTCCTTCCACCACCAGCAGCTTGCGCACCGCCTGCCAGGCAATGGCGGCGTCCGGGTGGTCCGGCGGATAGCCCAGCGTGTCGAACATCATCACGCTGTTGGCGATGGCAGGGTAGATGCCGCCCAGCCCGTCCTCACCGTTCAGCCGTTCGGTCACGAAGGCCACGGCCTTCTCGATCGCCCGCTCGCGGGACCGGCGGGGGAACCATGCCTGCGCCACCTGCAGGATCGCATCGACGCCCTTGAAAAACCGTCCCCAGCCCGATCGGTAGGGGCCGCGGATCCAGTCGCGCACCTGTTCGGGCGGGGTGCGGAACAGTTCCCGCACCGTGATGCCGCGCGGGTTGCGCGCCTTCGGACGCAGCGCCATCAGCACCAGCAGCGGCACGATCACCGTGCGGGACCAGTACGACACCTTCGACAGGTGGAACGGGAACCACAGCGGCAGGTGCATGATCTGCAGCGGCATCACCGGCACCGCGTGCCATGGCACCGCCCCGAACAGCGCCAGTTGCGCGCGGGTAAACACATTGGAGCGTTCGGCGCCGCCGGCCGCCAGGATCGCCTCTCGCGCGCGCCGCATATGCGGTGCGTCCGGGTCGTCGCCGATCGCCTTCAACGCGAAATAGGCCTTCACGCTGGCCGACAGGTTGAGCGCGCCGTCGTGGAACAGCGGCCAGCCGCCATGCGTGCCCTGGATCGACCGGAGATAGACCCCGATCTTCGCTTCAAGCTCCGGCTCGATGCGGTCGAGGAAATGCTCCAGCAGGACGTATTCGGCCGGGATCGTGGCGTCCGCCTCCAGCTCGAACAGCCAGTGCCCGTCCGGGTGCTGGCGACGCGCCAGGGCGTCCCGCGCGCGGGCCACTGCCTGGATCAGCGCCTCATCGACGATCGAAGGGGCGAGTTGGGTATCGGGCGCCATCTCCGTCTCAGGCTGTCAGAAGGACGTTTGCTGCCGTCCGGCCGGACCTGATGGCACCTTCGATGGTTGCCGGCAATCCGGTCGCGGTCCAGTCCCCCGCCAAAGCGAGGTTGGCATACTGCGTGCGTGCCCGCGGACGTCGCAAATCCTGCCGTGCGGTCGCCGCGAAGGTCGCGCGCTTCTCCTTGATCACGCGGAATGGCGGAAGAGGAGTCACGATATCGAGTGCCGCACAAATATCGGTCCACACCGCCTCGGCGATCGCCTCGGGCTCATTGTCGATCATCTGGTTCGCTGCACTGATGGTCACCGAGATGTGGTCGCGCTTCTGGAAGATCCATTCCGCCGTGCCGCCCAGCACACCGATGAAGCCGGTGTCGCCCAACGGGCCCTTGGGGTTGGCGATGAACTTGAAATGGATGTTGAGGATCGATTCGAATTCGTCGGGCACGATGAGGTCCGGCACCAGGTCCACGGCGACCCAGGGCGGCACGGCCATCACAACGGCGTCATCGGCGTTGAGCACGATCGTCTCGTCGGCGGTGCGGAGGGACGCGACGCGGCCGCGCTCGATTGCCATGCCGACAATACGATGATTGAACAATACCTTGGCTCCACGCTCCTGCAGTTTTGCGATCGCCGGATCGATCAGGGCTTCCGAGAGGCCGGCCTTGGGATAGCGCGGGATGCAGGCCTTGCCGCCACGCAGCAGCGTGTCCCGCATGACGGCGCCGAGCAGCCGGGCGAGTCCGGAATGGGGGCGCGTGTTGAGCGAGGCGATCGCCAGCGGCTCGACCAGCCGCCAGTACAGCCGCCCCCGGCGCATGGCATCGGCCACCGGCGTGTCGTCCTTCAGGCGGACGAGGGACATCAGCTCCAGGTAATCGCTCAGGCGCGTGGCGGGAATCCGTCGCGAGGCGGACAGGATCCACCAGGGGATGCGTCCGTTGTTCGGCCGCACCGTCCAGCGCTCATTGGTCTTCAGGTCGATGAACGGGAACCGCGCCCGGTCGGGTCCGTCCAGTTTGTCGGCCGCGCCGATGGACTTGAGGTACGCCGCGGCGGCGTCGTTGCCGGAGAGCAGCAGGTGGTTGCCGTTGTCGATTTGCAGGGCGAGCGTACGGTCGTAGTACGAGCGGCAGCGCCCGCCGGCGGCAGGACTGCCCTCATACAGGATGACCGCTCGGCCCGGGACCTCAGAGAGGACCAAGGCGGCCGAAAGACCAGCCAGACCGGCGCCAATGACATGAACGATACTCATCCGAGGGACGGGTTCTGCCCCGGGCGTCGATCGACCGCAACCGCTGAGTCGTATCGAAGGTGCGAGATTATGCTCATGGCACGTCGCCCCGCGAGGCCACGCCCGGGACGCTCTCTCCAATGGTCTGAAGCGCAGGTTTCGGCGCTCCCGGGCCGCGATCCGCCCGGTGCGGGAGGAAGGGCGGCATGCAACCAAAAAAGAGAGCGCATCCCTTTCCGGAAGGATACGCTCTTTTAAAGTTCTGTAACACTCTGTTGCTTATACCAGCCTGGCATTCGCCGGAAAAGTAGAATTTGATCGTTATCAATGGACCTGGGCATGTTCCTAAAGCAGGCAAAGGGCGCGAAGCTCCCGCTGCATGGCTGGCGGTAACGCGGCCTCGCCGAGCGCCGGGGCCAGCAGCGGCATATCCTCCGGTGCATCTGCCGCGGAGAGATAGCGCCAGCCCTGGAACGGCTTGGTGGGCCGCCCGACCAGTGGCACCAGCTCCGGGTCCAGGATCAGGCCGGTGCAGGCGGCGCCGTCGTCCCAATGGTCCTCGATGATGTCGACGATGCGCTGACGCACCAGCATCGTGCCGCTGACGACCCAGTACATCGAGCCGCCTTGCAGGATCTCCGCCCTGCGTCGCGGGAAGTTGCGCGTCCGGTGACGGAGCGGCGGGTTCGTGTCCAGCCGTTCCGCCTGCAGGGTTCGCAGGTGGTCGATATCGCGCACGCCGACGGCCAGCTTGGTCAGATGCAGCATCGCCTCGACTCGGTCTCCTCATCCGTCCGGCAGCAATCATGCCAACCATCGGGCAGCGGGACGAGGCCCTCCTGCGCGTGACCGGCTGCTTGAAGTCATGTTGCGGTGCAGCATATCCGATCGGTTCGGCGAAAGGAGCCGCGTCTCGATGAAATGGTCCCACAATCTGAAAACCTTGCGCCACGGCATGCGCTTGGCAACGTCCGTCGCCCGGGCGGAGCTGGGACTGGTGTGGCCCGCGCCGCAGCCGCCCGCGATGCCTCCCGCGGCCGCCGGTATGCCCGAGGTCGCCGAGCGTGGTGGGGATTTTGGCGTGCTGCGCATGCGAGAGTATGTGCCGGCCATGCCCCTGCCGCCGCACCGGCCGCTCGTCGTGTTGCTGCATGGGTGTGGCCAGGACGCAGCCGCGTTCGCCGCCGATTCCGGCTGGATTGCAGCGGCCGAGCGGCTGGGTTTTCCGCTGGTGCTGCCGGAGCAGGCGGAGGCGAACAACCAGGGCCGTTGCTTCCGCTGGTTCCAGCCTGCCCACACGGCGCGGGACCAGGGCGAGGTGGGGGCGATCGCCGCGATGGTGCGTGACGCGGTGGAGCGCCATTCGAGCGATCCGGCCCGGGTCTTCGTGGTCGGCCTGTCCGCCGGCGGCGCGATGGCAGCGGCGGTGGCCGCAGCCTATCCGGATTTGTTCGCCGCCGGAGCGGCGGTGGCCGGGCTGCCGGTCGGGGCGGCCGGCTCGACCGTTCAGGCATTGGCCCGCATGGCGCAGGCCGGACCGTCACGCTCGCCGGAGGAGTGGGCCCGCCAGGTGCGCCAGGCCGGACCGTCTGGCTTCAACGGTCCGTGGCCCCGGATGTCGATCTGGCAGGGTGCGGCGGACACTGTGGTGGCGCCCGAGAACGCCGCCCTGCTGGCGGTCCAATGGCGTGCGCTGCACGGGCTGCCGGAGGTCCCGATCAGCGATGTGACCGAGGCCGGCGTGCGATGCCGACGCTGGGGCAAGGCCGGCTCGCCGGCCGTTGAGCTGTGGACGTTGCCTGCGATGGCACACGGCTATCCGGTCGGCGAGGGCCAGGGTCGCGAGGCGCGTTTCCTGCCGGCCTCGCCGGTGGCCGCGACCCCCAGGATCGCGGCGTTCTGGGGGCTGGCGGCCTGATCCTCCGTGGCCGCCGCTGCGCGCTTCTCAGCTGGCCGCGATCTGCAGCCGGTTGGCGGCGCGAGTGCGGCCGATCAGGGGCAGCAGCGCACCCAGGTCGGGTCCGCTGTCCTCCCCGGTCAAAGCCAGGCGCAGCGGCGCCAGCAAGGGCTGGCCGTGGCGGCCCGTCGCGTCGCCGAGTTGCGCCAGCCAGGTGGTCAGGACGGTACGGTCCCACGGCTCCGCGGGCAGGGTTTCCTGCGCGGCACGCAGCAGAAGCTGCTCGCCGGCCATGACCGGCGGGACGATGGTGCCGCTGACCACGTCCCACCACCCGCGTGCCTCACTCAGCAGGTCGATCTCCCCGCGAACTGCCAGCCAGAAGGTCTCGGTCGCGCCACCGGGCAAGCGCGCGGCAACGCTGGCGAAATCGGTGGTGGCCAGGATCTGCCGGTTCAGCCGTAACAGCCGCGCGGTGTCGAACCGCTGTGCGCCGGTGCCGGCGGGCAGCTCGAACCCGGCCGCCAGCGCCGCGAGCGACTCCGGCGCCGCCTCCAGCGCGGGCGCTACGAGGCAGGTGGCCAGCGCTATCGGCTCGACGCCGTCCGCCCGCAGGCTGCGCACCGTGAGACTGCCGACGCGTCGTCCGAGCCGGCGATGCACGTCGTCGGAGAGACCGGGGAGGTGGGCGAAGCGCGGCGGCCGCGCCCGCAATGCATCGAACAGGTCGAGCTGCACGCCGGCGTTGGCGGCATTCTCCTCGCTGCGGATGACATGGGTGATGCCAGTCTCGATATCATCGACGACCGACGCGAAGGCCGGCAGGAAGGTTCCGTCCGCGGCGATCGCCACCGGGTCGGAGACGGATTGCAGCTTCACCTCCCGCCGGCCGGCCACGAGGTCGTCCCAGACGAGCAACCGGTCCGACAGGCGCAGCCGCCAGTGCGGCCGTTTGCCATTGGCCTCCGCCGCCGCGCGCTGCGCCGGGGTGAGCCGAAGCATGGCGCGGTCATAGATCGTCGGCTTGCCGCGCTTGCGCCGCTGCTCTTGCTTGAAGCGCAGCTCTTCCGGCGATTCAAAGCAAGGATACAGCCGGCCTGCTTGTTTCAGCCGGTCCGCCGCTTCGGTGTAGAGCGCCAGCCGCTCTGACTGGCGGATCATGGCGTCCCAGCCGATGCCCAGCCATTGCAGATCCTGGACGAGCGCCTCCGCGAAGCTCGGCTTGCAATGTGCGGCGTCGGTGTCGTCCAACCGCAGCAGAACGTGGCCGCCGTGGCGTTGGGCGAACAATGCGTTCGCCAGGGCGACCCGCGCGTGGCCGACGAGCAGGTGGCCGACCGGAGTCGGCGCGAACCGGAGGCGGATCATGCGTCCGGCTCGTCGTCGTCCGGCTCGCCGCGCCGTGGATCGAGCGCACGCCAGTCGCGTTCTTCCACGCTGGCCGGGTGGTCGACGAATTCTCCCAGCTCGTTAGCGCTGCGCCAACCCGCATCGCCGGCATCCGCGACTTCGGCATCCTCGCCGAATGCGAACCAGGCCTCGAGCACTTCCTTGGTGGTCGTGCCGGGCACCCGGCAGCGTTCCACGGAATCCCGGACATAACGGCGCGCGAATGCGTTGGCGTGCATGAGGGTTGCGAAGCCGCCCACTTCCTCCACCACATTGTCCTGGGCAGCCCCGGACAGGTCGAGGATTCGCACGCGCCAGCCCCCATCCGGGGCAAACAGATCGCTCATGGGAACGGGAAACGCTGGGGTGTGGCGCTGGTCATGCGGCGCAAACTAACCCGGATGGGGTGGCGGATCAAAGCGGGCAGCGCACCGGCGCTCGACAGGCCGGCGCGCCGCCCGCGTGGACCGCGCTACAGATGCGCCCGCAGATATTGCGGCAGCAGCGGCGGGTCGGCCCGCAGCGCCTTGGCCGCGCGGATCGGCCAGGCCGGATCGGCGAGCACCGCGCGGGCCAGCAGCACGATATCGGCGCGGTTGTTGCCAAGGATTTCCGCCGCATGGGTCGGCTCGCTGATCAGCCCGACCGCGCCGGTGGCAATGCCGGCGCCGTGCTTCACCGCCTCGGCGAACGGCACCTGGTAGCCGGGATGCAGCGGGATCTGCTGCTCGTTCGACACGCCGCCGGAGGAGCAATCGATCAGGTCCACGTCGCCGCGCGCCGCCAGCATCTTCGCCACTGTCACGGTGTCCTCGATCGTCAGGCCACCCGCCACCCAGTCGCTGCAGGACAGCCGGACGAACAGCGGCAGGTCCGCCGGCCATTCCGCGCGCACCGCGTCGATCACCTCCATCAGGAAGCGGGCGCGGCCGGCCAGGCTACCGCCGTAGCCGTCGGTGCGGCGGTTGGAGATCGGCGACAGGAAGGAATGCCCCAGGTAGCCATGCGCGCCATGGATTTCGGCGATCTTGAACCCGGCCTCACGCGCGCGCCGGGCGGTGGCGGCGAACTGGCCGACGACCTCGGCGATCTCGGCGGTGGACAGTGCGTGTGGGTCGACCGACCCCGCGACCATCGGAATGGCACTCGGTGCGACCGGCACCCAGCCGCCGTCCTGCGGGGCGATCGGCTTGCCGCCTTCCCACGGCACCTGGCTGGATGCCTTGCGCCCGGCATGGGCGATCTGGATGCCCGGCACGGCGCCGCAGCGCGTGATGACGGCGGCCAGGCGCGCCAGCACCGCCTGCTGCTGGTCCGTCCAAAGCCCCAGGCAGCCGGGCGTGATGCGCCCGAGCGCGGAGACATGGGTCGCTTCGGTGAACACGATACCGGCGCCGCCGGCCGCGCGGGCGCCCAGATGCTGGACATGCCAGTCGTTGCCGAGGCCGTCCTCGGCGCTGTACTGGCACATCGGGGAGACCGCGATGCGGTTGCGGGCGGTCACCGAACGGAAGCTGATCGGCTGGAACAGAAGGGGCGAGGACATGCTGGCTCTGAGTCCGGTTGTTGCACTGCACCAGTATCGCGCCGCAGCGGCTTGCGGCACAGGGGGGGGCACCCCTACACGTGGCGGTTCGGTTTGCCGGCGGGGAGCACGCATGAACATCCTGTCGATCCAGTCCTGGGTGTCCTATGGCCATGTCGGCAACGCCAGCGCGGTGTTCCCGCTCCAGCGCCTGGGTGCCGAGGTCTGGAGCATCAACACCGTCCAGTTCTCCAACCACACCGGCTACGGTCATTGGACCGGCCAGGTGTTCACCGGCGAGGCCGTGCGTGAGCTGGTGGACGGCATCGCCGCGCGGGACGTGCTGCACCGCTGCGACGCGGTGCTGTCCGGCTACATGGGCGACGCCGCCATCGGCGAGGCCATCCTGCATGCCGTGGCGTGCGTCCGGCAGGCCAACCCGGCGGCCGTCTATTGCTGCGACCCGGTGATCGGCGACGTGGCCGAGGGCGTCTACGTGCGCCCGGGGATCGAGGCGTTCCTGCGCGACCGTGCCCTGCCGCAGGCCGACATCGCGACCCCGAACCGCTTCGAGCTGGAGCGGCTGACCGGCCTGCCCTGCCGTACCCTGGCGGACGCGAAGGCGGCGGCGGCAAAGCTGGCGGAGCGGTTGCGGCCGGACGGGTTGCGTTGCGTGCTGCTGACCAGCCTCGATGCCGACGAGACGCCGGGCGACCACCTGGACATGCTGGTGGGGGAGGCGGGCCAGTTCCACCTGTTGCGGACGCCGAAGCTGCCGATGGCGGTGAACGGCGCCGGCGACGCGATCGCGGCGCTGTTCCTGTTTCACCGGCTGCGCACCGGCAGCGCCGTCACGGCGCTCGAGGAAGCCGGCGCGTCGGTGTACGGCTTGCTCCGGCGGACCGCGGAGGCGGGGGCGCGCGAAATCCTCATGGTCGCCGCGCAAGCCGAACTTGTTGCGCCATCGGTCCGGTTTGTCGCCCAGGCCTGCTGAGCGCCGCGTGCGGGCCACACAAGTCGTCTCGACGGGTTCGCCGAATATTATTGACAAGCTTGAGGATATTAGTCGCTGGAAAGCGCGGCCGATCCTGCTGGCGTTCCGCCACAGAAAGATTGCAGTCTTGCACCGGCGTCAGTTAATTTGAGGCTCAAGGAGGAGAGACGCATGGCTGGGAGTATCGCGTGACGGCGTCGGTGTTTCGTCCATTCCATTGTTGCCTGATTGTCTTTGCGTCGATTTTATCTCTGTTTTGGAACGACCATGCCATGTCGCAGGTCCTTAACGCCCCGCCGCCGGGCTCGCCGATCCCGCGCATCCTGCCCCCCAGCCAGCCGCAGGTCTCGCCCGGCCTGCCGACGCCCGCGCCGCTTGCCCCGGCGCCCGGCACTGGCGTCGGGGCCGTGGCCGTCGCCGAAACCGGATTCGAGGGGGTCACCGCCTATCCCGACGCGACGCTGCGGGCGCTCACCGCCGGCCTTGTCGGGCCGGCAGTTCCCCGGGAGGAGATCGAGCGGGCCCGCCTGGCGATCCTCGACCTGTATCGCCGCGACGGCAGCGTCTTCACCGCGGTCACCACCCGGCTGACCGGCGAGCGCCTCACCTTCGTGGTCACCGAAGGCTATGTGGCCGATGTCGACATCGAGGGCGATGTCGGCCCGGTCCGCGCCCAGATCCTGCGCTTCCTGCAGCACCTGCAGGCAGAGCGGCCGCTGCAGGTCGCCTCACTCGAGCGCTGGATGCTGCTGGTCACCGATATCCCCGGCATCACCGCGCGTGCCGTGCTGCGTCCGTCGACCGGCGAGGCGGGCGCCCTGACCCTGGCGGTACAGGTCTCGCGCAAGACGGTGTCCGGCCTGGTGCTGCTGGACAACCGAGCCTACCAGTTCACCGGCCCCACCGAGGGCCTGGCCTCCATCGACGTCAACAGCCTCACCGCGCTCGGCGAACGCACCACCTTCTCGTTCTTCCACAGCTTCAACCAGACCCAGATCTTCGGCCAGGCGTCGAGCGAGATGTTCCTCGGCGGCTCCGGCCTGCGCTTCAAGGTGTATGGCGGAGCCGGCGACACGGTCCCCACCGGACCGCTGCGCACGACCGGGTATTTCGGGTTCACCACCACCTTCGGCGGACAGCTCACCTACCCGCTGATCCGCCAGCGCCAGCAGACGCTGGACCTCGTGGCGAACCTGGATGCCATTGAATCGTCGGTCGACGAGAACCTGGGCCTGAACGGCGGCGCCGAACGCCTCAGCTATGACTCGCTGCGCGTCCTGCGCGTCGGCGGCGACTACGCCTGGCTCGACGTCTGGGCAGGCGACACGCGCAGCGCGACCAACAGCGCGGTCGTCAAGGTCTCCCAGGGCCTGCCGGTGCTGGGTGCCAGCGCCAACGGCGCGGCGGACGCCGGCCGGCCGGGCGAGCGCATTGACTTCACCAAGGCCAACTTCGAACTCTCCCGCACGCAGACGCTGTTCTCGCCATGGCCCCTGGCGACGGTTTCGCTCCGCACCGCCGCCGCCGGACAGTTCAGCCGCAACGTGCTGCCGCCCGTGGAGGCCTTCTATCTGGGGGGTGCCACCTTCAACCGCGGCTACTATGCCGGCCAGGTCACCGGCGATTCCGCCCTGGCCGCCACGGTCGAGGCCCAGCTCGACACCCCGGTCGCATTGCCGGGCGATTGGCCGTTCGCGCCCACCGCGCAGTTCTACACGTTCTACGACTGGGGCCAGACCTGGGAGAGCCGCCAGACCGACGCCAACCACACGTTGCGTTCGGTGGGGCTTGGCGTGCGCTTCTACCCGACCGGCACGTCGCAATATGAAGTCGACCTGGAGGGCGCGAAACGTCTCGCGCTGTACCCCAATGGCACCGGGCCGGGGGTCTCCGCGCTGACAGGTGAGGCGTTCTACTGGCAGGTCCTGGTGCGGTTCTGATGGCGCGCGCAGCGGCCATCCGCACCGTCCAGCGCCGTTCCGCTTCCCCGGAAGCGGACGGCCCCCGCCTGCTCGGCTGCATGCGCCGCCCGCGCGCGGCGTTGCTGGTCGGCACCGCCCTGCAGGCCTGCACGATGTTCGTGGTGGCGCTGCCGGTGATGGCGGCAGGACCCGCGCCCAATGCCCAACCCACCGGTGGCCAGGTGGTGACCGGCAGCGCGTCGATCGGCCAGACCACGACCGAGACCACGATCACCCAGGCCTCCCAGCGGGCAGCGGTCAACTGGAGCAGCTTCGACGTCGGCAGCCAGCAGACCGTCACGTTCAAGCAGCCCTCCGCCAGCGCGGTCACGCTGAACCGGGTCACCGGTCCGGACCCATCGCAGATCGCCGGGCACATCCAGGCCAACGGCCAGATCGTGCTGACGAACCAGTCCGGGGTGGTGTTCACCCAGGGTGCCCAGGTCGACACGGCCGGGCTGATCGTCTCGGCCGCCGGGATCAGCGACAAGAATTTCATGGCCGGCAAGATGGCCTTCGACCAGCCGGCCAAGGCCGGTGCGGCGGTGGTCAACCAGGGCACGATCACGGTGCGCCAGGCGGGCCTCGCCGCCCTGGTGGCGCCGCAGGTCGCCAACAGCGGCACGATCAACGCGAAACTGGGCCATGTCGTGCTGGCCGGCGCCCGTGCGGCGACGCTCGACCTGTACGGCGACGGCCTGGTGTCGATCGACGTCACCCGGCAGGTGGCCGAGGCGCCGGTCGGGCCGGACGGCAAGCCGGTCACCGCCCTGGTCACCAACAGCGGCGCGATCGTCGCCCAGGGCGGCACGGTTCAGCTGACCGCCGCGGCGGTAGACGGGGTGGTGAGCAACCTCGTGACGGCCGGCGGCCGGATTTCAGCCGCCACCAAGGGAAGCCATACCGGCACGGTGGTGGTCGATGCCACCGGCGGGTCCGCCACCGTGACCGGCACGCTGGCGGCCGTCGGGTATGCGGCAGGCGCCACCGGCGGCCAGATCCAGATCAGTGCCAGCAACGGCGTGACCCTGGCTGCCGGGTCCAGGATCTCGGTGGCAGGCAAGGCCGGCGGCGGCACCGTCGCGCTGGGCACCACCCTGGCCCGCGCGCATGGCGGTTCGGGAATCGCCGGGGCGACGACGAAGTCGCTGACGGTGCAGGCGGGCGCCACGGTCGTTGCCGACGCGACCGCCACAGGCGACGGCGGCCGGATCGTGCTGCTGTCGAGCGGCCACACGCAGATGGATGGCAGCCTCTCGGCGAAAGGCGGCAAGCAGGGCGGCAACGGCGGCTTCGTCGAAGTCTCCGGCAAGACGCTCGGCATGGCCGGCCAGGTCGATGCCTCCGCCCCGGCGGGCGCGATCGGCACGATCCTGCTCGACCCCGACTTCCTCACCATCGTCAGCGGCTCTGCCGGCAGCGGCGACCAGGACCCGACCTTCATCGTCAACGGCGGCACGGTCGCCGGGACGGCCCCCTCGATCGGCGCCGACAGCATCAGCAACGGCGTCATCAACGCGTTCGCCGGCAACGTGCTGCTGCAGGCCAACAAGGCGCTGACGGTCGCCGGGGATATCGCGCTGACCAGCCACCCCGGCCAGAGCCTGACGCTGGAGGCCGGCGGCACGATCACGGTCAACAGCGGCATCGTGGTCACCGCCTCGGGCGACGTGATCCTGGCGACCGGCGGGGCTGGCCCGTCTGGCGCGCCGGCCGCCCAGGCGTTGCCGCTGATCTCGATCCTCGGGTCGGTCGCCTCCACCGGTGGGTCGGTCAGCCTGCTGTCCGGCGCCGGAGGAATCATCAACATCGGCGCCGCCGGACAGCTTGCGGGCAGCGGCCGGGTCTCGATCCAGACCGACAGCCTGAGTATTGCCACGGGCGGCACGGTGACCGGCACCCTGTTCGAGCTGGCGCCCTTCACCAGCGGGACGGTCGTGACGCTGGGGCAGTCCGGCGGGCTGCTGGCCTCGCTCGACGGCATCGGCGCGACGACGGTCCGCCTCGGTGCCGTGACCCAGCCCGGCAGTGCCAGCCCGACCACCCTGGCCGGCAGCATCGTGCTGGCCGGCAATTTCGGTACCACCGGGACGGCGTTGGAGCTCGACAGCCAGGGCGGCATCTCGCAGACCGGCGGCGCGCTCACGGCCGCCAGCCTGGCGATTGGCGCCGGCGGGATCGTCAGCCTGGCCGACGCCAACACCATCGCCACGCTCGGATCGGTGTCCGCCACCAGCTTCGCCCTCAACGATTCGGGGCAGACCGGCAATTTGACGCTGGGCGGCCCGATCTCGGCCGTTGACATCGCGATCGGCGGCGCGGGCACCCTGACGGTGGCCGGGTTGGTGGTCGCGACCGGTACGCTTGCGCTGGCGTCGGGCGCTGGCGGCATTGCGGTCCAGGATGGTGCGTGGCTCAACGGGGGCACCGTCGACCTGAGCAGCCTCGGCGGCATCACCGAGGGCACCGGTGGCACGATCACCGCCACCCACCTGCAGAGCGGGTCGGGCGTCACTGGTTCGGTCGCGCTGGCCGGTTCGGCAAACGCGATCGGCACGCTCGACGGGTTCGTGGTCACCGGCGGCGATTTCAGCCTGGCCGACACGAACGGCACCGGCCTGACCATCGCCGGCCCGCTGAGCGCGGCCAATATCACCGTCGGCACCGGCGCGCAGCCGCTGCGGGTGACCGGCAGCGTCGCCGCCACCGGTTCGCTTGGCCTGTCCGGGACCGGCCTGACGCTGGACAGCGGTGCTGTGGTCACCAGCGCCACCATCGCGCTGGACGGATCGTCCACCGGTATCGTGCTGAACAGCGGCGCGACGCTGGGTGCCGGCGGGACGCAGCTCGACCTCACCGCCATCGGCGGCGGCGTGACCGAGGCGGCGGGCGCCACCATCATTGCCGCCTCTCTGGGCAGCGTCGCCGGCCTGAACGGGACGGTCGACCTCGCCGGTACCGCCAACGCGATCGGCATGCTCACCAGCCTGACGGTGACCGGCGGCACGTTCCACCTGGTCGACACCGGTGACCTGTCCATGACAGGCGTCCTGGCCGCGGCCGGCGTGCAGATCGTCGACGGCGGATCGCTGACGGTGTCCGGCAGCATCCTGCCTTCCGGCGTGTCCACCGCCATCGCGGTCGGGCTGACCGCCGGCGCGATCGATATCACCGGCCTGGTGAACGCCGGCGCCGCGGGCAGCCTGTCGCTGGTTGCCACCGCCGGCGGCATCGCCGAAACCGGCACGATCCTGACCGGCAGCCTGAGCGGGGCGGCCATCACGGCTGCCACGCTGGACGGTGCGGGCTCGAGGGTGAACCATGTGGCCACCCTGGGCGATTTCACCGCCACAGCGTTCAGCCTGCGTGACGGCATCGGCCTGACCGTCGCCGGCGACGTGACGGCAAGCGGCAGCATCACGCTGCTCGATCGGGGCACGCTGCAGGTCACGGGCACGATCGCGCCCAGCAGCGGCAACATCGCGGTCCGCCTGACCGCCACCGACGCGCTCATCCTGTCGGGGCTGGTCAGCGACGGCGGCGGCGGGACGACCTCGCTGGTCGCCACCGGCGGGACGATCAGCCAGACCGGCACGCTGATTGCCGGCACGCTGACCGGGTCGGCCGCGGGTGATGCAAGCTTCATCGGCGCCGGGCCGACAATCAACCAGGTTGCGACGCTGGGCGATTTTGCGGCCGCCTCGTTCCTGCTGAATGACGGTGCGAACCTGGCCGTGCAGGGGACGCTGCTGGCCGGCAGTGCGGTGACGATCGTGGACAGCGGCAGCCTGCGGGTCGGCGGCACGATCGCGCCGCTCGGCGGCTCGCCCATCGCGGTCGGGTTGACCGCCACGACGCTGAACTTGCCGGGGTTGATCAGCGACGGGGGTGCCGGGACGGTCTCGCTGGTTGCCACGCACGGGACGATCGGCCAGACCGGCACACTGATTGCCGGCACCCTGTCCGGGTCGGCGATGGGTGCCGCGAGCTTCACCGGACCCGGCAATGCCGTCGGCACGCTGGCGGACTTCACCGCCGCGTCCTTCGCCTTGACCGATAGCCAGGACCTTGCCGTCACCGGTACGGTGACAGCCACCACCTCGGTCTCGATCGTCGATACCGGGGCGCTGCTGGTTGCCGGCACCATCGCGCCGTCCGACACGGCCGCCATTGCCATCGGGCTGACGGCGGCCAGTCTCACGCTACCGGGGTTGATCAGCGATGGCGGCAGCGGCACGACGACGCTGCAGGCGACCTCGGGCGGCATCGACCAGACCGGCATGCTGATCGCCGGCACGCTGTCCGGCGGCGCGACCGGGACGGCCAATTTCGCCGGCGCCGGGGCGACGATCGACCAGGTCGCGACGCTGGGCGACTTCGCCGCCGGCAGCTTCGCCCTGAACGACGGGCATGCGCTGACCGTGGCCGGAGTCCTGGCGGCGAGCAGCAGCGTGGCGATCGTGGAAAGCGGCAGCCTGCTGGTCGCGGGCACGATCCAGCCGAACGGCGGCGGGACGGCGATTTCCGTAGGGTTGACCGGGGCAGCGATTGGCATCACCGGCCTCGTGAGCGGCGGTTCGGGCGGCAGTGTCGCGCTGGACGCGACGGCGGGCGGCGTCGTGGAAACCGGCACGCTGCTTGCCGGCACGCTGGCCGCACAGGCCGTTGCCGACATCGACCTCACGGGTGCCAGCGCGACCGCCAACCGGATCGGCACGCTGGGCAACGTGGCAGCCGATGCCTTCACCTTGCGTGACGGGATCGCGCTGTCGGTCGCCGGGCCGGTCCTCGTCGGCAGCAGCGGCACGATCGCCGACAGCGGCACCATGACGGTCGGCGGCACGATCGCGCCCGCGACCGGCAGCGCGATCGCCGTGGGACTGACGGCGGACACGCTGCTGTTGCCGGGGCTGGTCGACGCGGGCGGCGGGTCCGTCGCGCTGGTCGCCACCACCGGCAGCATCCTGCAGACGGGCACGTTGCTGGCCGGCACGCTGTCCGGCTCCGCGGCCGGTTCGGCGACGCTGACCGGCGCCGCGCCGACCACGAACCAGGTGGACGTGCTGGGCACCTGGCAGGCCGACACGTTCACCCTGAACGACGGGCGCAGCATGACGCTGGCCGGCACGCTCGCCGTCGGCCATGCGGCCACGCTCATCGACAGCGGGACATTGTCCGTCACCGGTGCCCTGGTGCCGACCACCGGCAGCAGCATCGCGGTCGCGCTCACGGCGGATGCGATCGACATCCCCGGCCTGTTGAGCGATGGCGGCGCCGGTACCGTCGCGTTGACCGCCCTGACCGGGGACATCCAGCAGACCGGCACGCTGATCGCGCACACGTTGTCCGGGTCGGCAGCGGGCGATGCGAGCTTCACCGGCGCCGGGCCAACGATCGACCATGTCGCGACGCTGGGCGATTTTGCCGCCAATCGCTTCACGCTGAACGACGGTGCGAACCTGGCCGTTTCGGGGACGTTGCTGGCCGCCGGCGCCGTGACGATCATGGACAGCGGCAGCTTGCGGGTCGGGGGCACGATCGCGCCGTTGGGCGGCGCGTCCATCGCAGTCGGGCTGACCGCCACGACGCTGAACCTGCCGGGGCTGGTCAGCGACGGCGGCGCCGGGACGGTCTCGCTGGTCGCCACCAGCGGGACGATCAGCCAGACCGGCACGCTGATCGCCGGCACGCTGTCCGGGTCGGCATTCGGGGCCGCCAGCCTGTCGGGCGCCGGCGCCACGACTGACCAGGTGGCGACGCTCGGCGATTTCTCTGCGGGCAGCTTCGCCTTGCGCGACGGCCAGGCCCTGACGGTCGCCGGGACGCTGGCCGGCGGCAGCGCCGTCCAGATCCTCGATGCCGGCACGTTGCTGGTCGCCGGCACCATCGCGCCGCGATCGGGCTCCGCCATCGCCGTCGGCCTGACGGCCGACGCCATCGCGATCTCCGGCCTGGTCAGCGACGGCGGCGCCGGCAGCACCAGCCTGGTGGCCAGCACCGGCGCAATCTCCGAGACCGGCGTGCTGCGAGCCGGCACGCTCTCCGGCAGTGCCGCCACCAGCATCGCCCTGACCGGCGCCACGTCCACCAGCAATGTCATCGCCACCCTCGGCCCGATGACCGCCGGTACCGACCTGGCGCTCTACACCGCGGGCAGCCTGGACGTGACCGGCGCCGTCGCTGCCGGCACCGGCCACACCATTGCCTTCCGAGCGGACGGGCTGGCAGTGCATGGATCGGTCTCGGCGCCGGGCGGGCAGGTGGCCATCGCACCGGCCACGGCCGGCCGCACGATCAGCCTGGATGCGACCCGCGGTTCCGGCACGCTGTCGCTGCTGCAGAGCGACTTCGACGCGATCCGCACCGGCACGCTGACCCTGGGCAGCGTGGACGGCACGGACATCCTGGCCGGCGCGATCCGGGTCAACGGCACCGCCATGGTCGCCAACGCGTCGGCCAGCCTGTTGCGGCTCTACGCCGCCGGCGCCATCAGCGGTTCCGGCGTGCTGGGCGCCACCATGCTGACCGGCCAGGCCAACACGGTCGCGCTTTCCGGAGCCAATGTCATCCTCGATCTGGGCGACTTCTCGACCTCGGGCGGGTTCAGCCTGAACGATGCCGCCGCGCTCACCGTCGGCGGGACGGTGAATGGCGGCGCCGCGGTGGCCATCACCGACGCCGGCGCGCTGCGCCTGCCCGGCAGCATCACGGCGACATCCGTGAGCCTGACCGGTACCGCGATCGACGTGAGCGGTGGAATCGACGGCACCGGCAGCGTGTCGCTGATTGCCACCCAGGGCGGGATCACCGCCGGGGGCGTCATCGCGACGCCATTGCTCGGCGGGTCCGCCGTCGGCGGCATTGCACTGACCGGGGCCAACCGGGTCGCGAGCCTCGGCAGCCTCAGCGCCGGCACCAGTTTCATCTTCAACGATACTACCGACCTGTCGATCGGCGGTCCGGTTTCCGCAGGAACCCAGGCAACGCTGACCGACACCGGCGCGCTGAGCATCCCCGGCAGCCTGAATGCGCCTACGGTCACGCTCAGCGCGAACAGCATCGCCTTGAGCGGCGCGCTCACTGGCACGAATGCCGTCAGCCTCACCAGCTTGGGCGACATCACGGGGGCCGGCATCCTCACCACCGCCCAACTGACCGGTACGGCGGCCGGCGCCGTCAGCCTGACCGGGCCCAACGCAATCGCGACCCTGGGAGATTTCACCGCCGGGGCCGGCCTGACCCTGGTCGACCAAGCCAACTTCACGGTTGCCAGCGTGGTCGACGGAGGACCTTCGGTCACCATCACCGATGCCGGCACGATGACCGTGCCGGGCAGCATCACGGCCAACGCCATCGCGCTGACTGCCCAGGCACTGACCCTCGGCGGGTTCCTGAACGGCGCCGGCAGCGTGGCGCTGACCGCAACCACCGGCAGCATACAGCAGACCGGCACCATCCGGGCGGGCTTGCTCTCCGGCCACGCTGCCACCAGTGCCAGCATCGCCGGCACCAACGCGATCCAGGCGTTCGGCGATTTCACCGCGACCGGCGGTCTCACCCTCTTGAACAGCCAGGACCCCGTGGTGAGCGGCACGATCGATGGCGGCAGCTTTGTCTTGCTGTCCGAACCCGCCGCGCTTTCGATCGCCGGCAGCATACGGGCCCAAAGCGTCACGATCACCGCCGGGTCGCTGCTCGTCGAAGGCAGCCTGACCGGCACCAACAGCCTGATCCTCACGACGACGGATGGCGCTATCGCGGGGGGCGGCATCCTCGCCACCGCCCACCTGACCGGCAGCGCTGCGACCAGCGTCGACCTGACTGGCCCCAACCAGGTCGGCAGCCTGGTCGACTTCAGCGCCGGCACGGCATTTACGCTGAACAACCGGCCGAACCTCGCCATCGGAGGCGCCATCACCGCCGGGACCAGCGTCACGGTGACCAATGCCGGATCGATCGGCATCACCGGCAGCGTGACGGCGCCGAACCTGGTGAGCCTGACCTCGACCGGTGGCGCCATCACCGAGACGAATGCCACGCTGCAAGCCCAGCGGCTGGACCTGACAACCCAGGGCAGCATCACGCTCAATGGCGGCACGCTGCTGACCGGTGGCACTGTACCGACCGGTCGCGTCGGCCTCGATTCCAGCCTGTTGCCCTCGAACGGCGGCGCCGGCGTATTGCTGACGGCCGCCAGCATCCGCCAGACCGGGACGCTGACCATCGCCGGTTCGGCGGGCGGTGCTTCGGTGGCGGAGCTGTCGCCGAACGGCAACGTGGCACTCGCGTCCGTGGCTGCGCCGCAGACCTGGCTGATCCTCAACATGCAGGCCGGCATCGCCACGGCGACCAACCTGACTCTGGGGCGGCTCGATCTTTTTTACACCGGCAGCGGTGGGGGCGCGGCCCTGTTCGGCACGATTGGCGGCCTGTCCGGCGCGGCGGCGGCGCAAAACGCTTTTATCCTGCCGCTACAGAATGCCGCCTACCTGCTCAACGGCTGTCCGATCGGGTCGGTGGACTGCATCCTGGTCCAACGCGATCCGGTGCCAGTGCAAAAGCCCCTCGACACGGTCGAATTCACGCCGATCCGCGTGCCGACCGACGACCCGGATCTGTTCCAGATCCTGCCCAATGTGTCGAAGCTGGACTACTGAGATGCGACCCGGTGTCATCGCCTGTGCCGTTTTCCTGCTGGCCGCGTGTTCCGGCCCGGCCATAGCCCCCCGCTCCGCGACCCCGATCGGGCTGGGCAATGACGGATCGGGGATGGCCTGCACCCAGCAGGGCCAGCCGAACGGCGAGGCGCTGATCTATTGCGGCGATGTGAGTCAGCCCAGCGGGCGGGTTGTGGCGGGGATTGCGCCGGCCGGGGCGGCGGCAAGCCAGCTGGTGCAGGCCAGCGCATGGCGCACCGCGTTGGACCGACGCTTCGACTGCCGCCCGGCGGCGGGCGAGGCGCTGTTCGGTGCCCAGGCCGCTACACTGGACTGCAGCCGCCGGATTGGCGGCTGGTCGCGGGTCGCGGTGGCCGTGGTGATCGACGGCACGGCGTATTACGGCGACGCCGACCCCGCTGCTGCCCTGGTCCTTCGGCGTGGCATCGGTGTCATGGCCGGACGCTTGCCACCCGAGGCGGCCCAGGCGGAAACGGTGGATGAGGCGCTGGCCGCGCGGCGTGCCGCCGCCCAGGCCGTGAGTTCGCGCGACATACGCGACTATGAGACCCTGATGGTCGCCGGGGTGCGGGCCAACCTGACCGAGAACTTCGCTGCCGCTGAGGCCGCGTTCCGCCAGGCGGCGGCATTGCAACTGCGCTACCAGGGACCGGACGCACCGGCCCGTGCCGACCCGCTGCTGCATCAGGCCCTGCAGCTCTCCAACCTGGGACGGTACGCTGAAAGCGACGCGGTGTTTGCAACCGCTGCCCGTCTGGTTGCGGCATCGCGCGCCGGCACGGCGCATTTGGCCGACGAGACCGTCGTGCCACGTCTGGCGCTGTATCGCGGCCTCAGCCTGCTGAACCAGAACCGCTTGCCCGAGGCAATCGTGCTGTTCGATGAGGCGGAGCGGGGATTTGCCCCCCTGGCGCCCCCTGGCCAGCGGGTTGCGCGGCCGGCTGGGACGGCCGCGCCACGTGGCCTGGAAGCCGCGGTCGCTGGCCTCGCCGAGGCGCAGCTCTTCCAGGACCCGATCGGCGCCTCGGCCGTGCTCGGCCTGATTTCCGCCAAACGCAGCCGCGCCGTGGCGCTGTTGCGGCTTGGGCGGTTGGCGGAGAGCCAGCAGGAGAACCAGGCGGCGCAGCAGCTTGCCGACACGCATGGCATGGCCCAGGCGGTGCTGGAGGCACGCATCCTGCGCACCTCGGCGATGATCGCCGAGGCGCAGCATGAGCCGGCTCAGGCCCTGTCGCTGCTGACCCGGTCCGCCAGTGCGTTCAACCAGGTCTTCCCGACCAGCCGCCCGGTGGCGGAAACCGAGCTGCTGCGGGCGGCGAGCCTGTTCCGGCAGGGGCGGGCCGAGGACGGGGAGCAGGTCTGCCGCCGTGCCGTCGGCCTGCTGCAGAGGCTGCGCGGCGGCGCTTCGGTCGAGCTGATGATGCCGTGCCTGGACGGGCTCGCCGCCGCAGCCGATGGCGCGTCCACGCCGGCGGCGGCCGAGGCACTGCGGGCCGATCTGTTCGCGGCCGCGCAACTCGCCCAGTCGAGCGTCACCGGCACCCAGATCGCCGAGGCCGCGGCGCGCCTGTCGGAGGCGCAGCACGATACCCGGGTCGGCGAGGCGATCCGGCGCCGCGACGCCGCGGCGGGTACGCTGGAGGACCTCTATCGGTCGCTGGATGCCGCCGAGGAGGCGCAGCATGCCGGTGCCACCCCGGCAGGGTCGTCGCTTGCCAACCTCACCCACGCTGTCGAGCTGGCGGAGGCCGCGGAATCCGATGCAGAAGCCGCGCTTGGCACCGCATCCCCGAACTACCGGCAACTGGTCGAAACGGCGGTCTCGGCGCAGGACGTGTTCGCCGTTCTGCGCCCGAATGAGGCGCTGGCGGCGATCGTGCTGGGCGAGGACCACGGCTGGACGCTGCTGCTGCGCGACGGTCGGATCGCCGTGGCGCGGATCCCGGGCGGGCGGCCGCAGATGCAGGCGCTGGTCGGAAAGATCCGCGCGAGCATGCAGCCGGGCGCGGATGGCCTGCCGCCGCCGTTCGACACCGGGGCCGCCGAGGCACTGTACCGGGCGACGCTTGCGCCGGTCGAGCCCCGGCTTGCCGGGGCGGATCGCCTTGTCGTCGCGCCGTCCGGGCCGTTGCTGTCGATCCCGTTCGGACTGCTGCTGAGCGGCCCTGCGGGTGGCGACCTCGCGCAGGCGCCGTGGCTGGTGCAGCGCATGACCATCGCCCATGTGCCCGCGCCGGCCAATTTCGTCAGCCTGCGCCGGCTGGCGGGCGCCTCGCGGGCGGCGCAACCGTGGATCGGGTTCGGCGACCCGGTGCCGGTGACGCCCAAACAGGCTGCCGCCAGCTTTCCCGCCGCGGCTTGCCAGCGCAGTGCAATGCTGCTGAGCGGATTGCCACGCCTGCCGGGCGCACGGGCCGAGATCGAACTGGTGCGCCAGCGGCTTGGCGGCGCCGCGCAGGAGGAAGCGCTGGGGGCGGCGTTCACGCGCGACGCCGTGCTGCGCCGCCCGTTGAAGGACTTCCGGGTGTTGCACTTTGCCACCCATGGCCTGCTGCCGACTGACCTGAATTGCCAGAGCGAACCCGCCATCCTGGCCTCGGCCGTGCCTGGCGCCGCGGATGCATCGAGCGCCCTGCTGACCGCCTCGCAGATCGCGCAATGGGACCTGGATGCGGACGTCGTCATCCTGTCGGCCTGCAATACGAGCGGCGCGGACGGCCTGCCGGCCGGCGAAAGCCTGTCCGGCCTGGCGCGCAGCTTCTTCTTCGCCGGCGCGCGTGCGCTGATGGTGACACATTGGGCGGTGAACGATCAGGTGACCACGATCCTGGTGGCGGGCACGATGCAGCGCTTCCACCAGGCGCCCGACCAGGGGCTGGCCGCCGCGTTGGCGGCCCAGCAGCGTGCCTTGCTGGCCCAGGCGCACGGACCGGTCGCGGCACTGGCCCACCCATTCTATTGGGCCCCCCTGGCGCTGATCGGCGAGGGTGGCGGGGCCGCGGTCCCTTCGCGGGGTGTACGTGCCGGACTATGATCCGCTGACGGAGCCTCGGGAGCTGCCGCCGGTGCCGTCGACATTGGGTAAGTACGAGTTGCGCGGACCGATCGGCAGCGGTGCCTCCGGGGTGGTCTACCACGCCTGGGATCCCGACCTGATGCGCCGGGTCGCGATCAAGCGGGTGCAGCTTCTGGGGCGGACCGACGCGGAGCAGCAGGAGTTGCGGGCGCGCTTCCGGCGGGAGGCGCAGATCGCCGGCCGGCTGGGGCATTCCGGCGTGGTCAGCGTCTACGACTACGGCGAGCAAGCCGGCGCCGCCTACCTGGTCATGGAGTTCGTCGACGGCGACAGCCTGGCTGCCCTGCTGCAGGACCTGCGCCAGAGGAATGAGACGATGACGCCGGAACGGGCGGTGGCGATCGTGCAGGAGATGCTGCTGGCGTTGGCGGCGTGCCATCGCGCCGGCGTCCTGCATCGCGACATCAAGCCGGGCAACGTGATGCTGAGCCGCAACGGGGCGGTGAAGCTGACGGATTTCGGGATCGCGCGGACCGAGACGAGCGACCTGACCGCACAGGGCGCTCTGATCGGCACGCCCACCTACATGTCGCCCGAACAATTCGAATCGCGGGCACCGGTGGACGCGCGCAGCGACCTCTATGCGTGCGGGGTGGTGCTCTACGAGTTGCTGACCGGCCGGAAGCCGTTCGAGGGCGACCTGTTCGCGGTCATGCACCAGGTGCGCACTGAACAGCCGGTGCCGCCGTCGCGCGCCGGAGCGGCGGTGCCGCCGGCGTTGGACGCGGTGGTTCTGCGCGCCATGGCCAAGCAGCCGGTCGACCGGTTCCCCAATGCCGAAGCCTTCGCGGCGGCCTTGACGGCCAGCTTGGTGCCGGCACCCCCCACGTCCAACGTGCGGCGGATCGGTTTGGTCCTGGCGGGACTGACCGCGGTTGCGGCGCTGGGCGGCATGGCCTGGCATTTCCTTGGAGCGGGGCGCCTGGGCGGGGACCGCTCCGTCGCATCAGCGTCGCCGCCCGCTGTCGGGACCGACCGTCCGGCTGCTTCAGCTGCCAGCCAGCCAGCCAGCCCGGCTGCCGGTCGGCCGGCAGCGCCGGCCGTCATCCAGCCGGCAGCTCTGGCTGCTGGCCAACCGGGCGCACCGCTCGCAAGCCAGCCAGCCACGCCGGCGGCCGCCGGACAGCCGTCGGCGCCGGCAACCGGGCAGGCTGAAAAAAGCCCTGCCGCGCCGACGCCCGAGGCCTGGCCACCCAAACTGGATGCGCGCCTCGTCCCGGCGCTCGGCCAATTGCCGTGTGCAGCCATCACGGCAGCCGTGCAGCGCGACCCGCCGCTGGTGAGCCTGCGCGGCATCGTGGGAGACGACACGGCGCGCACGGCATTGGCGCCGCTGCTGGCCGCCTACACGGGCGAGGTCGCCCGTGACGCATTGCAGGTCTTTCCCGCCGTCGGAGCGCTGTGCCAGGCCGCGGACCTCATGCGTGGCGCGGAGCCTGGAGCTCTGCGGCTGGCACTGGCGGACCCCCGCGCGCGCCTGCTCGCCGGCGAGGCGATCCGCGTGGCTTTGCGAATGCCGGATTTCGCGGGTGAGGTGCGGCTCGATTACATCACGGACCAAGGCCAGACGGTGGTGCATCTCGATCCCGCCGCTGGCGACGTGCATCGCTGGGCGGCAGGGGAGCGGGTCGCACTGGGGCCGGCAGGCGACGGCGTAATCGGCAGCGTCGGCGAACCGTATGGCACCGACATGGTGCTTGTCACCGTGTCGGTGCGGACGCTGCTGCCGGGAACACGTGCAGGCCAGGAGCCGGCCGATCCCTATCTCCATGCGCTGCACGCGGCGGCCGTGGAGGCTGCGCGGCGAGGGGAGCGGGTGGCGGCTGGTGCGCTGGTGCTGGAGACGGCGGCACGCTGAGCCGTGGCTGCGGGGGCGGCGGTTCCAGGGTGCGCGCGCTGGCCTTCAGCCAGCCCTCTTGCATGCCATCGATGAGGTCGGCGCGCAGGGCGGTGTAGCGCGCGGACGCCATGCCGATCATCGCGGGGGCGAAGTAGCGCGGGTTGACGGTGTGGAGGAGGTAGGCCTGCGCCTCGTTGCGCATCAGGTCCTCATCAGAGGGATCGTAGCCCTGTTCGGCAAGCCAGGCACGAATGGCGGCGCGTTCTGCTTCGGTCAGGGCCGTCGTCCAAAGACGGATCGTGTAGGCGCGGTAGGCCGGATCGGTGAAATAGGCGGCGTGGGACAACTCATGTCGCAGAATGGTTGCCCGGTCCACGGCGTCGATGCGGTCGATCGCCGGGGGGAGCGAGATGAGTGCCCCGACCGCATCCGGCGCCAGCCAGCCCTCCTGGAGCACGATATCCCGTACCCAGCGTTCCTGCGGGGTAAGCGATACCTGGTCGCGTGCCGCAAGCGCGAAGAAGCGGGCCAGGTCGGCGGCCCGGTAGTCGTGCCCGTCGTAGAAATCGTCCGGTTCGGTCGCCTGCGCCTGTAGTCGCGCGGCGAATTCGGCCTCGGTCAGTACCCGGTCGTGCGGAAAGCCGGCTTTCTCGACCAGCGCGGCCACACGATTGAGCGCCTGTGCCTGCTCATGTTGCGATCCGAAGGCGATCACCAGCACAGCGGGCGCTTCCTGCAGGCGAAATAACGTGGTTTCGGTGGGCGGTCGGCGCGCGATGGCCTCGATCGAGGCTGGGTCGACCGGGATGGCGGTTGCTGCCGCCACATGCTCCGCCGCGTGCCGTGGCGTGGGGAGGGAGGTCAGCCACGCAACGGTGCCGCCCGCAAGCGCGACGCATGCCACCAACACCGCCGCACGCGCCGGCGCGTGCAGTTTCACCGATGTGGTCCGCCGGACGGCCTGATGCCGCCCTGATCAGGCGCCGAGGTTGATCACCTGGACGCGCCGGTTGCGCGGCTCCGGGGTCTGGTCCGGCGTCTGGACCAGCGGGTGGTCCTTGCCCATGCCGATGGGCTGCAGATGGCCGCGGTCGATCGCGTAATGTTCGGCGAGATACGCGGTGACGGTGTCCGCCCGCTCTTCCGACAGGGTCCGGTTGTAGGCATCGGCTCCCACGGTGTCCGTGTGGCCCTCCACCCGGAAGCGGAAGCCGGACCCTTGCAGGCTGGCCAACGCCTTGCCGAGATTGTCGAGCGTGGTCTGGGCATCGGTGGTGAGGCTGGCGGAGCCAGTCTCGAATTCGATGTTGAGTGCGCAGACGCCGCTGCCGGCCGGGCAGGGGGTGGCGGCGGAAGCGGCAGCGGGGGCCGACGCGACCCGTGGCGTTGTGGGCTGGGCCGGGATGATGCCGCGAGTCGGGCCTTTCAGCATGGTGGCGGTGACCTGGAGCGGCTCGCCTCCGATCGGACCGAGCGGTGCGGTAAATTGCGGTGCCGCAAGCTGTGGCGCCGCCGGCCGGCTGAGCGCCCTGGCGATCTGATCGGCGGTCGGGGGCGCCTGCTGGGCCAGCGCGGCGAGCGGTGTGATGAGCGTGGTCGCTACGAGGGCAACCGTCAGCAAATGGCGCACGGCGATGCTCCGAGTTCTGAAAGTCCAATAATTACCATTTTTGGGTCGAAAAAGGAAGCAGCTTGCTGGCCGCTATGCTGCGCGTCGAATGCCCCAGAATATCGGGAAGCCGTCCAGCATGCCGGTCAGGCCGTTCCGCCAGGCGGTTGGCTGGAACCACTGTCCGATCGGGATATGCGGCACGTCGATCCACCACTGCTTCTGGATCTCGACCGCGAGGCGTTGCTCCGTCGCAAGGTCCTGCGCGTCGAGCCATTCGTTGCGCAGCGCGTAGATCCGGGGGCTGTCAGGCCAGCCGAACCAGCCCTTTTCGCCATTGGTGCGGAAGGCGTGGCCCGATGGGGTTTGCAGGTCGAGGCCGGAGAGCGTGGTGAACAGCCCGCTCCATCCCCCTTTATCGACCGGGCCCTTGTTCTCCCGCCGCACCACGGCGGTGCCCCAGTCCACCGCCTGGTAGTCCACGTTCATCCCGGATGCGCGCAGCATCTCGGCGCCGACGTCGCCCATCGCCTTGCGGTAATGCGTGTCGGTCGGGACCATCAGCGCGACCTGGGCATCCGTGTAGCCGGCGGCGCGGATTTCGGCCTTGACGCGGCCGAGGTCGCGTTTGCCGGTCAGCACCTCCATTCCGACGTCAGTCGCCAGGTCCGTGCCGGGGCAGAAGACGCCTACGCCGGTGCGCCACATCTTCGGGTCGGTGCCGGCGATGGCGGTCATGTAGTCTTCCTGGACGATGGCACCTAGCAGCGCGCGGCGGACGGCCGGGTTGTCGAACGGCGGATGCAGGCAGTTCATCCGCAGGAAGCCCATCACCCCGGTGGGGTCCTTGATCTCCACTTGGATCTTGCCCGCGCGGCGCAGCACCGGCAGCAGGTCGTCGGTCGGCAGTTCCCACCAGTCGACCTCGCCGGCCTGCAGCGCGCCGGCGGCGGTGCTGTCATCGGGGATGGTGATCCATTCGATCCGGTCGAACGACGCGACCTTCGGGCCGGCGGTCCAGCCGGGCGTGCCGCCTTCGCGTGGGCGGTACTGGGCAAAGCGCTCATAGACCGTGCGGTCGCCGGAGCGGCGCTCATCGGCCTTGAAGCGGTACGGGCCGCTGCCGGTCATCTCCGTCAGCTGCTTGAACGGATCGGTGGCGGCCAGCCGTTCCGGCATCATCGCGCACATCGGCGTGGAGGTCTTGCCGAGCGCGTAGGGCAGGCGGGGGAAGGGCTTTTTCAGGCGGAAGACGATGGTTTGGTCGTCGGCTGCGGACAGCTCGTCGGTGGCGGCCATCAGGGTGCCACCCAGCGCGTCGCGGGCGGCCCAGCGGCGGATCGAGGCGACGCAGTCCCGCGCCAGCACCGGGGTGCCGTCATGGAACAGCAGCCCGTCGCGCAGGGTGAGGTCCCAGCGGCGGCCGTCCTCCTCCAGCTTCACGCCGCCGACCATCTGCGGCTGGATGCGGTAGGCGCCGTCCATGCCGAACAGGGTGTCGAACACCATGTAGCCGTGGTTGCGGGTGTTGTAGACCGTGCTCCAGACCGGATCGATCACCGTCAGGTCGGATTGCGGGATGAATTTGAGCACCCGGCTGGCTTCAGCGCGGACGATGGCCGGGGCGGCGAGCACTGCGGCCGTGGCGGCAATGAAGCCGCGCCTTCGAAGCATCGTATGGTTTCCCCCCGTTCGTTCTCTTCGGAACGAGGGGAAGCCTAGGCCAGGTGGGGCAGGGCGATCCAGTCCTGGCTCTGCATCTCGTCCAGGCGGGACGCGGTGCGCTCGAACATCTTCGCGCCCTCGCCGCGCTTGTAGAGCTGGTCCGGCTGGGCGTCGGCCGATGCCACCAGCTTCACCCGCTGGTCGTACAGCGCGTCGACCAGGGTAATGAAACGACGTGCCTCATCGAAATTGTTGGTGGACAGGCGCGGGATGTCGTCAAGCACCAGGGTATGGAAGGTGCTGGCGATCGCGAGGTAGTCGCCGGCCCCCAGCGCCGTGCCGCACAGGGTTGCGAAGTCGAACCGGGCGACGCCTTCGGCGGCAAGCGGCACCACGAGGTCCCGCCCCATCACCGTGAGGGTGACCGGCGTCGGCGTGGCATCGCCGGTGAGGGTGGCGAAGGCCTCGTCCAGCGCGCGGGCGGAGAGCGCGTCGGCCGGCACATCCCAGGTCCGCATGCCGCGGAGCCGCTCGCGGCGGAAATCGCGGCCGGCATCCATCAGCAACACGTCGAGCCGCTGCTTGATCAGTGCGATGAACGGCAGGAAGGCGTCGCGGCCGGGCTGGCTCTTGAACAGGTCGTCCGGCCGGACGTTGGAGGTCGCCACCACCACCACGCCGCGCTGGAACAGCGCCTGGAACAGCCGGCCGAGGATCATGGCGTCGGCTATATCGTTGACCTGGAACTCGTCGAAGCACAGCAGCGCGGCTTCGGCGGCGATGGCATCGGCCAGCGGCGGTATCGGGTCGGTGGTGTCCGGGTGGGCGCGCTTCCAGGCGTGCACCTTGGCATGCGCGTCCTGTATGAAGCGATGGAAGTGGATGCGCTTCTTGCGGGTCACTTCTGCCGTGTCGAAGAACAGGTCCATCAACATGGACTTCCCGCGGCCGACCTCGCCCACCAGATACAGGCCCTGGGGCGCGTCGGCCGCCGGATCGGGGGCCTTGCGTCCGAGCAGGCGGGTCAGCAGGCCGCCGCCGTTGACGGGCAGGGGAGGGGGATCGTAGCCGCGCAATTGCTGCCACAGCGCCTGCAGGCGCTCCGCGGCTTCCAGTTGGGAGGAATCGGGTTCCAATGCGCCCTCGGCCAGCATCGCGCGATAGGCAGGCAAAGGGCCGCGCACGACGGCGGCGTCGGGGCTGATGCTATCCATGGTCGGCATGGCAGATAGCTTGTCCATGCGCTGCGTTCAACGCACCGGGGCCCGCGCCCGGTTCAATGCACTGCGTTCCATGGTAATGGGCGCGACGAAGGAGAGGTGGATGATCGAGCTGGACTACGCCAAGCTGGCAGCGACCCCGGTGGCAACCGCCCCCTACCCGCATGTGGTGGTGCCGGACTTCGTCCCGCCCGCCAGCCTGAGCGCCGTGCTCGGCGACCTCCCTCCGCTTGGCAAGCGCGGCTCGTTCCCGGTGGACTCCATCCGGCTGGGGCCGGCGGCGCGTGCGCTGATGGCGGAGATGGAAGGCCCGCGGCTGCGGACCGCGATCGCCGGGCTGTTCGGCCTGGACCTGGAGGGCGCGCCAACCATGGTGACCATGCGCGGGCGGACCGAGGCGAAGGACGGCCGGATCCACTGCGATTCAACCGCCAAGCGGGTGACGGTGCTGCTGTATCTCAACCAGGCGACCGAGGCGTTCGGCCGCCAGGAAGGCTGCCTGCGCCTGCTGCGCGGCCCGCAGGACCTGGAGGACTACGCTGTGGAGGTGCCCCCGGTGAACGGCACGCTGCTGGTGTTCCCGAACGGTCCGACCACCTGGCACGGCCACCGGACATTTGTGGGGCAGCGCTACAGCGTGCAGCTGAATTACATGACCAGCGACGAGAAGGCCCGCAGCGAGCTGCGCCGGCATCGGTGGTCGGCGTTCGTCAAGCGGCTGACGATGGCGGCCTGAGGGACGGCAGGCGGCAGAATCTACTCCCTCTCCCCTTGCGGGCTTGGGCCGCAAGGGGAGAGGGAGTAGATCCTGCCGTGCGGCGCCTGCTACATCGCCCGTTCGGCAATGAGCTGCTTGATCTCCCCGATCGCCTTGGCCGGGTTGAGGTTCTTCGGGCAGGTGTCGGTGCAGTTCATGATCGTGTGGCAGCGATACAGCTTGAACGGATCTTCCAACGCATCCAGCCGTTCCCCGGTCTTCTCGTCGCGGCTGTCGGCGATCCAGCGATAGGCCTGCAGTAGCGCTGCCGGCCCCAGGTAGCGATCGCCGTTCCACCAGTAGCTCGGGCAGCTCGTGGAGCAGCAGAAGCACAGGATGCACTCCCACAGCCCATCCAGCTTGGCGCGCTCTTCCTTGCTCTGCAGCCGTTCGCCATCGGGTGGCGGCGCGGTGTCGGCCTGCAGCCAGGGCTGCACCGAATGCAGCTGCGCATAGGCCTGGGTCAGGTCGGGAATCAGGTCCTTGACCACCGGCATATGCGGCAGCGGATGGATCTTGATCGCGCCCTTCACGTCCTCGATCGGCTTGAGGCACGCCAGCGTATTCCCGCCATCGATGTTCATGGCGCAGGACCCACAGATCCCCTCGCGGCACGACCGGCGGAACGTCAGGCTCGGGTCGATCTCATTCTTGATCTTGATCAGCGCGTCCAGGACCATCGGCCCGCACCGGTCCATGTCGATCTCGAACGTGTCGAGACGGGGGTTCTGCCCGTCATCGGGGTTCCAGCGGTAAATCTTGAACTCCCGCACGCGCTTGGTGCCGGCGGGGGCCTTGAAGGTCTTCCCGGTGCCGATCTTGCTGTTCCGGGGGAGGGCGAACTCGACCATCGTGTGCTTTCCGATCCGTCAGTAGACGCGCTTCTTGGGCGGGAACACCGACACCTCGTTGGTGAGGGTCTGCATCTTCACCGGACGGTAATCCAGCGAGACGCTGCCGTCGTCGCCGCACCAGGCGAGCGTGTGCTTCATCCAATTGACATCGTCGCGCTCCGGGTAGTCGTCGTGGGCGTGCGCGCCACGGCTCTCGGAGCGGGCCTCGGCGCCGACCATGGTGGTCATGGCGTTGCCCATCAGGTTCTGCAGCTCCAGCGCTTCGACCAGGTCGCTGTTCCAGACCAGGCTGCGGTCGGTGACCGACATGTCGTCCAGGCCGCGCCAGACCCGCTGCATCTCGGCCACGCCGCGCGTCAGGGTCTTGCTGTTGCGGAACACGGCGGCATGCATCTGCATGGTGCGCTGCATGTCCAGCCGCAGGTCGGCCACCTTCGTGCCGCCCTTGGCATGACGGGTGCGGTCGAACCGGTCCAGCGAGGCCTCGCCGGCCTTGGGCGGCAGCGACGGTTGCGACGCGCCGGGCCGGATCAGCTCCGCCGCGCGGTTCGCCGCAGCGCGCCCGAACACCACGATGTCCAGCAGCGAGTTGCAGCCCAGCCGGTTGGCGCCATGGACCGAGACGCAGGCGCCTTCACCCACCGCCATCAGGCCGGGGACGATGGCATCCGGGTTGTCGCGGGTCGGCCGCAATACCTCGGTGTGCACGTTGGTCGGCACGCCGCCCATATTGTAGTGCACGGTCGGCAGCACCGGGATCGGCTCCTTGGTCACGTCGACGCCGGCGAACACCTTCGACGTCTCGGAAATTCCCGGCAGCCGCTCATGCAGCAGGTCGGCCCCGAGATGCTCCAGATGGAGCATGATGTGGTCCTTGTTCGGGCCGCAGCCGCGCCCTTCGGCGATCTCGATGGTCATCGAACGGGAGACGACGTCGCGGCTGGCCAGGTCCTTGGCGGTCGGAGCATAGCGCTCCATGAACCGCTCGCCCTGGCTGTTGGTCAGGTAGCCGCCCTCGCCCCGGGCGCCCTCGGTGATCAGGCAGCCGGCAGGGAAGATGCCGGTCGGATGGAACTGCACGAATTCCATGTCCTGGCAGGGCAGGCCGGCGCGCAGCACCATGCCGTTGCCGTCGCCGGTGCAGGTATGGGCAGAGGTGCAGGACAGGAAGGCGCGGCCATAGCCGCCGGTTGCCAGCACGACGATCTGCGCCCGGAAGCGGTGGAGCGTGCCGTCCTCGAGGTTCCACGCCATGACGCCGCGGCAGACGCCTTCCTGGTCCATGATCAGGTCCAGGGCGAAGTACTCGATGAAGAACTCGACGTCGTGCTTCAGGCTCTGCTGATACAGCGTGTGCAGGATGGCGTGGCCGGTGCGATCCGCGGCGGCACAGGCGCGCCGGGCCGGTTTGGCACCGTAGTCCGTCATGTGGCCGCCGAACGGGCGCTGGTAGATCTTGCCTTCCTCGGTACGGCTGAACGGTACGCCGTAGTGCTCCAGCTCGTAGACCGCCGGCACCGCCTCACGGCACATGTACTCGATGGCGTCCTGGTCGCCCAGCCAGTCCGACCCCTTGACGGTGTCGTACATGTGCCAGCGCCACTCATCGGGGTCCATGTTGCCCAACGAGGCGGCGACGCCACCCTGTGCCGCGACGGTGTGGCTGCGGGTGGGGAAGACTTTGGTGATGCAGGCGGTTTTCAGCCCGGCGGCGCCCATGCCGAAGGTGGCGCGCAGCCCGGACCCGCCGGCGCCCACCACCACCACGTCATAGGTATGGTCCACCACGTTGTAGGCGCGGGACGACGGCATCGTGATCGCGTTCATCGGGGATCTCCTCGCGCTACAGGCCGATCCGAAGGACCGAGACGATGCAGGCGAGGCCCAGCAACAGCGTCACGGCCTTGATCGACAGCAGCATGGTCAGGCGTGCGACCGGCTGGTGGATGTAGTCCTCGACCACCGTCTCCAGCCCGAGTTTCATATGGTGGAAGGTCATCAGCAGCAGGACCAGCATCAGGACCAGCGGCAGCGGGCGGCTCAGCCAGGCAACGACGTCGTCACGCGAGGCACCGACCATGCGGACCATGCCGCAGATGAACCACAGCGTCAGCGGCACCAGGGCGATGGAGCTGAGCGTATGGGCCCACCAGGTGGCGGATCCGGAATGGGCGGCGCCGAGGCCGCGGGCGCGCCCGAGCGGGGAGCGCCGCATGTCGACGCGGGGGGAGCGGCTTGTGTCAGACATGGTGCATCCTCACCAGATCACGAGGCCGACGATCCAGATCAGCACGGTGGCTGCGATGCCGACGGCGTACACGATCCAGGATGTCAGGCGGTAGGCCTGTGGCTCGAAACCGAAGCCGGCGTCCCATGCCAGGTGCCGGATGCCGCTGCACAAGTGCAGCAGCAACGACAGGGTCCAGCAGAACAGCACGAAGATGCCGATCGGCGTGCCGAGGAACCACTGGATGAAATCGAACGCGGCGTCCGAGGTGGCGGCGGCGACCAGCCACCAGGTCAGCAGCAGGGTGCCGATGCCAAGCCCCACGCCGGTGACGCGGTGGGTGATGGAGACCGCCATTGCGATCGGCCAGCGCCAGATTTGAAGGTGCGGGGACATCGGGCGACGGACAAGTTTGCCGTCCGTGTTGCGCGCCACATAGAGCGCGTCGCGTACGTCTCTCACGGAATGCTCCTTCCTGCCGACGCCCTACCGGCGTTCGGCCGTTACGGCTGCTTACCCTTGCCCATGGGCAGGGTCAACGCAGGGGGCCGCCTCGCGGGCCGCACTTGATCGGATGTCCGGCGGAGGGGAGCAACGTATCGAGGGTCGCCGGGGCGGTTGCAACCGCACGCGCCTGCGGCCCGGCCTCAACGGCTGGTGCCGCCAGGCGAGACAATGTGGTCTGGTCCGCTGCGGCGTTTCCACGCCACGGATGGCGCCGATCGCCGGCTTCCGCCAGGCGATCGGCCCGTAACAGCCTGAATCAGGCTGCTTTCTGCGTCAGCAAGCCCTGCGCGATCAGGGTCTCGGCGATCTGCACCGCGTTCAGCGCCGCGCCCTTGCGCAGGTTGTCCGACACGCACCAGAAGGACAGGCCGTGCTCCACCGTCGGGTCCTTGCGGATCCGGCTGACGAACACCCC
>JARLIJ010000095.1 GCA_031291795.1 Acetobacteraceae bacterium | reverse complement strand
TGGTACGACGCCCGCGCCCAACGCCTGACCGATCGGCAGGCGCTGCTGCTGCGCATGACGCGGCTGGCGGCGGAACTGCCCGCGCTGCACCGCGCGGTCGGGGCTGCCGGCCATGACGGGCCTGCGCCCAATGCGCTGCTGGCGGGGGACAGCGACGCGATCGCCGGCGCCGCGCTGCAAGGCATGGTGCAGGACATGGCGAGTGCCGCCGGCGCCACGCTGGCCAGCGCCGAGACGCTGCCCGGCCAGCAGCAGGGCGCGTTCCGCCGGATCGGCCTGCGCGTCACCCTGGGCGCCGACTGGCCGGTGTTGATCGCCATGCTGGAGGCAGCGGAGGCCAGCCAGATCCGGCTGCTGGTCGACGACCTGCAGTTGCACGCCACCGCCCGCGGACAGGCGGGACCGTCCGCCGCTGCCGCCCCGCCGATCGAAGCCAGCTTTGTCGTGTTCGGGTTCCGGCCGGGGCGCGAGGCGCCAGCGCAAGGCAGCGAAGCGCACACCGACCAGCGGGTCGACCAGCGGGTCGAGGTGAGCGCCCAGGCGCGATGACGATGCAGCAAATCGTATCGAACCGGCGCGGGGGCGAGCCCCATGCGCATCGGGATAATGTGGCCGCGGCTGAGAATGCTGCCTCTCCCCTCGAGGGAGAGGGAGAACGATTTGCGGTGCGATCCTGTCCCGATGCGCATGGGGCCGGACCCGCGATGCCTCACCCTATGACACTCCACCCCAAGACGCCGTGACAAAGGAGACAGCGTGGCCGACAGAACGAAGCCTGACGTGGAAGGATGCCAGGCCATGCGTGGGCGGCTGATGCGGGCGCTGCTTGGGGGGATAACCGTGGCATTGCTGGTCGGGTGTACGCGCGCAGGCCCGCCGCCCGCGGTCGAGCCCCTTGGTCAGCTGCCCGTCACGCTCGGTGCGGCAGCCCCGCGGCAAAGCGGCAGCGTCGGTAGCCCGGAGTCGTCGGGCGCCGCAGCGGTCAGCTATGCGCCGGGCCGCAGCGAGGCCACCGCATCGACCCAGCCGACCATCGCCAGCACTGGAGCCAACGTCTCGCTCGACTTCGCCGACACCGATATCCGCGAGGTCACGGCGCAGATCCTCGGCGGCCTGCTGCATGCGAACTATACGATCGATCCCGCCGTGCACGGCAGCGCGACGCTGCACACCGCCGTGCCGGTGCCGCGCAGCGAGTTGCTGCCAACCCTGCAGGTCCTGCTGAGTCAGACCGGCGCCACGCTGGTGCGGTCCGGCGCGCTGTATCGCGTGCTGCCCGCCGCGGCAGCCGGCGCGTCGCTGGGCCTCGCCGGCTCGCCGGCCGATACCGGGGACCAGGTGGTTCCGCTGCATTACGCCGCGGCCGACCAGCTCGTGAAGGTGCTGCAGCCATTCGCCGGCACCGCCGCGCGGCTGGCCGCCGAATCCGGCAGCAATGCCGTCGTCGTGGCCGGCGAGCCCGGTGCGCGCGAGGCGCTGGCCAACCTGGTGCGGGCATTCGACGTCGATACCCTCGCCAACCAGTCGATCGCCCTGCTGCCCGCCGGCCAGGGCAATGCGCGCGAGGTCGCCGCGGCCCTGCAGCAGGCGATGGGCACGGCCGGCGCGCCCGGTGCGGGGGGCGCGGCTGCTGCCGGCACCGGCCTGGTCCACATCGCGGCGATGGAGCGGATCAACGCGGTGCTGGTCACCGCCCCGGAACCGCGCACGATCGATGCGGCGCGGCGTATCTTCGCGCTGATCCAGCGCCGGCGGCAGGCCACCGTGCGCAGTTGGCACGTCTACTTCCTGCAGAACGGCCGCAGCAACGACGTGGCCTATGTGTTGCAGCAGGCGTTCACACCGGACCACGTCACCGCACAGCCATCGAGCACGGCGCAACTGCACCAGATCGGCAACGCCAATGGCGGGCAGGGCGGCGGGCTCAGCAGCATCGGCCAGGGCGGTGCCGGCAGCGGCGGGGTCGGCGGCATCGGCGGCGGCAGCCTCGGCGGCCTGGGTTCCAGCGGTGGCGGAATGGGCAGCGGGCCGGTCGGCGGCGGTACGCCCGGTGCCTCCGCCCCGTCAGCCGACGCCTCGCAAACTTCCGCCAATCCGTTGCTCGGTGGGCTCGATGCCAGCAGCGGCGGCGGCGGGTCGCCCGATTCCATGCGGATCATTCCAAACAACGGCAACAACGCGCTGCTGATCTACGGCACGCCGCAGGAACTCGATACGGTCGAGGCGATGCTGCACAAGATCGATATTCTCCCGTTGCAAGTCCGCATCGATGCCGTCATCGCCGAGGTGGAGCTGAACGATGCGCTGCAATACGGCACGCAGTTCTTCTTCAAATCCGGCGGCCTGAACGGCACGCTGAGCCAAGTGTTCAACGCCACCGGCAACTTCACCGGTTACTTTCTCGCCGGCAGCAACGCCAGCCAGGTGGCGCTGAACCTGCTGCAGGCGGTCAGCACCGTGCACGTGCTGTCCTCGCCCGAACTGATGGTGCTGGACAACCAGCCGGCGCGGCTGGAGGTCGGCGACCTGGTGCCGTACCTGACGCAGCAGGCGCAAAGCACGCTGACCAGCACAGCGCAGGTGATCAACTCGGTGCAGTACGAGCAGACCGGCGTGATCCTGGAGGTGACGCCGCGGGTCAACACCGATGGCCTGGTGACGCTGGACATCGCGCAGGAGGTCAGCAACGTGAACACCTCTGCGACCACCCAGATCAGCACCGGCGGCATCACATCGCCAACCTTCCTGCAGCGCGACGTGCAATCGCGTGTGGTGGTGCAGGACGGCCAGACGATCGGACTGGCCGGGCTGATCCAGGACAGCGTCACGCGCAGCAACCAGGGCGTGCCGTTCCTGAAGGACGTTCCGGTCCTGGGCGCCTTGTTCGGACAGCAGAACAACAGCCGGACGCGCACCGAACTGATGGTGCTGATCACGCCGCACGTGGTGCACGACCAGCGGGAGGCGCTGGCCCTGACGCAGGACCTGCGGGAAAACCTGCCGAGCGCGGCGAACGTGCCGGCGATGCTGCAGGGGCTGCGCCCGACCGGATCGGACGACCCGAACCGGAAGGTGCGCAACAAGCTCGGCCTGGAGCCGTGACGCGACTGCGCGCAACCGCGCGGGAAGCCGGGTTCGCGCTGCTGTTGGTGTTGTGGTCGCTGGTGCTGCTGTCGCTGATCCTGACGCAATTGCTGTCGGCCGGGCGCTCCGAGGCCCAGCTTGCCGGCAACCTGCGCAACGCCGCGATGGCCGAGGCGATTGCCGACGGTGCGGTGCGGGAGGCGGTGTTCCACCTGCTGGGCGGCACCCCCGCCTGGATACACGGGACGCATG
>JARLIJ010000094.1 GCA_031291795.1 Acetobacteraceae bacterium | reverse complement strand
GGAGGGGGAGAAACTACGCGGACCTCCCTTGCCCCGACCACCGGCAACGGGAGACCATGGAGACATGTCGGCACACTCAATCATCCGCCCCGGCAGAGACTCCGATGCCGGCGGCTTCATCGCCCTGATCGGCACTTGCTGGGCGCAATATCCCGGTGTCCATCTCGACGTCGACGGGGAGGAGCCCGAACTCCGCACGCTCGCCACGTACTACGCCGAGCAGGGCGGCGCGCTCTGGGCGGCGGAGGCCGGCGGCGCGGTCGTCGGCATGATCGCCACCCGTAAGTTGGGCGACACCGGCGCCTGGGAGATCTGCCGTGTCTACGTCCACCCGGCGCGGCATGGCGACGGCCTCGGCCACCGCCTGCTCGACACGGCCGAGGCGTATGCCATCGCAGCGGGCGCCACACGGCTTAAACTCTGGTCCGACACCCGCTTCGACCGCGCCCACCGGTTCTACGAGAAGCGCTCCTATGTCCGCTCCGGTCCGATCCGGGTGCTGGCCGACGCCTGCCATTCGCTGGAATTCGCCTACGCCAAGCCGGTGAACGGGGTGGAAGTCCTGGACGCCGCCGCAGCCGCCTCGGCCGAACCGCTTCTCTGCGCAATCCTGACGACCTGCGTGGCAGAGGGAGCGGGTGTCTCCTTCCTCCCGCCGCTCGCCCCCGATACCGCAAGCGCCTTCTGGCGCCGCATCGCCAAGGATGTCGCCGCCGGCCGCCGCGTGTTGCTTGCCGCCTGGGCGGAGGGGGTGCTGTCCGGCACGGTGACCCTCGCCTTCGCCAGCGCCGAGAACCAGCCGCACCGTGCCGAGGTCGAGAAGCTGCTGGTGCATCCGGACGCCCGCCGCCACGGCCTCGCCCGCGTCCTGATGCAGCGCCTGGAGGCCGAGGCCCTGCGCGCCGGCCGGAAGCTGGTCACCCTCGACACCCGCGCCGGCGATCGGGCAGAGTGGCTGTACCGGTCGACGGGCTGGCAGGAAGTCGGGCGTATTCCCGGGTTTGCGCTGCTGGCCGACGGCACGCCGGACGCCACGGTGTTTTTCTGGAAGCGCCTCACCGGCTGACCAACCCAGCATCGCTTTCATCCAATCGTCGGATTTGCGCCCGTCCCGATCCGTTAGGCTCCCCGCAAGGCGATATCGCCAGCAAGGAGGGAGCCATGGCCGACGGGATCGACATCACGTTCCTGACCCAGGCGGACGACGACGCGACCCGAACCACCCAGATTCAATCCGTCGCCAGCAAGCTGGCGGTGTTCCTGGGTGCGGCGAAAGCCACGCTCGACATCGCGATCTACGATTTCCGGCTGACCGGGGACGCCGCCGACACGGTGGTGAACGCCCTGAATGCGCAGGCCGAGGCCGGGATCATCGTCCGGCTGGCCTATTTCAAGCCGAAGCAGCACCGCACTACCGCGGCTCAGTTCGCCGTGCACGGGCAGGACCCGGCCCCGCCGCCGTCGCATCCGTTCCTCGGCCGGCTCGATCCCCGGATCCGCCAGAAAGGCATCCTCGAAGAGATCGATACCCAGAAAGGCATTACCGGCACGTTCGACCGCAGCATCGAGGTCGAGGGCATCGACGGCAGCGGCCACCTGATGCACGACAAATACATCATCCGAGACGCCAATGCGCTCACGCCCACGGTGTGGACCGGTTCGACCAACTTCACCGACGACGCCTGGGGGCGACAGGACAACAACATCGTCATCGTCCAGTCGGCCGACATCGCGAAGCTCTACGCGACGGATTTCGGCGAGATGTGGGAACGCGAGTCGATCGGCACCACCGGCCGCGACGACACCGGCGAGGCGAAGGTGGGCGACGCCGATGTCTGGGCATCCTTCGCACCCGGCGACGGTTCGCGCATCGACAGCATGGTCAGCGACCTGATCAACGGCGCAACGAAAACGGTATCCATCGCCTGCATGGTGATCTCCTCAGGGGGTATCCTGGCAGCGCTGGCCGGTGCGATCGACCGGGGCCTGACGGTTTCCGGTATCTATGACGGTCCCGAAATGTCGGAAGTGGAGAAAGCCTGGGGCCGCTCGGGCAAGTCCGCCGACAAGCTGGCGCTGTGGGAGAAGGTGAAGGCCGTGCTGGTTGCCAAGCACTCGACGCCGTACACCGAAGGTGGCCCGCACGACTTCATGCACAACAAGGCGGTCTCGGTGGACCAGGCGCGGACCGTGACCGGCAGCTTCAATTTCTCCGCCAACGCAACCCACAATGCCGAGAACATCCTGTGGATCGAGGAAGCCGACATCGCGCAGCGCTACGCCAGCTACGTCGCCTCGCTGATCACCAAATACGGCCATGCGAATGGCGGTGCGCAGCATGTGGCGCGCCGGTCGAGGCACACCTGAGATCATGCATCCGCGTGTCGCCTTGCTCGGTGGCCAGGTGCAGCAGGAAGAACAGCTTGGCTTCATCGACTTCGGATGACTGGTCCGGATCGGCGACATTTTCAAGCAGCGGCGCGATGAGCGGGAGGCTTCCTGCCAATGGTCATCGTACAAGCGATCGCCTCGACCGGTATGGTCTCGGCGATCCCTAAGGCGGTCATTGCCTCATCCAGGCGCCATCGGCGCGCCTCATGCTGGAGCCAGCCAGAATGCCAGCCTATTCGGAGTCCGGGAACTCCCGGTCAGAAGAACCGGCCGAACCAGTCCAGCAGGGCTTCGGGCGCCTCCTCGGCGATGTAATGGCCGGACGAGACCGGCCCTCCGGTCACCGAGTTGCTGCAATAGGACTGCCAGATCGCAAGCGCGTCGTACCAGCGGGCGATCTTCCCCTTGGCCCCCCATAGCGCCAGCATCGGGCATTGCACCTTGTGTCCGGCGCTCCGGCTGGCGGTGTCGTGCACCAGATCGATGCCGGCGGCGGCGCGATAGTCCTCGCACATGCCGCGCACCATGTCGGGCTGGCGCACCGCAGCCAGGTAGTCTGCCAGCGCATCGGGGTGGAACAGGTCGGGCTGCGACGGATCGCGGTTGGTGTGCTGCCGCCACCATTCCTCCGGCGCCTTGTTGATCAGCCATTCCGGGAAGGGGTGAGGCTGGGCCAGCCAGAACCAGTGATAGTAGCCGAGCGCGAATTCCATGTCGGCGCGCTCGAAATGTTCCAGCGTGGGGACGATGTCGAGCACGGCCAGTTTCGCGACCCGGTCCGGATAATCGAGTGCGACTCGATGCGCGAGTCGCGCGCCCCGGTCATGGCCGGCCAGCATGAATTGCTTATGGCCCATGGCGTCCATCACCGCGATCATGTCCTTCGCCATCTCCTTCTTGGCGTAGGGCGCATGGTCGGGCGTCGCCGGCGGCTTCAGCGAGAAGCCGTAGCCGCGCAGGTCCGGGCAGATCACCGTGAAATGCTTCGCCAGCGTCGGCGCCACGAGGTGCCACATCGCATGGGTCTGCGGATTGCCGTGCAGCAAAACAAGCGGCGGTCCGGATCCTCCGTGGCGCAACCGGATCCGGCCCTGCGGCAGGTCGAGTTTCGCGATCGTGAATCCCTCGAAGAACATCGGATGCTCCCACGCATATCCGCTCGTAGGTTGCGACGTTGAACCCGTCGGAGACGCGGCGCCAGTTGGGTGTTGCGAAAATTTCCATCAGATGGGTCGCGATCATGCGGCTGTCGGCGTCCTGGGCGAGCAAGGCCAGGGTGACGCGGTGGTAGGCTGCGACGCGGGCCAGGATCGCAGCCGTGGGGGTGTCGCGGCGGATCACCAGGAAGGGCAGGGCGGGGGTGGCCTCGCGCGCGAAGGCACCGACGACACCGACGCCGTCGTTGCCGAAGGGCAGCAGCACGACGCCATCCCCCACGAGAGTGGCGGCCGCGCGGGCGGTGGCCTGGGCCGGCTGCATGGTCTCGGGCCGGGTCATGAGGCCGCCGAGTGCCAGGGCTTGCACGGCCAGCACCGTGAGGGTGACCGGAAGCCTGGTGCCGCGCGGCAGGCTATTGATCGCGCCTGACAGCAGCAGTGCTGCAAACGGTGTGGCGAACGCCAAGTAGCGCAGCTCGATCGGCGTCGAGTCGAACGCCAACCCGAGCGCCAGCAGGCCCACGGGAGGTGCGGCCACGGCGAGTGCCAGCAGACGACGGGCGGGGGGCGTGGCGATACGCTGCCACCGCACGGCGACCAGGATGAGGAGTGTCGTGGCGAGGCCGGTCAGTGCGATGGAGAACGCGGGCCGCAGCGAATCGTCGACATAAAGCGGCAAGCCGCCGACCAGGTTGGCCATGCCATACTGTGCCAGCCGCCTCAGGCTGGCCCACAGCGCGAAGGGTGGGAACTGGCCGGCGCGGCTGCCCCGTTGTGCCAGGTAGAACCATGCGTCGACTGGCAGTGCCACGGCGAATCCCGCGAGCATACCCACGGAACGTCCGATCCGTGGCCGCATGCAGTCTGCCGTAGCAAAGCCGGCGATGGCGGCCACGGCGACGAATGCCGCCAGATAGTTCGTAAACGTTGCTGCCCCCAGCAGCAGGCCCCCGATCGCACCGCAGTACACCTGTCGCCGCGGCCAGTCGGATATGACGCACGCAATCCCCATCAGCGTGAACAGGTTGGCGAGCGCGAAACCACGCGCCACGATGCCGGTGTAGGCGAACCCGTAGCAACCCAGCGTCAGCAGCATCGCCAGCGCGCCCGGCACGCCGACACGCCGCGCGATGACGCCCACCAGAGCCAGCGATGCCAGGCTGAAGCCGACAGACAGCATCCGGGTCGCGAACAGCCCGTCCGCCACCAGCCCGCGCCACGCTGCGGCGGCCCAGAAGTAGAGTGGCGGATGGACGTCGGTCGCCCGTAACGCCTGTGCGATAGCGGCCGGTCCGACCGTTCCGGTTTGCAGCGCCACCACCTCAGCCGCGGTCATCACACGATCCGGCCACGCGGGTCGCGGTGTCCCAGCGGTCAGGAACAAGGTGTATTGCTCGTCGTACTCGGCGCCGCGCAGCCTGGCGGCGGCCGTCAGCACGACACCTGCCAGGAGCAACACCGCCGCCCGTGCGCGCCAGCCATTAACCAAGTGTCAGTCCCTTGCTGTTACTTCGGCGCAGGCTAACGGCCAGACCTTAACGGAGTGCTCCATGCCCGCCGCGCGATTGGTTGGCCAAGGTCGGCGCAGTGTCGGCGCGATGGTGGGTTGGTGGTGTGCCATCCTGCTAGCGGTGGCCCTGCTGGCTGGTGCTTCCCACGCCGCCCCGCCGCCGGACCGGATTGCCACCCTGCAACGTGGGATCAACCTCACCGGATGGTTCCGCTTCCCTGCCAGCCTCGACCCGGTCGCATTGCGGCACTGGATCGGCGACGACGCGATCGCCGCGCTGCACCGCACTGGCTTCGGGTTCGTGCGCCTGGCAGTGGATCCGGCCGTGTTGTCCGCACCCGGCGTTCCCGCGGCTCTGGTCGAGGCGATCCGTCGCCTGCAGCACGCCGGCCTGGCAGTGGTGGTCGCGCTGCACCCGGACGGCTGGCACCTGGAGATCGATCCCTCGGATCGGGCGCGCCTGTTCGACGCCTGGCATTTGCTGGGCCTGTTGCTCGCCTCGCTCGATCCGCGCCTCACGGTGCCCGAGCTCTTGAACGAACCGGTATTCCCCGGTGATCCGGGCGGCTGGCAACAGCTTCAGCACCGGCTGCTGGGGGCGCTCCGGCAGACTCTCCCGGAGCATACCGTCGTGCTGACCGGCAACGACTGGGGCAGCGTGAATGGCTTGCTGGCCATGACGCCTGAAGTGGATCCCGACGTGCTCTACAGCATCCACCTCTACGACCCGGCGGAGCTGACCTCGATGGCTGCCTGGCGGGGGGCGCTCGATCGAACCGCACTGGCGCGGCTGCCGTTTCCCACAACCGACGAGGGCGCCTGCCGCGCCGCCGCTGATCGCACCGACCCCGACACAGCGGGCGTCATCCAGTACTATTGCGCGCAGCATTGGGACGCCACTCGCGTGACGGCAAAGCTCGCCGCCGCCGCTGCCTGGGGGCGCCGCTACGCCATCCCCATTCTCCTGGGTGAGTTCGGCGCCACCGCCGCGTTGAACCAGCCGGCCCGCCTGGCCTGGTTGCGCAGCATGCGCTCGGCTGCCGAGGCGGCTCGCATGCCCTGGGCGCTCTGGGGCTATGACGACATCATGGGGCTGAACATCCGCCGGCCGCCCGGGATGTCGCCATCGCTCAATCCGGCTGTCCTGCAAGCCTTGGGTTTGATGACGACGCCCAAGTGATCTGGCCACGACTGATCTGGCCACGACTGATCTGGCCACGACTGATCTAGCCACGACTGATCTAGCCACGACGGCGAAGCGGGCCGATATGCCCGCCCATGGCAAGTCTGGACCCCGAAGACTGGTCCGGCCTGCGGGTGCTCGGGCACCGCATGCTGGACGACATGATCGATCATCTCGCCGAACTTCGTGACGGCCCGGTCTGGCAGCCCATGCCGCAGGCGCTCCGCCAGGACCTGCATGCCCCGCTGCCGCGCGAGGCAGGCGATCCCGAAGCCGCCTATGAGGCGTTCCGCCGGCTGGTGCTGCCCTATGCCACCGGCAACCTCCATCCCCGCTTCATGGGTTGGGTCCATGGCGGCGGCAACCCGGTCGGCATGCTGGCGGAACTGCTCGCCGGCGGCCTGAACGCCAATCTCGGCGGGCGCGACCACGCGCCGATCGAGGTGGAGCGTCAGGTCATCGCCTGGGCTGCCGAAATGGTCGGCTTCCCCCCGGAGGCCTCGGGCCTGCTGGTCACCGGGACGTCCATCGCCAACCTGATCGGCGTCCTGGTTGCGCGGACCGCCGCTCTGGGGCCGGAAGTGCGACGCGAGGGCGTGGGCGCGGCACGGCTGGCCGCCTACACGTCGGCAGCCGCGCATGGGTGCATTTCCCGCGCGATGGACATGGCCGGTTTCGGCAGCGCGGCTCTACGGCTGGTCCCGACCGATCCGGACGGACGGCTGCACCTGCCCGCCCTGACCGCGATGCTGGCGCACGACCGCGCGGCCGGCATGCGGCCGTTCCTGCTGGTCGGCACGGCCGGTTCGGTCGATATCGGGGCGGTCGACGACCTGTCCGCCCTGGCGACGATCGCCCGCGGAGCGGGGATGTGGTTTCATGCCGATGCGGCATTCGGCGCGCTGGCCGCGCTGTCGCCGCGGTTGAAGCCGCTGCTGCACGGCATCGAGGAGGCAGATTCGGTTGCGTTCGATTTCCACAAATGGGGCCAGGTGCCATACGACGCCGGCTGCATCCTGGTGCGCGACCGCGCGCGGCAGGTGGCGACTTTCGGCACCGACGCGGCCTATCTCCGGCGCGAGGCGCGGGGGTTGGCCGGGGGCGACATCTGGCCGTGCGACCTCGGCCCGGACCTGTCGCGGGGCTTCCGCGCGCTGAAGGTATGGATGACGCTGCAGAGCTACGGCGCGGACCGGATCGGCCAGATCGTGGAGCAGACCTGCGACCTCGCCCAGGCGCTGGCGGTGCGCGTCGACGCCGAACCGGAGCTGGAGCGAATGGCGCCGGTCGCGCTGAACATCGTCTGTTTCCGGTATCGCGCGGGGTCGGGGGACCTTGACCGGTTGAACGCGGATATCGTCGCCGACCTGCAGGAAGCGGGGATTGCGGCACCCTCGACGACGGTGCTGCACGGCCGGCTCGCGATCCGGGCGGCGGTGGTGAACCACCGCACGCAGCTGGACGACGTCAATGCCCTGGTGGCGGGCGTGCTGGAGGCCGGACGTTGCCGGGCCCGGGTGGGGATCAGCAGTACGGCCGCGTGACGCGCCGACGGTTCAAAGGCGCCCCACAGGCAATATAGCTGATTCCGATGATGTTATGGTCTAGGGGATTAAAAGAATTTCATGCAACGAAATTACGACCCTGACAAAGAAGGTGCCCCCGGCATACGCCGGGGGCAAGTATACAGGGAGGCTTCACGTCTGGGAGACGCAGGGGTCATAGACCCCTTTCCAGCTCCATGGAGCTGGAAGACTGGCGGCAGTGCCACCGTATTCGATGAATGGACAGTACGCGTGACATGGAAGGTGATCCACCACCAAAACCCGGACGCGGCCATGTCGATCGCGCATGCCATCCAACGGTCACGTCAACGATGCCCGACCAGGCGTCGATGATCATGAAACCAGCAGAAAGCGGTCATGATATTCTGCGTTTCACGGGTGGTAATCGGCGGCGACCACTGACGCAGAAACTGGGGTGGCGACGTTCCCCCGATACAGCCTGGCTGCCCTTAGTGGAGTTCGGTCAGCCGGGCCAACAGGAAGTCGCGGAACACCGCCACGCGCTTGGAGTTCCGCAATTCTTCCGGGTACACGAAGAAAACGTCGATCTTCGGCCCCTTCAGGTCCGTCAGGACCCGCACCAGGTCCGGTGTGTCGGTGATTGCGTAGTCCGGCACCGCGCCAATACCGAGGCCCGAACGGATGGCGAGCATCACCGCATGCATCGAGTTCACTTCAAGCAGTGCGCGGCGCGGATTGCCGGGCCGCCTTCCGGCCTCGGCCAGCCAGTTCACGTCCTCCACGGGCGGGTGGTGCTGGCCGAACAGGATCAGCCTATGGGCGTCGAGGTCCTCCGGCCGCTGCGGCACGCCGTGCTTCTTCAGATAATCGGGCGAGGCGCAGATATGCCACTGCAGCGTCATCAGATGGCGCTGCACCAGATCCGGCTGCTTGGGCGGATGCATTCGGATCGCGACATCCGCCTCCCGCATCGCCAGGTCGAGTTCGGCGTCGTCGAGCAGCAGCGAGATCGTGACGTCCGGGTATAAATCCAGGAACGCGTGCAGCCGCGGCGCCAGCCAGGCGGCGCCGAAACCCACGGTGGTGGTCACTTTCAATCGCCCGGCGGGCTTTTCCTTGCTCTCGGTAAGCAGTGCCTCGGTCATCGCCAGCTTAGCGAACACCTCGCGCACGGTGCGATTCAGCGACTCGCCCTGTTCGGTAAGGATCAGGCCGCGCGCATGGCGATGAAACAACGGCACCTGGAGCGCTTCCTCCAACGCCGAAATCTGGCGCGAGACCGCGGACTGGCTGAGGTTCAACGTATCGCCAGCATGCGTGAAGCTGCCAGCCTCCGCCACAGCGTGAAACACCCGCAGCTTGTCCCAGTCCATCGCCAGCCTCTCCCAGTGTGCCGGTGCTCCCTGGCACGCGTCTGCCTGCTCCGGCACCGATCGGGGCGGCCGGACGGGGAACCTTAAACGAAGTTTATCGAGTCTTGTGGTAGGAATTGATCTGATTTGTCGATTTGACACTAGTCTGCGGCCAAAGCAGCGACCGGGGCGTGTTCGGCCAGGTATTTTTCTGCCTCCAGCGCTGCCATGCAGCCGGTCCCAGCGGCCGTGACCGCCTGGCGGAACACGCGGTCCTGTACGTCCCCGGCCGCGAACACGCCGGGCACCGAGGTCCGGGTGCTGCCGGGGGTGGTGTCGATGTAGCCCTCGGCGTCCATGGCAAGCTGGCTGGCGAAGATCGCGGTTGTGGGTGTGTGGCCGATCGCAATGAACACGCCGTCGACCGGCAGGATGCTTTCGGCGCCGGTGTTGACGTTGCGCAGACGGGCGCCGGTGACGACCTCGGGCGTGCCACCGGGACTACCTCCCGCGCCGTGGCCGGCGACGATCTCGGCAACCGCGCTGTCCCAGACCACATCGATCTTGGGATGCGCGAACAGGCGGGCCTGCAGGATCTTTTCGGCCCGCAGGGTGCCACGGCGATGCACCAGGGTCACGTGGTCGGCGTGGTTCGTCAGGTAGAGCGCTTCCTCGACGGCGGTGTTGCCGCCGCCGACCACCGCCACGCGCTTGCCGCGATAGAAGAAGCCGTCGCAGGTCGCGCAGGCGGAGACGCCGCGGCCTTGCAGGCGCTGCTCCGACTCCAGGCCGAGCCAGCGGGCCTGCGCACCGGTGGCGATGATGAGGGTATCAGCGAGATAGATGTCGCCCGAGTCGCCCTCGGCACGGAACGGCCGGGCCTTCAGGTCCACGCGGGTGATCAGGTCATGCACGATGTTGGTGCCGACATGTTCGGCCTGGGCTGCCATCTGCTCCATCAACCAGGGGCCCTGGATGACGTCCGCAAAGCCCGGGTAGTTCTCGACATCGGTGGTGATCATGAGCTGGCCGCCCGGTTGCATCCCGGCGACCAGGGTCGGCGACAGGCTGGCGCGGGCAGCGTAGATCGCAGCCGTGTAGCCGGCTGGGCCGGCGCCGATGATCAGTACGCGGCTGTGGTGGGTCTTTGACATGGTGGCGAATCCGATTGTCGCGGTTGCCGACCATATCGGCGTGCTTCGGCGTCAAGGCAAGGCGGACGGTGGCGGGGAAGATTCGGGCTGCCGGCCCTGGCAGGTTCGGCTTTCGCTCCAGGAAGGATCGTCCTGGTGGCGGGATCATTCAGAATGCCGATGAACGCGGATGAATGCAGATAAGCGCAGATGGCTTCGGGGGATTGGACTGCCTTCGCACGGCCCGATCCTGCTAAAGATGTAAACCAAATGAAATTTCTTCTGACCCTTACGTCGTGGCCGGGACGGGACTCGGCCATGACGAGAGGGTCAGGCCGAGCACCACCTGGTATGGCATGCGATCCTGACTCGTGGCCTTCGCCTCGGCGAGCCGCGGGGCGCGACCTCGCTACACAACGCGCAAACCACACCAGTCGGCGATGAATGTCGCGATTGTCAGGGTGGTGCGCTTCAGGTTCGCCAGGTCGCCGCACTCGTCGAAGCCGTGTCCGCCGCTGCCCACCGGGCCGTAGCAGAGTGCCGGCATGCCGTAATACACGCCGTAGAATCGGGTGTCGTTCACCGCCGTCGAGCGACGCTCACCCAGGGAGGTGCCGAAGACCGCCTCATGCGCCGTGGCCAACACCGCCTCGGCGTCGCTGCCGGGTTCCAGGTGGTAGGCGTCGGCCTGGAAGCCGTTCCACACGACCTCGGGTGGGTTGTTTGCCAGGAAGCCATCACCCTTGGCGGCCGCGACGACCGTGTCCAGCACCTCCTGGCGTGCATCGGCCAGGTCGGTGCCGGGCAATACGCCGATGCGGCAATCGACCTCGCACCAGGACGGCGTGGAACTCGCCCAGTCGCCGCCGCGAATCACGCCCGGGTTGAACTTGATCGGGTCGGGTACGACGGAGAACAGCGGATGCGACTTCGCCCGCTCGTTGATCCGCGCGGTCAGCGCCTGCAGCGCCTGGACCAGCGCGAAAGCCGAGAGGATGGCATTGCTGCCGCTCTGGGCCTGCGCCACATGCACCGGCACCCCACGCACCCGCAGCCGGAACCACATCACGCCGACATGCGCGCGGGTCAGGGCATTGCCGGTCGGTTCCGGGATCAGGCAGGCATCGGCGCGATACCCGCGCGCCAGCGTCGAGAGGGCGCCGTTGCCGGTGCATTCCTCCTCGGTCACCGTCTGAACGTAGACATCCGCGGCAGGGGCATACCCGGCGGTCTTCAGCGCATCGAGCGCGAACACCATGGCGGCAACGCCCAGCTTCATGTCCGACGCGCCGCGGCCATAGATGAATCCGTCGCGGATCTCTGCCCCGAAGGGCGGATAGGTCCACATGTCGTGCGGCCCCTCCGGCACGACATCGACATGGCCCTGCAGCACCAGGGAGCGGCCTTCCGGCTGGGGTGTCCGCAGCGTCGCCACGACCTGCACGGCGTCAGCGTAGTCGGTGTCCATCACCGGGGCGAAGCCGGGCAAATGGCTCATCGCGACATCCGATAGCGTGTATCGGTCTACTGCCCATCCCCTCTCGACGAACTCTCGGGCAATCCAATCCTGGCAAGGCGCCTCCTGCCCACGCAGGGAGGGAAAGCGCACCACCGACTGCAGCCATGCGACCTCACGGTCCCAGTTGGCGTCGATGGCGGCGGCCAGGGCGGCGAGGACGGATGGGTCAGGCATGCGGGCGTGGCTCCGGGTTCGGCGACGATGCACCGCAGCATCACAGGACGCGGCGAATTTTCAACAGGTCTCGTGCCGCCCTGGCCCGGCGTGCGCCGTGACGAGAGGCGCGACCTGCCGGAGGAGACTCGCGGCCATCGCGTGCCAGGCGGTTTGGGCATCCGCACGCGGCACCGGCACCGGCGGCTGGGCGAGCAGGTCGCGTAGCGCGCCCGCGATCCCCGCCGCACTCGGCTCGCACAACAGTGCACCGACGTGGCCGTCGAGTTGCTCGACAAGCCCGCCGACGCGGGTCGCGACCACCTGCCGTCCGGCGGCCAGCGCGGCGGCGGCAACCCCGCTCTGGCTCGCCTCCCGATAGGGCAGCACCAACGCGTCCGACCAGGCGAGCAACGCGCCGATTTCGTCCTCGGGTACCCAGCGGTTCTCGACCGTCACACGCGGCAGTGCCCGCAACATATCGAGTTCGGCAGTCTCCGGGCCAGTGCCGACGACGCGCACGATGAAGTCGTCACGCGATTCCAGCAGCGCGAGCGCGTCGGCGAGCAGGTCGAGGCCCTTGTAGACGAGCAGCCGGCCGAAACAGAGCAGCCGGCGTGGCCCCGGCGCGCGCGGCGGCAGTGGACCAATGTCGAATGCCAGTGGCGGGTGGGTTACTCGGACCAATGGGCGCCGCACTGTGCCGGCGAGGCCCTGGGTACACAGCATATCGGCCACGTGTGCACTCAGGGCGCCGACCGCATCCGCGCTTCGGCATAGCCAACTTTGCAGCGTCATCTGCATCGGCATGCCGTCGCCGGGGTGCGATGTCGCGTCGTGCACCAGCACAACGAACGGCACGCCCAACCGCCGCAAAGCCGCCGCCATGAGAAGATCGAGTGGCCCCGGCTGCGCACAGATCGCCAGGTCGGGCGCCAGCGCAGACACCCGTTGGGTCAGCCGCGGAAGGTCGAGCGGCGCCCGCAGCACGCGGCCGATAAAGCCGCGCAGCGTGGTGTAGGTGTCGACTGGTAGATCGCAGGCGGCGAGTTCGGCAGGCAATTCCGCGCTGGTGGACAGCGACAGCACCGCCGTTACCCCCGGCTGGGCAGCCAGCGCCCGCGCCAGCAGTACACCGAACCGCGGCGGTCCGCCCAGTCGGCTCCACTGCCAGACGAGGATCCTCATACGCGGCGGTCCGCGCTTAATCGTTGAGGTGGCAGGCGCTGCGGTGGCCGGCGGCAATCTCCCGCAGCGCCGGGCTCTCCACGCTGCAGCGTGCCATGGCGAACGGGCAGCGCGGATGGAAATGGCAGCCCGTCGGCGGATTCAGCGGGCTCGGAATTTCTCCGGTGATCGCAGTGAAGCGGCGCTTGCGGGCCTCGATCCGCGGTACCTCGGACAACAGGGCCCGGGTGTAGGGATGGTTCGCGTGGGTGAACACCGCCTCGGTCGGGGCGGATTCGACGATGCGGCCGAGATACATGATCAGCACGCGGTCGGAGAGGTGCTCCACCACACCCAGATCGTGGCTGATGAACAGGTAGGTAAGGTCCAGCTCCCGCCGCAAATCCATGAACAGGTTGAGAATCTGCGCCTGGATCGAGACATCGAGCGCGGCCACCGCCTCATCGCACACCAGGAACTCCGGCTGCACGGCGAGCGCGCGGGCAATGCCGATGCGCTGGCGCTGGCCGCCTGAGAACTGGTGCGGGTAGCGGCGCTTGTATGCCGGATCGAGGCCGGCACGGCGCAGTTGGGCGTCCAGATACGTATCGAATTCGCCGTGCGGGATCATCCCGTGAATGCGCGGCGCCTCCCCGACGATCTCTGCCACCCGCAGGCGAGGGTTCAGCGAGGCGTACGGGTCCTGAAAGATCATCTGGACTTTCAGCTTCGCCGTCTTGGCCTCATGCGCCGAGAGGGTGGCGATGTCGCGGCCCTCGAACAGCACCTGCCCGTCGCTGGGCGGCATGATGCCGGCGACCATGCGGCCGAGGGTGGACTTGCCGCAACCGGACTCGCCAACCAGCCCGACGACCTCGCCGCGCGCGACGGTCAGGTCGACGGTGTCGACGGCACGGACCGTCTCGTTCTTCGGTGCGCCGCCGAAGCGACGGGTCAGGCCGCGGGTGATGCGGGCTGCCGCGTCGTAGGCCGGACCGAAGCGCTTGGAGACGCCGCGGAGTTCGATGATCGGGGCGGTCATGACGATGCGGATATCCTCACGCCGGCACCGCGATCATCGGGTGGAAGCAGCGCGCGACGTGGTCTGGCGACACCGTGCCTTCCGGCGGTTCCTGCTCGCATGTGGCGTCGGCCCGGGCGCAGCGGGTGCGAAAGGCGCAACCGGGCGGCAGGGTCAGCAGGCTGGGCGTCATCCCGGGGATCTGGCGCAGCCTCTCGCCCCGCTTGTTGCGGCTCGGCACGCTGCCGATCAGGCCGTTTGTGTAGGGGTGAACGGGCGAGTCCAACACCGAAGCGGCCTCACCGAACTCCACGATTCGGCCGGCATACATCACCGCGATTCGGTCGGCGAGGCCGGCGATCACCGACAAATCATGCGTGATCCAGATCAACGCGGTGCCGTAATCCGCCGCGAGCTTCTGCACCTCAGCCAAAATCTGCGCCTGGATGGTGACGTCCAGCGCGGTGGTCGGCTCATCGGCGATCAGCAAATCGGGATTGTGCAGCAGCGCGATGGCGATCGCCACACGCTGGCGCATGCCACCGGAGAACTGGTGCGGATAGGATTCCAGCCGCTCCTCGGGGCTGGGGATGCCAACCATGCCGAGCGCATCGCGCGAGCGGGTTCGGGCCTCGGCGCGGGAGACCTTGGCGTGCGCCTGGATGGCCTCGATCATCTGGGTATCGACCCGAAGGACCGGGTTCAGCGTCATCATCGGGTCCTGGAAGATCATCGCGATGCGGTCGCCGCGCAGCGACCGCATCTCCCGCTCGCTGAGCTTTGCCAGGTCGCGGCCCTGGTAGAGGATCGAGCCACCGACCACACGACCCGGCGGATCGACCAGGCCGATGATCGAGAAACCGGTGACCGACTTGCCCGATCCGGACTCGCCCACCAGCCCGAGCACCTGACCGCGCGCGACGCTGAAGGAGACGTCGTCGACCGCCTTGAGCACACCGGCGCGGGTGAAGAAATGCGTGCGCAGGTTGCGCACCTCGATGGTCGCATTCATCGGGTGAGCCGGGGGTTGAGCACGTCGCGCAACTGGTCGCCGACGAGGTTGATGGAGATGATCGTCACCAGCAGTGCAATGCCGGGGTAGAAGCTGATCCAGTATTTCCCCGACAGCATGTACTGGTAGCCGTTGGCGATCAGCAGCCCCAGCGAGGGTTCGGTGATCGGCACGCCGAGGCCGAGGAAGGACAGAGTGGCCTCCAATGCGATGGCGCGGGCGACCTGCTGGGTGGCGATGACGATCAGCGGCGGCAGGCAGTTGGGCAGCAGATGGTGGAACATGATGCGCCGCCACGGGAGGGCGAGGCATTGTGCAGCCTCGATGTATTCGCGCCGGCGCTCCACCATGGCGGTGGCGCGGACGGTGCGGGCATAATAGGCCCACTCGACAATCACCAGCGCCAGCACGACGTTCATCACGCCCTTGCCGAGGCCGGCCAGGATCATCAGCGCCACGAGGATGGATGGGAACGAGAGCTGCAGATCGACCAGGCGCATGATGACGGTGTCGATGCGCCGGCCGAAGAAGGCGGCGAGCAGGCCCAGGGTGGTGCCGACGACGGCGGCGAACAGCGCGGACCCGACGCCGACCAGCAGGCTGATGCGCAAGCCGTACAGCATGCCGGAGAACATGTCCCGGCCCTGGTCGTCGGTTCCGAGCAGATAGGTGTAGCCGGCGCCGGAGACGGAGCCGGGGGGCAGGCGGCCGTCCATGATGTCGAGCTGGGCGAGGTCGTAGGGGTTCTGCGGGGTGATCCAGGGCGCGAAGATGGCGGCCAGCGCGATCAGCACGAACACGCCGAGGCCGAGGAGCGCCAGCTTCGACTCCGCAAATTCCGAGACGAAGCGGCGGAACGGCGTTTCCTCGCGAGGGTGTGGCGTGGCTGGGGCGGGCGGCGTGATGGCGGCGCTCATGCGGCTGGCGCCGGGGCACGAAGTTCCCAGTCGCCATGCCCGGGTGCGGCCCGGCCCTCCCCACTGGCGCGTTGGGGCACGTCCGGTAAGCCTCTCGTTCTCACCCCTTCGTCTCCAGCCGCACGCGCGGATCGAGCATCGTATAGAGTATGTCCACCAGCAGGTTGATCGTGATGAACAGCAGCACGATCATCATCAGGTAGGCGACGATCACCGGCCGGTCGAGTACGTTGATACTGTCGATGATCAGCTTGCCCATGCCCGGCCAGGCAAACACGCTCTCGGTCACCACGGCGAAGGCGATGGTCGAGCCCAGTTCGAGCCCGACCACCGTGACGACCGGGATCATGATGTTCTTCAGCACGTGCACGAAGATCACCCGTGCGGGCGACAGGCCCTTGGCGCGGGCGAATTTAATGAAGTCCATAGGCAGAGTCTCACGCACGCCGGCGCGGGTCAGCCGCAGCACCAGCGAGATGTTGAACAGCGACAGGTTCAGTGCCGGCATGGCCATGTGGCGCAGTCCGTCCCAGGTCAAGAACGACCATTGCACGCCGAACAGCGCCGCGGTCTGCCCGCGTCCGGTCGACGGCAGCCAGCCAAGCTGCACCGCGAACACCATGATCAGCATCAGCCCGACCCAAAAGGTCGGCAGCGAGAAGCCCAGGATGCTGCCCGCCATGATCGTGCGGCCCAGCAAGCCATTTGGCTTCAGCCCGGCATACAGTCCCAGCGGCACGCCGATCACGACCGACATCAGCACGGCCGTGACGGCGAGTTCCATGGTCGCCGGCATCCGCCCGGCGATCAGCTTTAGCGCCGGCTCGTTGAACACGAACGACCGCCCAAGGTCGCCGTGCAGCGCGCCGTTCAGAAACACCAGGTACTGCCGCCACAGCGGCTGGTCCAACCCCAGATTGGCGATGATCCGCGCCCGCTCGGCCTGGTCAGCCTCGGGCGAGATCAGGATATCAACCGGGTTGCCGATGATGTGCACGCCGATGAACACGATCACGGTCATCGCCAGCACGACGAACAAGGCCTGGATCAGGCGGCGGACCAGCCAGGTCAGCATCGCCCAGGGCACCGAACCATGGGAGCCGACTTCCCGTGAGGGCCCGCGACAGCGCACTGGGTGTCATGCCCGGTGTTCGGTCGGGCACCCACGGCTTTCCGGTTCCACGGAAGGCGAAGCCGCGGGTCCTCAGGCCAAGCCCGAGGATGACAACGAGCGGAGCCCATCGCCTTCCGCATCGGATTGACGTTCACGGCACCGCCTTGACCGACACGGCGCGCGTCTCCTCGTCGGTGCGCGCCTCGTAGACCAGGCCCTTGCGGGTCGCCCAGATGGCCTTCTGCAAATGCAACATGATCACCGGCACGTCGTCCATCGCGAGCGCCATCGCCTGCTGCACGAGCTTGTCGCGCGCGCCATCGTCCAGCGTGCGCAGCGCCTGCTCGACCATCGCGTCCAGCGTCGGGTTGGAGTAGCGCCCGCGATTGGCTGTCCCGATGCCGCGCGCCGCGTCCCACGTGCCTAGCTGGGCCCGCAGCGGGTTGATGCCCTCGCCGGTTGACACACCCCAGCCGAGCAGGAAGGCGGACAGCTCCTGGCGCCCGGCGCGGGAGACGAAGGCGCTCCAGGGCGACGGCTCGACGGTCGTTTGCACGCCGATCCGCTGCCACATCTGGCCGACCGCCTGGATGATCTTGGCATCGTTGACATAGCGGTCGTTCGGGCCGTGCAGCGTGATGCGCAGGCCGTTCGGGTACCCGGCCTCGGCCAGCAGGGCCTTGGCGCGCGCGGGGTCATAGGGTGGCGGCTTGATGTCGGGGTTGTAGGTGGCAGCACCCGGGGGCAGGTACTGGCCGGTCGGGATCGCGGCGCCCTCCATCACGCGCTCGACGATCGCCTGGCGGTTGATCGCCAGCGACAGCGCCAGGCGCACACGGCGGTCCTTCAGCGGATTCTTCGCCAGCGTCTCGCCGTTCGGGCCGAATACGTAGGGTGTCGGGCCCTCATGCGAGTGGTCCAGCCAGAGGAAGATCGAGCGGTTGCTGATCACCTCCGCCAGCGTCACGCGCGGGTCCGTGCGCAGCTTGGGCAGGTCGGTCGGCGGCACGAACTCGATGATCCCGACATCGCCGGCCAGCAGGGCCGCGGTGCGCGAGGCGTCGTTGCTGAGCATGCGGTAGGAGACGTGCTCCCACTGCGGCTTCGGCCCCCAGTAGCCGTCGAACCGGTCCAACTCGATCCGGTCGCCCGGCTTGTAGGACACGAACCGGAACGGTCCGGTGCCAATGGCATTCTTGCCGGCGTTGAAGTCCTCGGTGGTCGGATCGGCTCCGAGCCCATGCGGGATGATAAACACCTGCGACAGATCGATCGGTAGCAGCGGATAGACCCCGTCGGTGTGCAGGCGGATTGTCTGCGGGTCGACGACCTCCACCGATTTCACTGCCTGGGTGTAGATCGAGAACGAAGCCGGGCTGTTCTTCACCCGCGGCACCCGCGCGATCGTGTAGGCCACGTCCTCGGCGGTGAAGTTCGATCCGTCGTGGAATTTCACGCCGGGGCGCAGCTTGAACTCCCAGGTCGTGTCGTCCTTCAGCGACCAGCTTTCGGCCAGGCTGGGGATCAGCTTGCCGTGGGCGTCGTGGTCCACCAGCCGCTCATACATTTGTCCGTCGAACGACTCGTTGGGCGAGAGCGTGTGATAGTGCGGGTCAATGCTGGTCACCGGCGCCGAAGAGGCGATGGTCAAAGTCTGTGCCATGGCTGGGCCACATACGAGACTGGCCAGCACGGCGCCCAACCGGGCCGAGGCCCGGTATATACCCGTCATTGCGCAAATCCCCCGGTCGCAGAATCCGCGTTATAGCGGCGCACGAGCTGCACGCGCTAGGCATCTGCGGTGGCTGCCGGGCCTTTATCACCAGTCAAGTGCCGTTGACCGCCACCTGCGGTTGCCGGCAGCGCCCACCCGTATAGACTGCGGACATGACCGGACCTGCTGCCTGCCCCTCCACCGCCGAGATGCTCGAACGCTTGGTGTCGTTCGATACGACGAGCCGGAATTCGAACCTGCCGCTGATCGGATTCGTGCGCGACTGGCTGGACGCCAACGGTGTGCCGTATCGGGTCAGCACCGACGCCACCGGCCAGAAAGCCAACGTCCACGCCATCATCGGCCCGCAGGAAAGCGGCGGCATCGCGCTGTCGGGCCACGTCGACACCGTGCCGGTGGACGGCCAGGCCTGGAGCGGCGACCCGTTCATGTTGCGCCGGGCAAATGGCCGTCTGACCGGGCGGGGCGCCTGCGACATGAAGGGCTTCGTCGCGGCCTGCCTCGCCGCGGTGCCCGACCTGCGCGCCCGGACGCTGACCAGGCCGGTGCACCTGTTCATTACCTATGATGAGGAGGTCGGCTGCTATGGCGCGCAACGGCTGATCGTCGATATGGCGGAGTCGGGCCTGCGCCCGGCGCTGTGCATTGTGGGCGAACCGACCGGTATGCAGCCGGTGCTGGCGCACAAGGGCAAGCTTAACCTGCGCGTCGCGGTGCGCGGCCTGCCGGGGCATTCATCGAACCCGGCCCGCGGGGTGAACGCCGTGCAGTGCGCCGGCGAGGCGCTCGCCTGGATTGCCGCCGAAGCCCGCCGCCTCACCCGGGAGGGGCCGTTCGAGGACGGCTTCAATCCACCGCATACCACCGTCCACGTGGGCACGGTCCGGGGCGGCACGATCCTGAACATCATCCCCGAACATGCCGAGTTCGTCATGGAGTGGCGCAACATTCCCGGCGACGAGCCGCGTGCCCACATGGCGCGCCTGCAGGCGTTCGTGGCGGAGCATATCGAACCGGCGATGCACGCGGTGCACCCCGGCACTGGGTTCGACTTCGACGTGCAGATCGAGCTACCCGGCCTGTCGCTGTCGCCTGATCATGACCTGACCGCCCTGGTGAAGCAGCTCACCGGCTCCAATGCGACCGGCAAGGTCAGCTACGGCACCGAGGGCGGCTATTACGAGCATGCGGCGATCCCGGCGATCGTCTGCGGACCCGGCCATATCGCGCAGGCGCACCAGCCCGATGAGTGGATCGCGCAGAGCGAGCTGGATGCGTGTGATGCGTTCATCCGCCGTCTAGCCGACCGTCTGACCGCCTGACGCCGCCGCAAATGGTAGAACCGATCCTTCAGCTACCGGTGCCGAAGTTCGAGGTGCAGCTTGTGCCGCCGGATATTGCGGCCTGGCTGGTTGGCAATACCGGTATCGCGGGCTTCACCAGTCGCCGGGGGGCCTCAGCCGGACCGCATGTGGCGCTGCTGGCGCTCTCCCACGGTAACGAGTTGGCCGGCGCGATCGTGCTCGACCGGCTGTTGCGGGCGGGGCTGACGCCCCGCCGTGGCACGCTGACCTTCGGCTTCGTCAACCTGACCGCGTTCGAGCGGTTCGACCCGAAGCGCCCAACCGCCTCCCGCTTCCTGGATGAAGACATCAACCGGGTGTGGGACGAATCAGTGCTGGACGGCCCGCGCCACTCGCGGGAGCTGGACCGCGCGCGCGAGATCCGGCCGCTGCTCGACACGGTGGACGTGCTGCTGGACCTGCATTCGATGTTGTGGCCGTCCGATCCCCTCGTCCTCAGCGGTGCCACAGCGAAAGGCCGTGCCCTCGCGCTCGGTTTGGGCACGCCGGGACTGGTGGTGGCTGACCACGGGCACGCCAACGGCCGCCGAATCATCGATTACACGCGCTTTTCCGATCCTGGGACGCCGTTCGCCGCGAGCCTGGTGGAGGCGGGCCAGCACTGGGAAACTGCAACTGTCGACACCGCGCTGGCGAGTGCCGTGGGGCTGTTACGACACCTGGACGTGATAGCGCCGGATGCGCCCTTGCCGCCGCCTACGACTCCGAGGCCGCAGCGCGTGGCGATCGTGACAACGGCGGTGACCGCCGCGACTGCCAATTTTGCGTTCGTGCAGGCATATCGGGGTGGGGATGTGATCCCGCAGCGGAACACACTGATCGCGCTCGACGGCCATACGGAGGTCCGCACGCCGCATGATGACTGCTTGCTGGTGATGCCGAGCCTGCGCCCAAGCCGTGGACATACGGCGGTGAGGCTGGCGAAGTTCGTGTAGAGGGTTCGGCGGCCTCGATGTTGGGAGGTCACCCGCCGAAGAAGCGTAGGAACCAGTCGAGAACCTGTTCCGGCTCTTCGGGGGGCGCCGAACTGTCGCCGTAGCCGCGCAGGTCGGCCGCCACGACGTGGAAGCGTTCGGCGAGGCGGGGCGCGACCTTGTGCCAGGCGACGTGGGTCAGCGGGTTGCCGTGGAGCAGGAGCAACGGCGGTCCGCTGCCGCTATGGCGCAGGCGGATGGATGCGAGTCCCGCTCGTGTCGATGTCGGTGAGCGTGAAGCCGGGCATGATGTCCACGGACTGTTCCCTTCTTTTGGCTCCGGCTGTGGATCAGTCGCTGCAGTATGTTATCCGATTGCGGCGGCGCACCACGGGAACCGGGCTGTGCATTGACTGACGGACACCACACGGCGGGTCCGTCGGCGGTCGGCCCATTTCCTGCCTTGAAACGCGCGGTCGCTTCCTAGCGGACCGTGGCGGACGCGTAGAGACGGAAAGGCCAGATGGCACTGTTCATGAGGCACCTGTCCCGCGATGGGCCTGAACCAGGCTGCTATCATCCACCGAACGGCGTTCGACGCGCGGCTGCCCTGGCTGGCGGGACTGCACACGCCGGCCGAGGACCGCGCGTTCTTTGGTGATCGCATATTCGCCGAATGCCAGGTCTGGTGAGCATTCGAGGAGGAAATGATCGGGTTCATCGCATTTCGCGACGGATGGAACGACCAGCTCTATGTCTGGCCGCACCGCCAGCGCCACCGGTGCAGGCAGCGCAAGTGCTTCGGATCGCGAAGAGAACCTCCTTCAGTCTGCTGCTCCGGACGTTCCAGGGCAACGCCCCCGCCCTGGACTTATACGCGAAGCACCGTTTCGTCGCGGTCGAGGAGACCGACGGAAGCCGCAACGAGGTGCGTGAGCCGGACGTGCTGTATCGCTGGCACAAGGCAGAATTGTGCGTGTCGGAGCCCAGTTTATTGAGAAAGCGTTACGACTATGGCCACCTGCAAGAGCGGCAGGCGCTGCAGTCGATTGTATGTCGGCAGGCCGCGTCCGTTAACGTCCGATCAACCTTTCGGCAGGTAGCCTATGAGTGGCCTGACGAGGAAACGGCAACCATGGAAGCGACGATCGAGGCAACTCGCATTGTGCAGGTGACACAGTATGGCCGATCGTTCCACCGGGCTTCCCATCCGCTCATCGCCGCTGCCGGGGCCGAATTCTGCAGTGGGTTCGAGGATGGAACGCTCCGCTTCTTCAATGTGGCGTTGCCGCATTGCGATCGGATGGTGGATTTCGGCGCCTATGTCGGATTCACCACTTTGTATGCCGCGACGTTCGGCGGGTCGGTCTTCGCCTTCGAACCAAGCCCACGGAATTTCGCGCTGCTGACGGAGAATGTGGCAGCCAATCCCTTGCTGGCCGGGCGCATCCGGCTGTTCCGCCACGGGCTGGGCGTGCGCGAGGAGGAGGTGACGCTGTACGCCAAAGGCATGGCGGATTCCGGTTCCTCGATCTTTCGAGACATCGAACGGGACGGGTTGGTGCGCGGGGCAGCCGATGCAACAATCGTGTTGCGCGACGCCGAAGCCGTGCTGCGCGAGGTGCGGCTCGACCATCGCACGCTTCTGAAAATCGACATCGAGGGGGCGGAATATCTGGTGCTGCCCGCGATCGCCGCCCTGCTGGCGGACCGCAAGCCGTGGCTGCACGTCTCGTTCCATCCGTTCAACCTGGTGCAGGGGGCCAACAGCTACGCCAACGCTGTCGCCCGGCTGCGGGCGTCGTTCCAGGTCGCCGAGGCGTTGGCATCCTACCGCTATATGCATCTGTATTCCGAGGGGATGTGGACGACGGTCGGGCCGGCGGGCCGGATGGATTTCCTGCGGCAATACCTACTGAAGCCGAAGCCAGTGCCGCGCGTTGCCTCTCCGCAATACGGTTTCGTCGATGCGGTGGGCTTTTCCGAAGAGGCGCTGCCCGAGGGCGCCTGAAACCCCCAATCGGTCCCTTGCGACGACCTGGATAAGGTACCTGGCGAGGCCTCGCGTCCCCGCCGGGCACCTTGCCTTTGCTGGTGCTGAATTACGCGCTTTCCGGTTACGAGGTCTGGGTGGGATCACCGTCCTGTGTCCAGAACACTTCGGTCGTGGCCGAAGCATGTACCCTCCGTGGCCGACTCGAACGCGCTACAATCCTGGCATGAATGGTACCACACGCATGGCCGCGGTCGCCGCCCTGATCGGGGATCCGGCCCGCGCCAACATCCTGACCGCGCTGCTGGACGGCCGTGCGCTGACTGCCAAGGAACTCGCCTTCGCCGCGCGCGTGTCGCCACAGACCACCAGCGGCCACCTTACGAAACTCACCGGGGCCGGGCTGCTGGCCCTCGAGAAGCAAGGCCGTCACCGCTATTTCCGCCTTGCCTCTCCGCTGGTCGGCCAGATGATGGAGGCCGTGATGGCCTTCGCCGGCCCGGACGAGCAACCACGCTCCACTTGGCGTGGCGGGGAGGCACTGCGCACTGCGCGGACCTGCTACGACCACATCGCGGGGCGTCTGGGCGTGGCTCTGGCCGATGTGCTGACGGAACGGGGCCACGTGGCGCTCACCAGCGATGGTGGGGAAGTGACACCGTCCGGCCACGCGTTCCTGCACGAGTTCGGGGCAGAACCGGTGCCGGGCAAGCGGGTGTTCTGCCGTCCCTGCCTGGACTGGAGCGAGCGCCGCCCGCATATCGCCGGTCGCCTGGGCGTAGCGCTCGCCTGCCGCTGCTTCGAGTTGGGCTGGATCGCCCGGCAGCGTGACACGCGTGCGCTGGCGATCACCGCAGCGGGACAAGACGGCTTTGCGGCGCGTTTCGGGTTGAACGTGGCAGAGTTCGGTCGCGCATGACCAGCCGCGTGTGCGGCCCTACGGTGCCAGCACCGGCAACGTCCCCGAGGTCAGGCAGGATTGCTGCTGTTTCGTCTCGCAGCGTTCCCGCGCTGCCGTCTGCGCGTCCTCGCGTGTCTTCCCGCAACCGACATTGCAGATGTCCAGCTCGCCCGACTTCCAGCACGCCACCCCAATGAAATCGGCCGAGTCGGACATGCAACGGGACGAATTTTCGGCGGTGTTTATCAGTTCCGGACCCTGCGCGAAGTTGCGACTCATGTCGCTGAACACGCAGCCCTTTGGGTCCGCAACGCGCGCGATGCAGGCATTGAGCGCGCGGGCGGCGACCCGTGGCGGCACGGTCTGCGGGCAGGGCAGTCGCCCGGCCACCGGCTTGGCGCCTTGCCGCGGCATGACTTGCATCCGCACGGCGTAGGTATCGTCCGTCGTCACATCCGTCACCAGGTAGGTGATGGTGCAGGCGCGTGGCTGCTCGCTGTCGAGCACGACGTCCGGCACGCCGAGATTCAGGTCGAACTGCACCGGCGCGGCGCGTGCCGCGCTGCACGCCAGCAGCATCGCGAGGATGGTCCTGGCCATCCTCGCCGGCCAAGGGAACTGGGGCTGCATCAACCGCATGCTACTGCCCCCGAGCCAGCCAGCGCGTGCTGAGCAGCTCGCGCGAACCGGGATCGGTGACATCGACCACCTCGGTGTGTCCGTTTCGATAATGCACCGTCAGCGCCACGTCCCGCGCGATCGCCGAATAGCGCGCGAACACCGCTTGCACTGCCTGCGATGGATCAGGGCAGTCGGCATCCGGCAGGAACCGGTAGGACATGCGGAACAGCGAATGATCGCGAAACAGGAAGACGATGTAGCTGTTGGCGCCGGTGCACGAGGCGATGCCGCCCGACAGCTCCCGCGAGCCGGCCAGCTTGATCCAGAAATACCGCACGTCCTGGGTGAACTCGTTGACGATTGGCAGGTCGTTCCAGCCCAGGCCGGCGGTCGGTTCCGGCAGCAACCCGTTCACCGCCTCCGGCCGCAGTCCGAACAATATCCCCCCGGTCAGCGCCGTCAGGTCGCTCGGTCCCTGATGCAGCAGGGGGCGGGCATCCGTCATCTCGGGATCCCACGCGATCGGAGGTAGTGCCACCAGTCGCTTCGGCGTCCGCTCCGGCTCTGCCTGCGCCCAGCCCGTGCCGGCCGAGAGCGCCAGCAGGACCAGACCAGCCATCCATCTGCGAGTAGTCAGCACGCGTTTGCCCTTCATCCCGGCCCGGTCCGCGCGCCGATAGTAGCCAGCGTGCGGGGGGCGGCAAAGCGGCAACCGCGTCAGAATGCCAGGGACGTGGCCTGCACGACCAAGGGAAGCGTGCGGACCATCGCCAGCACATCCTCGGCCACCGGTTCGTCCACAGAGACCAGGCAGATCGCGTCGCCGCCTTGCGTCGCCCGCCCGAGATGGAAGGTCGCGATGTTGATCCCGGCGCCGGAGAGGGTGGCGCCGAAGCGGCCGATGAAGCCTGGTTTGTCCTGATTGGTGACGTACAGCATATGGGGTGCGAAATCGGCCTCGACCTTGATGCCCTTGATCTCGACGATGCGCGGGCGGGACCCGGCGAACAGCGTGCCGGCGACCGAACGGCTGAGCGTGTCGGTTTCTACCGTCACCCGGACCAGGGTCAGGTACTCGGACGGGCGGTCATGCACCGTCTCGGCTACGTCGATGCCGTGGTCGCGCGCGGCGACACCGGCATTCACCATGTTGATGCCTTCCATCAGTGGCGACATCAGCCCGGCGAGCACTGCCGCGGTCAGAGGACGGGTGTTCAGTCCTGCTACCTGGCCTTCGAACTCGATCGCGACGCGGCGGATCACGCCTTCCCGCGCCTGGGTGAGCTGGCCGGCGAATGCACCGAGGTGCCGGCATAGCGCCATGTAGGGCTTCAGCCGCGGCGCATCCTCCGCGGTGACCGAGGGCATGTTGATCGCGTTCGTAACAGCGCCGGTCAGCAGGAAGTCGCTCATCTGTTCGGCCACCTGCAGCGCGACGTTCTCCTGCGCCTCGGCCGTTGCGGCGCCGAGATGGGGGGTACAGACAACGTTCTCCAGTCCGAACAGCGGGCTGTCGATCGCGGGTTCGGTCTCGAACACATCCAATGCGGCGCCGGCGACGAGGCCGGACCTGATAGCGTCGGCCAAAGCTGCCTCATCGACCAGGCCGCCGCGGGCGCAATTGATGATGCGCACGCCCTTCTTGGTCTTCGCCAGGCTCTCGCGGGAGAGGATATTGCGGGTCGCATCGGTCAGCGGCGTGTGCAGCGTGATGATGTCGGCGCGCGCCAGCAGGTCCTCGAACTCGACCTTCTCGACGCCGAGGTCCATCGCCTTCTTTTCGGACAAATAGGGGTCGTAGGCGATGACCTTCATTTTCAGCCCGACCGCGCGATCGGCCACGATCGAGCCGATGTTGCCGCAGCCGATCAGGCCCAGCGTCTTGGCGGTCAATTCCACGCCCATGAAGCGGTTCTTCTCCCACTTGCCGGCCTTGGTGGAGGCAGAGGCTTCCGGGATCTGGCGGGCAAGCGCGAACATCATGGCGATGGCGTGTTCAGCGGTGGTGATGGTGTTGCCGTAAGGCGTGTTCATCACCACGACGCCGCGCGTGGTGGCGGAGCGTAGATCGACGTTGTCGACGCCGATGCCGGCGCGGCCGACCACTTTGAGGTTGGTCGCGGCATCCAGCAACTCGCGTGTCACCTTGGTGGCGGAGCGGACGGCAAGCCCATCATAGGCGCCGATGATGGCGCGAAGATCGGCAGGAGACAGGCCGGGCTTAAGGTCCACGTCGATGCCGCGCCGGCGGAAGATGTCTACGGCGGCGGGGGAGAGTTTGTCGCTGATCAGGACTTTGGGCATTTGGAAGATCTTTCGGTATAGGCGGGCTTCGGCTCCCAAACCCACCCGTCATGCCGGGGCTTGACCCGGGCACCCTTTCCGCACTGGCGGTGCTGTCAGGGGGGGCAGGCCCCGGCATGATGGTGAAAGAGGGAGGGCGGCCGCTATTCTGCGGCGTGAGCGGGCGCGAACGCGGCTTCGACCTGGGCATGGGCCCAGTCGAGCCAGGGCAGCAACGCGGCGATGTCGGCCGTCTCGACCGTGGCACCGCCCCAGATACGTAGACCCGGCGGTGCGTCGCGATAGGACGCGATATCGTAGGCCACGTCCTGCTTGTCCAGAAGTGACGCGATCTGCTTCGCCGCCTTGGCCTGGCCGTCCGCCGGCAGCGACGTGAACCACGGTGCCACGATCTTCAGGCAGATCGAGGTGCAGGAGCGGGTGGCGGGGACCACGGCCAGGAAGTCGACCCACGGCGTCCGGGCAACCCAATCCGCGACTGCCGCCAGATTGGCGTCCGACCGTGCGATCAGGCCGTCCAGCCCGCCCATGCTCTCGGCCCAGCGCAGGCCGTCGACCGCATCCTCGACGCAAAGCATCGACGGGGTGTTGACGGTCTCGCCCTTGAACACGCCCTCGGACAGCTTGCCCTTGGAGGTGAGGCGGAACAGCTTCGGCAACGGCCAAGGCGGGGTGTAGGTCTCCAGCCGTTCCACGGCGCGCGGCGACAGGGCCAGCATGCCATGGGCGGCCTCACCGCCCAGCACCTTCTGCCAGGACCACGTGACGACATCCAGCTTCGCCCAGTCGAGCTTCATGGCAAACGCCGCGGAGGTCGCGTCGCAGATCGCCAGGCCCTGGCGGTCGGCGGCGATCCAGTCGGCGTTCGGCACCCGCACGCCGGAGGTCGTGCCGTTCCAGGTGAACACCAGGTCGCGCGCCGGATCGACCGCGGCGAGGTCTGGCAACTGCCCGTACGGTGCGCGCAGGACTCGCATGTCCGTCAGCTTCAGGTGTTTGGCGGCGTCGGTCGCCCAGCCTTCGCCGAAGCTCTCGAAGCTCAGGATATCGACGCCGCGGGCGCCGAGGAGGGACCAGAGCGACAGTTCGACGGCGCCGGTGTCGGAACCGGGCACCACGCCGAGGCGCCAGTCCGGGGGCAGGCCCAGGATCGCGCGCGACCGCTCGATCACTTCGGCGATACGTGCCTTGGGGCCGGCCGCTCGGTGGCTGCGGCCGAGGAGCGCGCCGGAAAGCGCATCCACGGTGTAGCCGGGGCGCTTGGCGCAGGGGCCGGAGGAGAAGTTAGGATTGGCCGGACGGATATCCGGTGTCGTGGCGAATGCCATATGCAGCTCTCCCTTTCAGAAGAGAAGCGCCCCGGTGGGGGGGCGTGACCCGCCGCGGGGTCTAGCGGGGTGACCCCCCCCGCGTCAAATGGTTCTTGCGGGCTGGGGGATCGAAACGGACGCACCTGCCTTTCCTGGTTCAAGCGACTGCGTGGTGCGGGTGATTCCCCTGCGGAGAGGTGTGGCTGCTTTGCCATTCCTGGCCGCTGTATACAAAACCACCAAACCACCAGGCGTGTTTCTGCCAGCCTCACCATTCGCCAGGGTCTCTGACGAGACGTTATGCTGCTTGCGACAGAACAGGCCGAGAGAGGTGATCGCTTATCGCGACATCGGTCTTGTTCTTTGTATACTGCAAGCGCCTATTGCGCGCCCATGACAACCGGAGAACGACGTCGTGTCCGCTCCTGCCGACCCCCCGGCCGTTCCAGCTGTTGCCCGCAGTCTCGGTGCGCAGCATGCGCCGTTGCGTGACAAGGTTGCCGACGAGATTCGCGCCGCCATCCTGTCGGGCCATTTCAAGCCGGGAGACCGGCTGGTCGAGGATCGGCTGGCCGAGGAGTTCGGCGTCTCGCGCAATCCGATCCGCGAGGCGATCCGCACGTTGACCTCCGAGGGTCTGATCGAGACGACCGCCCGGCGCGGTGCTGTTGTGGCTTCACTGTCCGAGCAGGAGGCGGAGGAAGTGTTGGAGGTGCGGGCTACGCTGGAGGCCGCCAATGCCCGCCTGGCTGCCCGGCGCCGCGATCCGGCCGTGCTGCGGCAGCTGGAGGCTATCCTTGCGGAAGGCTCCGGCGCGATCGCGGTTGGCCGCACCGAGGAGCTGTCCCGGCTCAACGATGCCTTCCACACTCATCTGGCACAGGCCGGGCACAACCGCGTTCTTGCCGACCTGATGCGGACCATGCGTGACCGGACCGCGCCCCTGTTTCGCCGCGTCGGGCTCGAGTTCGCCCGCATCTCTTGGGCCGAACATGCTGATATCCTGCGTTCGGTGATCGCCGGCGATGCCGAACTGGCGTCCTTGCTGGCCTATCGGCATGTCATCAACGCCGGTTCGCTGCGTGCGCGCAGCGGTGACGTGCCCGTCTCGGTCGACTGATCGGCTGGGGCGTGCGGTGGTTTCTGCTTGACATCGTGGATAATTGTATACTGAATCCCGAATTGGTGCTCTCAATTTCGGTCGAACAGGAGGCCCGCATGCCAGATCTGATGGATCCAGTAACGTTTCGGACCGCGTTGGAGAATGCAATCAAAGGAAAAAGCGCGAACAAGTCTCCGTTCAGTATCGCTTGGGCAGAAGGAAAATTAGGCCGTAATCATCTCGCGCGTTGGGCGGAAAATCACTACCACTACGTCGGTCCATTCGCGAACTACCTAGCCTATGTCTATGCCAGGTTGCCGGAGCGCTTCATGGAAGCCAAGGATTTCATGCTCAGCAACATGTATGAGGAGGAAATCGGTGGCGACCGTCATACCGACCTGCTCATCCGCTTCGCCGAGGCCTGCGGCACCACCGCAGCACGCGTGAAGGACCCGGACAACATGTCGCCCACCACGCGCGGCCTGCAAAGTTGGTGCTATGCCGTGGCGATGCGCGAGGATCCGATCGTCGCGATCGCCGCCCTGGTCGTCGGGCTGGAATCACAGGTGCCCTCGATCTATCGCCGGCAGACCCCGACATTGCGCGAGACGTATAAGTTCACCGATGAGGAAGTCGAGTTCTTCGACCTGCACATTGTCTCCGACGAGATCCACGGCGAGCGTGGCTACCAGATCGTCCTGGCACATGCGGATACGCCCGACCTGCAGCAGCGCTGCCTGAAGATCTGCGAGATCGGGGCGCAGATGCGCCTGCTCTACACCACGGCACTGTACCACGATTATGTCGCGGCCGACCTGCCGTTGCAGGAGCTCGATCGCGCTGCCTGAAGCGCAGGACCGGCAATGCCGCAAGTAGTCTTCCACAAGGCCGGTGAGGTGTACGGCGAAGAGGTTGCAGACGATACCAACCTCGTTGTCCTTGCGGGCATCCGACGTTTCCCCTATCCGTATCTGGCATACGGGTGCGGTATGGGGAAATGCGGCAAATGCGCGTGCCGCATCATCACCGGTGCCGAACACCTTCCCCCACCCAACTGGAAGGAAACCAAGCGGCTCGGCGGTGCGATCGACGATGGCTACCGGCTCGTATGCCAGCTGTGGATCAAAGACGACATCGAGCTGGTGCAGGACCGCGCCATTGCGCCGCCTGCTCCCACGGCCGCTGCGAAGGAGGCGTAGGTGTTCGTGATCCTGACCAGCCGTCCGGGGCAATATCGTACCGAACTTGGCGATGGGCTGACCGCGTGCGAGGCATACGACTATCTGTTCTACGGCCAGAAGAAAGCGCAATTCGTCATCGCCGAACAGACCGGCAACGCGAAGATCCGGATCGTCGATGAAATGCCGCCCGCGCTCGTTAATGAGGTGCCGCCGAAATTCCTGCCGCAGTTCGCAACGCTGGAACAGGCGCGTGCCGAACTGCATGCCATGGTCACGTTCGGCAGCATGGATATTGCGTTGAAGAAACAGCCATGAGCGATGCCTCCCAGCCGGCATGTGCGCCGCCGGTCGCCACGATTGCGGTGACCTTTGTCACTAGCGGCGGGAAGACGGTCACGGCGCCGGCGAACAGCAACCTGCTGCGTGTGTCGCTGCGCGAGCAGGGCGGCATTCCGTTCAAGTGCGGCGGCGGTCTGTGTGGCACGTGCAAGTGCCGCATCGAGACCGGAATCGAGCGCACCGACGCCGTAAAGCCCAAGGAGCGCCGGCATCTGACGGAGGCCGACCTCGCAAACGGCTACCGCATGGCCTGCCAGACGTTCATCAGCGGCGATGTGAGCGTGTCCTGGACGCCGCGCCAGCCCCCACAGTGAGATGTAACGCCATGAAAACGGCACTGCGACTGGAACGGCGGGAAGCACGTCTAATGGCAGACGCTGCCCTCGCCGCGGCGGCGGAGATCGGCGTGCTCGAGACGGTGTGCATCGTCGATGAGGGCGGCTACCCGATGGTCCTGGAGCGGATGGACGGCGCGCGGATCACCGGCCCGCAGATCGCTTGGAACAAGGCTTTCACGGCCGCCGGCCACAAACGGTCGACGCATCTGTTCAATCGGCCACCGAACGGTCCGGCCCTGCCGGGCAACGAGGCATTCGGTATACAATGGAGCTTCGACGGTCGGTTCGCGGTCTTCGTCGGCGGCTTCCCGATCGTCGTGGACGGTGCGGTTGTCGGCGGTGTCGGTCTGAGCGGCGGCAACGGCGAGCAGGATACCGCCTGCGGACTGGCAGCCCTCGCGGCCCTGCGCGACGCCCTGGCCGAGACACGTCGCTCGGTCACGGTCGAGGCCGACATCAAGCTCTGAGGCGACCCTCGGATACCCTGTGGCAGCAGACGCGCCCGCGGCGTCCGACCGGTCAGCGCGTCATATCGGGGCGAGGCAACCAGACCGCGTCGCGCAAGCCTGGCGCCGCGGTGACCCGGTAAAGCCGGAACGTGTCGATGCTGCCTCTGGCAGCCTCGCCCACCGGCGTGACGTCGCGCCATAGGGTCGGATCAATTGCGTCATCGCGGCGGGCGTTGCGCACCAGCAGCCCGGATGCATCGCCCGGCGCGGCTGGGGGCAGAGCGGTCAGCGCCCAACGAGCCTCGACCCCGATCACCGACACGTCGGCGGGGAGCGCGTGGGCCAGCTCGCCAGCCAGGGCATACTGGTCCGCGGCGACGAACCGCGCGCCTGTCTGCTGCCGCACCGCCTCCACCTGGGCCGCCAGTTCGGTCCAGCCACGGAGCTGCAAGGCGATCGGGTCGCGCTTCGGCGGCACCGGTAATACGCCGGCCGCAGCCTGGACGTAAATCGCCGCCGTAATGGCTAAGCCAAGCACGACGGCCGGGCGTTGCAACCGTTCCCACGCGGGGCCGACCAGCCCTGCCGCGGCGATGCAGGCCGCCGGATACAGGATCGCCGGCCAGTTGCCTTGCACCCGGTCGCCGATCGCGTGCTGCAGGAACACCAACGTGGCCGGCACGGTCAGCGCAGCGAGCAGCGTCGCGGCCGGATTGCGTTGTCGCCAGGCCGAGCGGGCTGCCGCCACCCCTCCCACCACGCAGAGTAGGAACACCAATGGCGTGGCCAACCCGAACTGCGCACCGACCAACTCGCCGAGGAAGCCGATCGCACGGGTCGGTCGCCAGGCGGCGGCACGTCCGCCCTGGCGCAGGAAGCTGGCCCAGTCATGGTCCGCGTTCCATACGACAACCGGCAGGAACGCCGCGACCGCGACCAAGCCGCCGATCCACGGCCCCGGCTTGCGCAACTGTCGGCGCAGCGACGGGACGACCAATATCCATAGGGCGAGCCCGAACCACAAAAACACGGCGGTGTATTTGCTTGCCAGCGCGAGCCCGGCACACAGCCCCACGACGCTCCACCACGCGATCCCACCGGACCGCCCAGCATGCACCGCGGCCCAAAGCGCGGCAGTCCAGAAGAACAGCAGCGGGGTGTCCGGCGTCATGATCACCGTGCCGACGCCAAACAGCAGCGTCGCGTTCAGCAGCGCCGCCGCCATGATGCCCGCCCGTCGCCCCGGCAGCAGTCGCTCCGCTGCATCGGCCAGTAGGACTGATCCCAGCGCGGCGGATAGCGGTCCCAACAGGCGAATCCCCAGGGCGCCTTCGCCGGCCAGGGCTGTTCCGGCGCGGATCCACAAGGCCACCATCGGTGGGTGGTCGAGGTAGCCGGCCGCGAGAGCGCGCGACCATACCCAGTAATAGGTCTCGTCCGGCGCAAGCGGGATCGCCGCCGCGACGGCCAGGCGCGCCAGCGTCAGAGCCGCCAGGACGGCGGCCCATCGTGTCACCGGCGAAGCCTCACCACGCAAGCGCTCGCGGATCGGGTCTCACCGTGCGCGCCAGACCAGCGTGGCTGAGACCGCGTAGTTCCATACCACTCCGATCACCGCACCGATCGCCCCGGCAACCGTCCACGCCGCGTGCTGCTCGTACAACGCCTGGGCGATGCCGATATTGGCGATCGCGCCGACCCCGCACACCACCATGAACAGCAGTAGGCCACGCCATAGCCGAGGCCCGCGTAGCCGCTGGTCGCGGTAGGTGATGGCGTTATTGAGCTCGAAGTTGAACGCCATGGCAACCACCGTGGCGATCGCCTGCTCGACCTCGAAGGTCATCGCCGTGCTCTCGCGCAGCGTGGCCAGCACGGCGAGATGCACCAGGACGCCGAGGCATCCCACGATCGCAAACGAGATGAAGCGCAGCGGCAGCAGGCCGCCGAACACCTTGTCCAGCAGCAGGCCGCCGAATTGCGCCATCACCAGAGCGTCCAGTTTGCTCTCTCCGGCGAGGCGTTCGCGGAACTGCACTGGGATCTCCACCACCCGCAGCGGCGCCGACGCGCTCAAAACGAGGTCAAGCAGGATCTTGAAGCCCTGGCCGGTCAGGCTGTGGGCGAGTTGCTCGAACAACGGCCGGCGCAGCATGAAATAGCCGCTCATCGGATCGGTCAGCTTCACCGGTAGGAAGTACTGGGCGAGCCGTATGCCGCCGTTGGAGATCAGGTGCCGCCAGCGGTTGGCAAGGCCGCCGGCGTCGCCACCTTCCACATGGCGCGAGCCGATGGCGAGGTCGTATTGGCCGCTACGCAACGCGGCCAGCATGGTCGGTAGGCGGGTCTCGTCATGCTGCAGGTCGCCATCGATCACTGCGACGTACTCGGCTGATGACGCCAGCGCGCCCTCGATTACCGCAGAGGCAAGGCCACGCCGCCCGACCCGCCGAAGGCAGCGGACCCGCGGGTCATGGCGCGCCACCCGGCGCACCTCGTCGGCGGTGCCGTCCGGACTGTCGTCATCGACATAGATCACCTCCCAGTCGATCCCGCCCAGGGCGCTGTCGAGCTTGGCGATCATCGGCGCGACGTTCGGTTGCTCATTATAGCACGGCACCACGACGGTCAGGGTCGGAGCACCGGACGAGCGCCGCGGGGCGGTGGGGGAAGGTGATTCGTTCATGCGATCCACTGACGGTCGCCGGTGCGGCGACAGCGCCAGATAGCGGAGCCGCGTGAACCGTCAAGCCATGCCTCTGCATACTTCGAGCCCAAATCGCATACAGACAGGTATCGTAGATCTATTTTATAGAAAACGGTTTAACTTTTAATTCATATCCCCTATATATCCCACCATCGAACCCTGGTCGGAATTGGGTTCGGGTGAGTATCCGATGACCCGCGAGATGATTTTGCCAAGGCCACGACGTCCGATCACATTATTGATCGCAGCGTTTGGACTGATTCTCAGCGTAGGAACCGCCGGCGCCACGCCGCTGTCGTCCGCGCAAATCCTTAGCCAATTCAATGCTGTAGTGTTTGGAAATTTCAGCAACTCCTCCGACGTGCAAGGTCGGGCGGTGGTGGGCGGCAACGTGTCGGCGGGCGCGGGCTTCAACCAGGCGCCCGGCAGCGCCGCTGCATCGTCTTTTTCCGGCCTGATGGTCTACGGAAATGAGACTGGGTCCAATTCGTTTAGTATCAACGGTAGTTTAACGATTCTCGGCTCGAATAGCGCCAGCGTCAATCTGAACGCGGGGGGCAGCGTTTTTGTCGGCGCCGGAAACAGTGGCACGATCAACGGCAATGGCGGCGCCGTGGCCGCCTCGATCAATGGGAACAATACCGGCCAGATCACGCTGAACAGCGGCGGGGCCGTTCGGATCAACGGCAATACCGGCAATGTGTCCGTGAACGGCGGTACCGGCCTGATCTATACGGGCAGCGTCACGGGCAGCCTGAACATGAACAACGGCGCAACCGCGACACAGGCAGCCAGTGCCGGCATAACCCCGCCTGCATTGCCGGATTTCAACAGCACATTCAAAGCGCCCCTGACCGCATTGTCGACACAACTCGCCGGCCAGTCCGCCAACAGCACCGTACGCGTCTCGGGCAGCAGCATCACCTTCAATGCGGCGCCGAACGCCTCGGGCATTGCCGTGTTCGACATCAATACGTCGCTGTTCATGGCGAACTCGACGGTGACGATCAACCTCGACGGGGCCACTTCGGTCATCATCAACGTCAATGTCGACAGCTGTGTCGACGTGACCTGCGCCTATAGTTTCCTGAACAGCGTGAACTTCTCCAACCCGACCAGCTATGCCGACGAGGTGCTGTGGAATTTCGTCAATGCCACCGGCATCACGTTCAGCAATGAGTTCGGCGGCACGGTCCTGGCCCCGCTGGCGGCGGTGAGCAATAGCAGCCCGATCGACGGGACTGTGGTCGCCAACAGTTTCAGTGGCAGCGGCGAGTTGCACTCCTATCCGTTTACCGGAGGTTTGCCGGGCGGCACCGTCGCGACGCCGGAACCGGGTGGCCTGCTGACCTTCGGAATCGCTCTGGCCGGCCTGGGGGCGATCCGCTATCGGCGGCGGAAGCGCTGACCTTCAGCCCAGCGGCACCCCGGCCAGCAGGCGGCTCGTCCGGATGGTCTGCAGCGTCTGCACTTTGCTGACCGTCGCCAGGCCTGTCAGCCGCTGGGTCAGTTGGTTCTCGTGTGCCGTGTCGCGCGCCACCAATTTGAGCAGGAAGTCACCGCCACCGCGGATCATGTGACACTCCCGCACCTCCGACCAGGCGGCGACCGAGTGCTCGAACGCAGCCAGGACGATTTCCTTTTGGCTATCGAGACCGACGATCGCGAAGAACGTGATCTCCCATCCCAGTTTCTGCGGGTCGGAATCGGCATGGTAGCCACGGATGACTCCCGCCTCCTCCAGCCGCCGTACCCGGCGCAGGCAGGGGGGCGCCGAAATCCCGGCACGCCGCGCCAGCTCCACATTGGTGATGCGGCCATCGGCCTGCAATTCAGCCAGAATGCGACGATCGATGGCGTCCAGCAGAGGCGCCTCGGCAGTTTGCAGCTTCATGCGCGTCAGTCGAGCAGGACCAAGGGGGCGTTTCCGTGCTGTGAGGTTGCGCGCAATATCCTTGCTCGCCGCGGTGCCGGCAAGCCCCGGCGCGCGTCTTTGAACGAGCAGAGGCGAAGCCACCGCGCCTTCGGCTAGGCCGGCAGCGTCACGGTGGCGCGCGCACCGCCGCTGGCGCGGTTGGCCAGCGCGACATCGCCGCCATGTGCGCGCACAATGTTGCGCGCGATCGGCAATCCCAGGCCGACGCCGCCGGTCTCCCGGTTACGGCTCGATTCACCGCGTTGGAACGGCTCGAACACCCGGTCCAGATCCTGTGGCCTGATCCCGGGTCCGTCATCCTCCACCAGGATCGTGATCATGCCATCCGAAGGCGGGACCAGCCGGATATGGGCCGATCCACCATACGTCACGGCATTGGATACCAGATTGGCCAACGCCCGCTTGAGGCTGAGGGAGCGAGCCTGGATGGTCAGGTGCGCGGGACCGTCATAGCTGAGCCGGTCCACCGCATCCGGCCGCGCGTCGCCGGCCTCGTCCAGCACCGTCCGCAGCAATTCCGCGAGGTCGATCGGCGAAACCGACTCGGTGTTGCGCGCGTCACGGCCGAAGGCGAGCGTGGCCGAGACCATCGCCTCCAGTTCCTCCAGGTCCGCCAGCATCTTGCCGCGCTGCTCGTCATCCTCGACGAACTCGGCGCGCAGCTTCAGGCGGGTGATCGGCGTGCGCAGGTCATGCCCGATCGCGGTCAGCAGCTCGGTGCGGTCCTGCACGAAGCGGCGGATACGGGCAGCCATCGTGTTGAACGCGGCGGCGGCCGTGGCGACCTCCAGCGGGCCATCCTCCGGCAATGGCGGGGCGTTGACATCGCGTCCGAGCGCCTCGGCGGCGGCAGCGAGGGTCTGCACCGGAGCGACCAGTCGTCTCACCGCCCACACCGTGAGGCCAGCCGCCACGATCGTCATTAGCACGAATGCGAGCAGGAACGTCGGCGAGTGCCATGGCCGCGGCGGTTCGGCCGCCATCGTGACCTCGAGCCAATCGCCTTCGGGCAAATGCAGGCCGAACACGATGCGGTGCCACGCCGGTCCGCCCAGCACCACCACTTCCTTCCAGCGGTATTGCGCGCCGCCGACCGGCACGAGACTAAGATTGACCCGGAACAGTCGCTGCAGCGGTACCGGCATCTCCGGCATGTCCTCGGACGGACGGTTCGGGCCCAGCGTGGCTTCCAGGACCGGCCCGCGGCGCATCTCCGACAGCACGGCGTCACGCGACGGCGGTGGCGTCATCACCACCGTACGGTAAATTCCGGCGACACGAACCGCCATGTCGCGCGCCAGCGCGAGGCGCTGGATGTCAATGCGGTCCAGGGCATGGATCGTCAGGCCGGCGATCTGTACGAGGATCAGCCCCACCAGCACCACCATCGCGGTCCGAGTTGCCAGGCTGCGCGGCCAGAACCGAAACTTCGTGTGCGCTGTCGAAGGGTTCATACGCGCTCGACGGTCGCGGCCAGCACATACCCGCCGCCGCGCACGGTCTTGATGAGTTGGGCGTTGCGTCCGTCGTCCTCCAGCTTGCGCCGCAAGCGGGAGATGGCGACGTCGATCGCGCGGTCGAACGGCCCCGCCTGGCGGCCGCGCAGCAGGTCCAGCAGCATGTCGCGAGTCAGCACGCGGTTGGCCCGCTCGACCAGGGCCACCAGCAGGTCGTACTCGCCGCCGGTGAGCGGCACTTCGACCGCATCGGGGTTGAGCAGGCGGCGGCGGGTCGGCTCCAGTGTCCAGCCGCCGAAGCGGAAGGCGCGCGTCCCCGCTTCCACGCGGTGGTCGGCCTGCTCGCCCACGCGCCGCAGCACGGCCCGGACGCGGGCGAGCAGCTCGCGTGGGTTGAACGGTTTCGGCACGTAGTCGTCGGCCCCGAGTTCCAGGCCGATGATGCGGTCGGTTTCCTCGCCCATCGCGGTGAGCATCACCAGCGGCACATCGGACTGGCTGCGTAGCCAGCGGGCGAGGTCGAGGCCGGATTCGCCCGGTAGCATGAGGTCGAGGACGATGAGCTGGTAGTGGCCGTTCAGCCACGCCCGCCTGGCTTCCTTGGCATCGCGCACGGTGGTGACGCGAAGCCGGTGCTTCTCGAGAAACCGGCCCAACAGGTCGCGGATTTCGCGGTCATCGTCCACGACCAGGATGTGAGGTGTTTGTTCCATGGCGAGCGGAACATAGCGGCACGCGGACGGAGCGGAACAAGCCGTTGCATTTCTTTGCAATAATTCGCGTGGATCACGCATCGGCCGCAACATCAGGCGCTTAATTCACGGCTTCGGTATCTGTTGGAGGATCGAATGCGTAACACAATCCTGGCCGCCGTCGTGGCGTTCGTGATCGGCGGGATCGCCACCGGTGCACTGGTCGCTGACGCCCAGCCGGCACCGCCTCCTCCCGGCCAGGTCATGGAGGGTCCCGGGGCGGGCGGTGGCCCCGGGATGGACGGACGTGGCGGACGGCCCTGGATGCACGGATGGATGCATCGCATGCATGGCCCGATGAATGGCTCGGATGCAGCACGGCCGGCACCGGGCACGTTTGCCCTGGTCTTCCGCCATGAGGACCGACAGCTCGCGCCGGCGGACGTGCAGAAGATCGCCGAGGCCTTCCTGGTCTGGCAGGGCAACCACACCTGGAAGATCATCGACGTCGCGGCCACACCGGAGGGGCCGATTGGTTTCGCGGTGGCGACGCCGGAGGGGGCGGTGATCGCGCGGTTCACCATGGACCCGCATAGCGGCCGGGTGAGCCGTCAGGGGTAGTGGCCGAACGCGCCGGCTTCGTCCGGTGAGGGAGCGATGGCGGCAAGGGCAACTTCCGTGGTCCCGCCGGTCATTGCAAGCGGCGTCGGGAGTGACCCTTGTGGCCTCGTCATGGCCTTCCGGACGGGACCGGGGGCCGGCTCATGCGTCTTCATAAGCAGCAGAGTGGCGATGGAGAAGGTTCTCCCTTTCCCGCAAGGGGAGAGGGAGAGCATCTTCTGGTGCCGTCTTATCCCAATGCTCATGGGGCTCCTCCCGGCTATCTATTGCGGCACATTACCATACGGATGGCCGGCGCGAGCCATCCGTTATCGGCGATGGCCGCCGTCGGGCTCAAACAAATGCGAAATTGCTGGCGTGCAGTGAGCCAGGTGCGATGCCAAGGATTGTCAGTGAGCTGGACCGGTCCAGCGCGATCATGGTACTGCCACCGGATGTCGTGCTGTGCGCCAGCAAGGCGGCAAAGTTCGCAAATGATGCCTTGCTCAACGCAATAATGTCCTGTGCCGCATTGAATCCGGCGATCGCGAGAGCGCCCGGCAAGTGTGTAGTCAGCACGAACTCGTCCGGCTCCGATGTCGCAGTCAGGGTTCCGGTGCTCGATGTGGCGTTGATGAAGCGCATGCCATCGCTGCCCGTCATGTGCCAAGGCGATCCGGGATTGAGCGGGATGTTGCCGCCGCCAATGATCGTCGTACCGTCCATCTGCCAGATCGCTGCGGAGCCGTCGTCGCTCTGCCAGAGAATGTCCGACTTGCCGTCACCATTGAAATCCCCGGTGCCCTTCACGTGCCAGCTCGGTCCGGGATTGAGCTGGATATTTCCGCCGCCGACGATCGCCGTTCCGTTCATCTCCCAGATGGCGACCGATCCGTCGTCGCTCTGCCAGAGAATGTCCGACTTGCCGTCACCATTG
>JARLIJ010000093.1 GCA_031291795.1 Acetobacteraceae bacterium | reverse complement strand
CGGCTTGGCGGTGCCCTCCATGATGCCGGGGATCTCACGGAACTGGCGGCGGACTTCCACCACCACCGATCCCGCGGCGCGACCCACGGCGGTCATGCCCATCGAGCCGAACAGGTAGGGCAGCAGGCCGCCCATGAAGAGTCCGACCACGACGAACGGGTTCTGCAGCGCGAAGTCGACGTGCAGGGTGGGGAAGTAATGCGCCAGGTCCTGGGTGTAGGCCGCGAACAGCACCAGCGAGGCCAGGCCCGCGGAGCCGATCGCGTAGCCCTTGGTGACCGCCTTGGTGGTGTTGCCGACCGCGTCCAGGGCGTCGGTCGTGACGCGGACTTCCTTGGGCAGGTCCGCCATCTCGGCAATGCCGCCGGCGTTGTCGGTGACCGGGCCATAGGCGTCGAGCGCCACGATCATGCCGGCGAGCGACAGCATGGTGGTGGCCGCCACGGCGATGCCGAACAGGCCGGCGACCATGTAGGTGACGATGATGCCGATCGAAATGACGATCACCGGCAGCGCGGTCGATTCCATCGACACGGCCAGGCCCTGGATGACGTTGGTGCCGTGGCCGGTGGTGGAGGACTGCGCAATCGACCGGACCGGCTTGTATTCGGTCGCGGTGTAGTACTCGGTGATCACGACCAGCGCGCCGGTCACGATCAGGCCCATCAGGGCGCAGATGAACAGCATGAAGCCGTTCGTCGACGTGCCGTCGGTCATCACCAGCGGGGTGCCGAAGCCGATGAACCAGGCGATGACGATGGCCACACCGACCACTGAGAGCAGGCCGGTGACGACGAGACCCTTGTACAGCGCCTTCATGATCCCGTTGTCGGGACCCAGCTTGACGAAGTAGGTGCCGACGATCGAGGTCAGAATGCAGATGCCACCGATCCCAAGCGGCAGCATCAGCAGCGCGTCGCGCACTTCGCCGGTGAAGAAGATGGCGGCCAGCAGCATGGTGGCGACGATGGTGACGGCGTAGGTCTCGAACAGGTCGGCGGCCATGCCGGCGCAATCACCGACGTTGTCGCCCACGTTGTCGGCGATCACGGCCGGGTTGCGGGGGTCATCTTCGGGGATGCCGGCTTCGACCTTGCCCACCAGGTCCGCACCGACGTCGGCGCCCTTGGTGAAGATGCCGCCGCCCAACCGGGCGAAGATGGAGATCAGCGAGCCGCCAAAGCCCAGGGCGACCATCGCCTCCAGCGCCGGGCGCAGGTCGGCGCCCGGCGCGAGATTGCTGCGCAGCACGAAGTAGTAGCCGGCGACGCCAAGCAACCCGAGGCCGACCACCAGCATGCCGGTGATGGCGCCCGCCTTGAATGCGACGTCCAGGCCCGCGGCAAGTCCGTTGCGCGATGCCTGTGCGGTCCGCACGTTCGCGCGGACCGAGACGTTCATGCCGGCGTAGCCTGCGGCGGCGGACAGCACCGCCCCGATCAGGAAGCCGATCGCGGTGTGGATGCCCAGGATGAGCCAGAGCAGGATGAGGATGACCACGCCGACGATGCCGATCGTGGTGTATTGGCGATTGAGATAGGCGCGCGCGCCTTCCTGCACAGCCGCCGAGATTTCCTGCATGCGCGCCGTACCGGCGTCCATTGCAAGAACCTGGCGGCTGGTGATGAGGCCGTAGACCAACGCCAGCAAGCCGCAGACGATGATCACGATTTGGGCCAGTTGCATCCGAGGTGTTCCTCTGTCGAAGCAATCGCCGCGGTGGGCATGCGGAATCGCCCGCCGCGGCCGGGGGGAATTGGCGTGGTGCTATGCCAGAAGCACGGTCCGCAGGCAAATCGAGCCGTTTCGGAGGGCGATCGCCTGACCCTGGAAAGGTCGGGCTTCGTTTCCAACGCGGCGGCGACCCAGCCGGCGGGTGAACGCCGCTGGCTCCCTAGGGCGGCGATTCTCCCGGGAGGGCCGCCGATGGCGGCATCGCGATCGCAGCGGTTCGGTGCCGGTGCGGGCCGGCCGGGGACAATCGCGGCGATGGCGCTCAGCCCTCCGCGCGCATCTCCGCGAAGGTGTCGCGCGCGGTCAGCATCGCCTCCCGCACCAGTGGCGCGCCGACATAGCCGGCGAGATGCAGCAGCGCCTCCGCCAGTTCGTCCTCGGTCCAGCCCTGGTTGCGGGCGAACCGCAAATGCAGCTTCAATTCCGGATCGCGTCCTTGCGCCGCATCGGAAATCACGCAGATCAGGGCTCGTGTCTTCAGGTCCAGTCCCGGCCGGGTCCAGAGTGTGCCGAAGATCGTTTCCTGGGTGACTTCGGCGAATTTCTGCATGATCGGGTCGCTGTAGACCGTCTGGTCCACCTTGTCGGCGAACGCGTCGCCCATCAGCTTGCGCCGCATGGCGCGGCCCGCTTCGCGCCGGCTGTTCTCGGCCATTTTCTCACTCCCCTGAACGATTAGAGTTCGACCACCACGTAGTCCTGCTCGATGGTCACCTGCACAGTTTCGGCGACGAACGGCCCCTTGGCCAGGGCCTTGCCGGGAACGACCGTCACCGGATAGCTGCGCGCCTTCACGCTGTCGGGGTGGCACCAGGACTCGCCGGTCTTGATGTCGAACTCCCAGCCATGCCACGGGCAGCGCAGCATCTCGCCATGGCGGGTCAGGCGGTAGTCGCCGGGCCGGTCCGACTCGAACCGGCCGACCACGGCGCCGAGGCACAGCGCCGCCCCCTCATGCGGGCAGCGGTTGACCAGGGCGTAGAAGGCGTCGGCGACGTTGAACACGCCGATCTCGCGTCCTGCGACGGTGACGATCTTGCTGCGGCCGGGGGTGATTTCCCCCACGGTCGCGACCACGTGCCGCGCCATGCCTCAGCCGAGGGTGTAGAAAGCCAGCGCATTGTCCCGAAACAGCATCTGCTTCTCCCGCTCGGGCACCCGCACCTTGAAGGCGTAGCGCGGATCGTCCTGGTCCCAGTGCGGATAATCGGTGGAGAACATGATGCGGTCCCAGCCGATCCACTCGCAGGTGGCGAGCAGGTCGTCGGGGCGTTCCGGTTCCTCGATCGGCTGGGTGGTGACCCAGATGTTCCGCCGCACGTACTCCGACGGCAGCATCTTGAGGTGCGGCACCTCCTCCCGCAGCCGCTTGTAATGCTTGTCGAGCCGCCAGCAGAGCGAGGGCAGCCACGCAAAGCCGCCCTCCACCAATGCCACGCGCAGGTTTGGGATGTGCTCGAACACCCCCTCAACCACCAGCGAGGTGACCAGCGCTTCCTTGCTCTGCGGGTAGGACGGATGCTCCTCATGGTAGAACGACGGCCAGCCGCCGCCGGTCGAAGGATGCCCGGACGTGCCGCCCAGGTGCAGGGCGATCGGGAAGCCGTTCGCCGCGGCGGCTTCCAGGATCGGCCAGTAGCGGCGCCGGCCCAGCGGCTCCAGCCCGCGCGGCGGGATCATCACATGGGTGAAGCGGCGGTCGCCGGCGCGCTTCTCGATCTCCTTGATGGCGGCCTCGGTATACTCGGTGGTGACCTGGATCGCGGCCTTCAGGCGCGGTTCGGCGTCGCACCAGACCTGCGCTTCCCAATCGTTCGCGGCTGAACAAAGCGCTGCGCCAAACTCGACATTCCGTTCGTCGCCGCCGCGCCCCAGCAACGGCATCATCATGCCGTAGGACACGTCGAACGCGTCCAGCAGCTGTTCGCGCATCAGGGCGAGGTCGGAGCCGGGATGGCCGCCATCCTTCGGCCAGGCGTCCATCCGCATGCCGGTGCCGGGCGACATCCGGGGATAGGTCGGTGCGGCGCGAACGGCGAGCGGGCGCGATTGCCGATCGATTGCCGCAGCTTGCGCCAGCGCTCCGGCAGGAACGCGTCGAGGTCCGCGGGCGTCTTGGTGTAGGGATGCACGTCGCAGTCGACGAAGCCGAGTTTCGTCTGCGTGCTGGCGTCGGGCTGACGTTCCATGACCGGGACGTTCATTTTTGGACTCCTCGGCGTTCAGGACAGGCGTGGATAGGTCTTCATTGCGTTGTCGACCAGGATCTTGCGCACCAGCGCGTCGGGCAATCCATCGGGGAGCGCATCGGTCCCGTCGAAATGCCAGTGCGGGTAGTCGGTGGCGAACAGCAGCATGTCGTCGCAGTCGATTTCCTCGATGATGCGCTGGAGCTGTCCCTGTTCGGGCGGCGCATCGAATGGCTGGATGGTCAGGCGGACGTGTTCGCGGGCGTAGTCGGCCGGCGACTTGTCCAGCCACGGCACTTCGGCGCGCACCCCGCGCCAGGTCTTGTTGGCGCGCCACATCCAGGCCGGCAGCCAGGTCACGCCGGATTCCATCAGCACGACCTTCAGGCGCGGGAACTCGACGAACACGCCCTCAGAGATCAGGCTGTTCAGCACGCCGGCGAAGCCGGTCGACCAGGACACGTAATCTTCCAGGTAGTACGACGGCCAGCCCAGGTTGGTCGGCGGGTGGCGATAGGAACTCCCCGCATGCACGCCTATCGGCAGGTCATGGTCGGTCGCGGCGCGGTAGATCGGCCAGTGCTGGCGGCGCCCAAGCGGGAGTTCCTGCATTTCCCAGACGAGGACCTGGACGAAACGGGGATCGGCGGCACAGCGCTCGATCTCCTTCGCCGCAAGTTCGGGGCTGTGCATCGGCACGACGATGGAGGCGCGCAGGCGGGGATCGCGCGCCAGCCACTCGGCGGCGATCCAGTCGTTGATGGCCCGGCAGAAGGCCGCGGAGAGGTCCTCGCTGAGGATTGCCTGGGCGCCGTGCAACACGTTGCAGATTGCGAAGCGGTTCTGGAAGCCGTCCAGTGCCTGGCTTTGCAACATGGCAAAATCGCTGCCTGGCACGCCCTTTTCCGGACGCCAGTCGGGCCGGCCATTGATCGGGGCGTTCACTGGGAAGGCGGCGGCGTTGTAGTTGTCGCGGTCGAGCCCGCGCATCTGCACGTGCTCCTTCCAGTAGGCGTCGAAATATGGCAGCAGGACCTGCGTGTTGGGCAGGGCCGGATGCACGTCGCAGTCGATCGCACCAGAGGCAGGAACGCTCACGGTCGCAACTCCGCGGTGGCATGCGAGGATAGGCCGGGTTCTGCCAAGGTTTCAATGTCGCCCCTTGGGTGTGGCTAGCTCGTGGTTTGGCCGGATTTTGTAGCTTGTGAAGTGTCCGGTCATCTGGGCCTCCTGGACGGGGGGTTTTTGATGGACCGGGCACGCATTCACGAGGGGATACGGCGGATGCGTTTTGAGGATGTTTTGGGCCGTT
>JARLIJ010000092.1 GCA_031291795.1 Acetobacteraceae bacterium | reverse complement strand
CGACTCATGGGCTGTCTCTGCCACGTCGTCATGGCCGGGCGCGTCCCGGCCATCTGTCGCGGCACCCTGCCTCACGGATGGCCGGCACGGAGGCCGGCCATGACGGTGGGACGGTCAGTGCCAACGGCCGTTGGTATTACATCCCACCAGTTCATGCCCCGGCGGCCCACATTGCAACGATTCACCTTGGGGCAGCGCGCGCTGCACTGGGCGATGGCCGCAGCGGTCCTGGCCATGCTGTTCATCGGCGTCGGGATGGTCTCGACCGTCTCGCCGCGCTACTGGACCCTGGTCTCCATCCACAAGCCGCTCGGCATCCTCATCCTGCTGCTGGCCGTGCTGCGGCTGGCGCTACGCTCGCGTGCCGGTGCGCCGCCGCTGCCGGAGGACCTGCCTTTGGTGCAGGCGGCCGGAGCAAAGGTGTCGCACCTGATACTGTACACGTTGATGATCGCGATGCCGTTGATCGGATGGGCGATGCTGTCGGCCGGCGGCTATCCGATCGTGCTGTACGGGCCGATCCACCTGCCCGCGATCGTGCCGCATGACGACGCGTTGCATGCGATGCTGCGGACCGCCCACGCCTGGCTGGCGTTCCTGCTCTTCGCGACGATTCTGCTGCATGTCGCGGCGGCATTGTTCCACGGCCTGGTGCGGCGCGACGGCGTGTTCACCAGCATGGCCCCTGGGCTGCCCCGGGTCGGGCGTCGTCGCACGGTTGACGTCGCCCAGCCGATGCGGCGCTGAGCGGCGTCCAACCGCCCGCCGTCACGCGCCGCCGAGCGCCTGGTCGAGGTCGCGGATCAGGTCCTCGGCGGTCTCCAGGCCGACCGAGAGACGAATCACGTCCGGGCCGGCGCCGGCGGCCAGCCGCTGCTCCTCGGTGAGCTGGCGATGCGTGGTGGAGGCCGGGTGCAGGATCAGGCTGCGCGTGTCGCCGATATTCGCCAGATGCGAGAACAGGCCTACGCTTTCCACCAGCCGGATGCCGGCCTCGTAGCCGCCCTTGACGCCGAAGGTGAACACCGACCCGGCGCCGTTCGGCAAATATTTGCGGGCCAGGGCGTGGGATGGGCTGGACTCCAGGCCGGCATAGGACACCCAGGCCACACGCGGATCGGCTGCCAGGGAGGTCGCGACCTTCATCGCGTTGGCGCAATGCCGCTCCATGCGCAAATGCAGCGTCTCGATCCCGGTGATGGTGAGGAATGCGTTCATCGGCGCCATGGTCGGGCCGTAGTCGCGCAATGCCACCGCGCGGGCCTTGGTGGTGAACGCGAAATCGCCGAAATTCTCGTAGAAGCGCAGACCGTGATAGGCGGGCTCCGGTTCGGTCAGCGACGGGAATTTGCCGCCCTGCGCCCAGTCGAACCTGCCGGATTCCACCACGATGCCGCCCATCGAGTTGCCGTGGCCGCCGAGGAACTTGGTCGTCGAATGGGTCACGATGTCCGCACCCCACTCGAACGGACGGCACAGGAAGGGCGTCGCCATCGTGTTGTCGACGATCAGCGGGATGCCGGCTTCATGCGCGATCTTCGCGATCGCGGCGATGTCCAAAACGATGCCGCCGGGGTTCGCCAGGCTTTCGATGAAGATCGCCTTGCAGTTCGGCGTCAGCGCCCGCCGGAAATTCTCCGGATCGAGCGGATCGACAAAATGGCAGTGCCAGCCAAGCTTCTTGAAGGACAGGCCGAACTGGGTGAGCGAGCCGCCATACAACGCGCGCGAGGCGAGGAACTCGTCCCCCGGTTCCAGCATGGTGGCGAACACCAGGAACTGCGCGGCATGGCCCGAGGCGGCGGCGACCGCGGCGCGGCCGCCTTCCAGGCTGGCCACCCGCTCCTCCAGCACCGAAACGGTCGGGTTGGTCAGGCGCGAGTAGATGTAGCCGAAATTGTGCAGGTTGAAGAGCGAGGCGGCGTGGTCGACGTCCTCGAACACATAGGCGGTGGTCTGGTAGATCGGCGTGGTGCGCGCGCCGGTGGTGGGGTCGGGCGCGGCGCCGGCATGCACGGCGCGGGTCTCGAAGCCGTAGGTCTCGTTGGTCGCCGGCAGAGGGCGCGGCTTGCTGCGGCGCGCGGTCGGTGGTTCGGGGGCATGGTTGCGGATGATACCGGAATTGACGCCGCTCCAGGACAGCTCGCCACCCAGGCGGCCGAATTCGATCTTGGGGCAGCGGTTCATGATGACTTCCAGGCCGGCTTCCTCGGCCCGCTCGGCAGCCTCATCGTTGCGAACGCCGAGCTGCATCCAGACATATCTGGCGCCGATGGCGATGGCGTCCTCGACGATCGGGCCGACCTGGTCGGAGGCGCGGAAGATGTCGACCATGTCGATCTTGTCGGGGATGTCGCGCAGGCTGGCGTAGACTTTCTCGCCAAGCTGTTCGGTGCCCGCGTTGCCGGGATTGACCGGGATCACCCGGTAGCCTTTGCCCTGCAGGTACTTCATCACGAAGTAGCTCGGGCGGTTCCAGTTCGCGCTGGCGCCGACCATGGCGATGGTCCGCACGCTGGACAGGATCCGCCGCAGCTTGGCGTCGGTGTAGGGGATGGGATCGAGTGCGGTCATGGCTGGCGTCCTCCTGCCCGGTCGGCGCGATAGATCGGACGGACGCGGGCTGATGGCAACAGTCGAAGCGGAATGGCGGTTCGACCGCGCATCGGCCGGCCGGCTGGTTGAGAAGGATGCGCACCAGGGCCAGGACGCGTGGACCGGCGCATTGCCCTTCGCGCAAGCGATGATACGAGGCAGGGCACCCCAACCGCCTTCGCCGCCAGTCAGTACAATTCGCTGCTCACGCGCAGCGCCCATCGCCAAGGCTTGCCTGTCTATACCCATTTAGGTATAATTTACGGGTGATGGGGTCGCCGCTCCTGAAGCCGCTCGTCTGGATCGCCAGCAGCAAACGGGACCTGCTTGCGATGCCCGATGGGGTGCGAGACACGTTCGGCTACGCCCTCCATCTGGCACAGGCCGGCACGAAGCATGAGCAGGCCAAACCCTTGAAGGGCCAAGGATCGGCCGGCGTGCTGGAGGTTGTCGAGAACTGGAAGGGAGATACGTATCGTGCGGTGTACACGGTCCGCTTCGCCACGGCCGTCTATGTCCTGCACTGCTTCCAGAAAAAGGCGACCAAAGGCATCGCCACGCCTAATACCAACCGCCGCAGACACCGACTCTCCTGCCTTCGTCATGGCCGGCCCCTGTGCCGGCCATCTGTCGCGGCAGACTGCCTCACGGATGGCCGGCACGGAGGCCGGCCATGACGGTTGGGAAGGTCAGTGCCAACGG
>JARLIJ010000091.1 GCA_031291795.1 Acetobacteraceae bacterium | reverse complement strand
GGTCGGCACCGGGCCGTACAAGGTCACCCGCATCAACGGTTCCAGCGAAATCGATCTCGAACGGTTCGAGGACTACTACGCCGGCAGCCCCAAAGGCCGGCCTGCCATCAAGTACATCAAGATCAGCGAAGTGGTCGACGCGGCCAGCGAACTCACCGCGTTCATCGGCGGCCAGGCCGACTGGATCTGGCAATACAATGCCGACCAGTACAACAGCATCCGGGCACTCCCCGGCAAGACGGCGCTGCGGGCGGGGTCGATGCGGCTGTTCTATCTGCAGCTCGACGCTGCGGGGCGGACGGGGAAGGACAATCCGCTGACGAAGCTGCCGGTCCGCCAGGCGATCTTTCACGCGATCGACCGGCAATCCATCGCGCATAACCTGATGCAGGGCGATTCCCATCCGGTGGCGACGCCGTGCTATCCGTCCCAGTTCGGCTGCGACGAGTCCGCGGCCGTGACCTATGATTACGATCCCGCCAAGGCAAAGGACCTCATGGCGCAGGCCGGCTACAAGGACGGGTTTTCGACGTCGCTCATCAGCAACATCCTGCCGGCGTTCAACGCGGCGATCCAGGCCAACCTGGGCGCGATCGGCATCCGCGTGGACATCCAGCAGCTGCAGGATGCGGCAACGGTGCAGAAGATCACCGGCGACCAGGCGCCGATGAATACCGGAAGCTGGGGCAGCAACTCGGTGAACGACGTGTCGGCGGTGCTGCCGTATTTCCTCGGTGGCGGCGGCTTCGACTATGCCCGCGACCCGGAGTTGCAGGCGGAGATTGCGGCCGGCGGCGCCACTGCCGACCCGGAGGAGCGCAAGAAGCACTATTCCGCAGCAATCCGGCGGGCCACCGAACAGGCGTATTGGCTGCCGCTGTTCACGTCGGTGACGCAGTATGCGTTCGCGAAGAACCTGAAATTCACGCCGTTCCCGGACGAGTTGCCGCGCTTCTACCTGTGCAGCTGGGTGTGATCGGGCCGGGGCGACGCGGCTACTCCGGGTAGATCATCTTGCGCGTCACCCCGCCATCGACCACGAACTCGCTGCCGGTGATGAAGCGGCTTTCCGGCCCCAGCAGGAAGGCGGCCAGTGCGGCGATGTCGTCCGGCACGCCGACGCGGCCGGCCGGGTGGAAGGCGTGCTCCTCCTTGGTCGGCTCCGGACCCTTGGTGAGAATCCAGCCCGGGCTGATGCAGTTCGCGCGGATGTCCGGGCCGAGGCTGACCGCCAGCGCGTGGGTCAGTGCCAGCAGGCCGCCTTTGCTGGCGGCATAGGCCTCGGTGTCCGGTTCGGACATGTGCGCGCGGGTGGAGGCGATCGTCAGCACCGACCCGTTTGCCGCCCGCAGCAGCGCCTCGGCGGCGCGGACCAGCAGGAAGGTGCTGGTCAGGTTGGTGCCGATCACCTTCGACCACTCCGCCATCGTCAGGTCGGCGATCGGCTTGCGGATCATGATCCCGGCATTGCAGACCAGGGCGTCCAGCCGCCCCTCCTGCTGCTGCACGCCGGCCAGCAGCATGTTGACCGAGGTTTCGTCGGACACGTCGCAGGCCACGGCGCGGCCGTTGGGCGGGGCGGCGACCGCCTCGGGGTCGGCAATCACGACGCGCCAGCCATTGGCGGCCAGCCGAACGGCGATGGCGGCGCCGATGCCGTTGGCGCCGCCGGTGACCAGGGCAACTCGTGGGGACATGGGTTCGCTCCGACAAACAGGGCCATGAACGGCAGGCAGGACCATGAATGGATCAGGCGCCGGTCCGCTGCACTGTGGCGCGATGCACGCGCCGCGACCATGCGGCAGCCACGCGGCTCCCCTTTGCATTTCCCCCCTCGGCCATTTTGCCGCGCGGGCGCATACTCCGACGGACTCGAATTGCGACCAACCGTTCGGAGCTAAGATGCGCCTTCTGCCGCTGTTTGCGAGCCTGCTTGCCATGTCCGCCCTCGCGCCGTGTGCGCAGAGCCAGACGCTGCGGATCGGGATGCGCGACGATCCTGACATCCTCGATCCCACTTACTCGCGCACCTATGTCGGCACCGTCGTCATGACCGGGATGTGCGACAAGCTGTTCGACTTCGATTCCAAGCTGAACATCGTGCCGATGCTGGCAACCGGTTACGAATGGAACGACAGCCAGACCCTGACCATCCACCTGCGGCCGAACGTGCAGTTCCAGGACGGCGAGCCGCTCGATGCCGCCGCCGTGGTCTACACGCTGCAGCGCCATCTGACGACCAGCGGCAGCTTCCGGCGCAGCGAGATCGGCGCGATGGACCATGCCGAGGTGGTCGATCCGCTGACGGTGCGCGTCGTGATGAAGCAGCCGTTCTCGCCGTTTGTCGCGGTGCTGACCGACCGCGCCGGCATGATGGTGGCGCCGAAGGCGGCCGAGGCAGCCGGCAAGGATTTCGGGCTGCATCCGGTCTGCGCCGGGCCGTTCAAGTTCGTGGAGCGCGTGGCGCAGGACCACATCGCGCTGGAGCGCTTCCCCAACTACTGGAACGCGGCGCATGTCCATTACGATAAGGTGATGTACCGGGTGATCCCCGACAGCAGCATCCGGCTGGCGAATCTGCAGGCCGGCTCGCTGGACCTGACCGAGATCGCGCCGCTCGACGCAGACACGGTGAAGCGCGATCCGAAGCTCGACCTGGTGTCGGTGCCGAGCCTTGGGTATGGCGCATTGATCGTCAATACCGGCAGCGATCCGAAGGCGCAGGGGCCGATGGGGCGCGATCCGCGGGTGCGGCTGGCATTCGAGCTGTCGCTCGACCGCAACGCGCTGAGCCAGGTGGTGTTCGGCGGGATGTATATCCCGAACGGGCAGGCGACCTCGGCGCTCAGTCCGTTGTACGCAGCGTCCGTGGTGCCGTCGGCGCGGGACGTGGAGAAGGCCAAGGCGCTGCTGAAGGAGGCCGGTGTGGCGACGCCGTTCCCGGTGCCGCTGGTGGTCTACAACACGCCGCAGGCCGTGCAGTCCGGTGAGGTGATCCAGGCGATGGCGGCCGAGGCCGGCTTTGCCGTGCAGATCGACGCGATGGAGTTCGGCACCGCGCTCGCCGCGGTGCAGCGCGGGGACTACGTGATGAACCTTGGTGGCTGGTCGGGGTTGCTCGACACCGACAGCAACGCATGGAGCTTCCTGCACACCGGCGGCGCACTGAACGTGGCGAAGTATTCCAACGCCTCGGTGGACGGGCTGCTGGACCGGGCGCGGGCCGTCAGCGACGTGGCGGAGCGGCGCGGGCTGTATGAGAACGTCTGGCAGCAGGTCAGCAAGGATCTGCCGATGATCTACCTGTGGACGCCGCGCAACATCACCGGCGTGTCGAAGAAGGTGGCGGGGTTCACCTTCCTGTCGGACGGGTTGCTGCGGCTGCAGGACCTGCGGCCGGCGGAGTAGCCTGAGGCTCGCCTGGGCACAGGACGAACTGGAGGGCTACACGCGGTAGCGACGGCGACGACCGCATGACCGGTCCGCGGGCCGGTCATGCGGGACGATCGAAGCGCCCGCGGCGCAGTCGTTCAGCTTCAGCCGCCGTGCATTCCGGACAGGGCACCCTGGCAGGACGGCGACAGGTGGGCGGCATTGGCTTTGAGGCAGCCGATCGCACGGCCGCCGCCCAGTGGCACGCCCTGGCAGTAGGCGCGGTAGTCCTGGCCGCAGGCGCGGCGCAGTACGGCGGCTTCCTCGCGTGGCGCCGTCGGCGGCCTGCCGGCGGGCGCCGATCGCGCGGGCGTCTGGGCGGAGCCGGCCGGCGGTGCCGACGGACTGCCGACCGCGTTCACCGCCGTCTGGCATGCCGGCGACAGGTCCGTCAGGTGCTCCTGCAGGCATTGCAGCGCGGCCTTGCCCCCGGTCGGAACGCTCGCGCACTTCGCCTGGTAGTCGGTTCGACAGGCCTGCTTGATCGCGTTGCTCTGGGCCTGGGTCGGCTGCTGGGCGGACGCCACGCCGGCAACCGCGGCCAGCGCCAGGCCGGCCAGCCACAGCGATCGGATTGCCGTGGATGTTTTCATGATTCGCCTCCCCTGGGTGTTCGGCCCGCGTTAGCGCCGGAACCGTCCGCCGCCCCCGCCCCCACCGCCGCCGGACCGCCATCCACCTTCTCTGCCGCCGCCCTGGCCGCCGGAGAATCGCGCCTGCCGGTCCTGCTCAAGCTGGTTGTAGGAGGTGCTGTCGATCGGTTGTCGCGGCGTCTGCTGGCGCGGCTGCGTGCCGGCGTTGCCCCGCGCGCCTTGCGGGGCCGGTTGGGCAGTGCTGCCACCGGAGCGGTTCTGCGCGGAGCCGGAGGGCGGGGTCACCGGCTGCCAGCCGCCGTTGTTGTATTTCGACCAGCCGTCCGATCCGTGCTGGTAGACGTTGCCGTCGCGCCCGGCGTAGACGTCGCCGTTCTGGGTCTTGACCGCACCGCCGCTGCCGCGGGCCGTGCTGTAGCCGGCGCCCTGCGCCCCGGTGCTGGAGCTGAACCCGCCCACGGAGCCGCGGGCGTTGCTGCCGCTCGCGGTGTTCACCGTCTGGTTGGGACCGGAGACGGTGCTCGATCCCCAGCGCGAATAGGCGTTCCAGTTCTGGTTGGTCGAGCCCGACGTGCCGGTCCGCGCATTGTAATAGCTGGCGTTCGCCGCGCCGCCGCTGCCGTTCCAGGCCGCGCTGCCGCGGGCATAGCTGCCGGTGCTGGGGTTGTAGGCTGAGAATCCGCTGGCCCCGCCATAGGGCCCGTAGACCGACCCGCCGCGGGCATACGCCCCGGTGTTCGGGTTGTAGTACGATCCGCCGCGTGCGCCGGCATAGGGGCCGTAGACCGCGCCGCCCTGTGCCCATCCGCCGTTGGCGGGATTGTACCAGACGCTTCCGCCATAGGTGTACGGCCGCGGGTAATAGATCGGCATCGCCCCGTGGAAGACCACTGGCGGGTAGTAGTAGCCGGTGCCGTAGACCAGCAGGCCGGCAGTGATGAAGCCCAGCATGTAGCCGGCGGTGTAGCCGTAGGTCACCGTGGTCGGCGTTGCGGCGTACACCTTCACGTAGGTCACGTTGTACAGCGGCGAGCTGGGCGGGATCGTGTAGATCGCCGCCGGCACGCTGGTCGCCAGCACCCAGGGGCCGTTCGGCGCCGTCCCGGTGAACCAGGCGCCCTGGTAGCAGACATAGAACGCCGCCCCGACCTGGATCACCTGGTAGGAGGTGTTCACCGCGTACGCCAACGCGGTGCCGGGGATGGCCTGGAACTGCGGCTCCCCCGCATAAACCACGGTGACCTTGGCGGCGTCCTTCTTCAGCGTCGCCTGCTGCGGGACCTGCGCCTGCAGCACCGCGAGTTCGGCCTGCGCCGTTCCCGGCACCGAGGGCAGCACCGCCGCCAGCTTGCCGTCCGGCGGAATGGCGGCGAAATCCGGCGGCAGGTCGTTGCTGGCGAAGTGCCACGCCCCATCGAGGCCGGAGGCGGCGAACCAGCGGCCGGAGATCAGCAGGTAGAACTGCCCGCTTGCCGGATGGAAGAACAGCGCGCTGTCGGTGTTCTTCACCACCTGCAGGCCGGTGCCTTTGACCGGCTCGAACTGCAGCGGCCCGTCGGTGACGATGATCTCGGCCGGGCGGGTGCTGACGAAGACCGCCGGAACCACCGCCGCCTTGCCCGCCTTGGGCGGGATGGCTTTGCGCGCGTCGGCGAAGGCGGGGTCGGCCGGGAGCGACCTGAATGCCGCGGGCAGGGTGGCGATCGGGGCGTACGGGCCGTTATAGGCGTCGGCCTTGAGCCACAGGCCGCCATCCAGCAGGTACCAGGCGTGGCCGTCGCTGAACACGTCCCAGTTGGTGTTCACCGCGAACGACAGGCCGGTGCTGGCGATCGGCGCCAGTACCGGCTCGCCGTCGAACACCACCAGGCTGGCCGGTTTCTCGCTGTGGAAGATCGCCGGCGGGTCGTTCTGCACGGCCACGTCCTGCGCCGGCGGCTTGTCCTTCAGGCTCAGCAGCACCGCTTGCAGCGGCACCGGCTGCAATGGCATGCGCGGCAGGCGCGCCTTGATCCGGTCCTCGAGCTGGCCGGCCGCATTGGTGTCGAGCGCCGGGAAATGCGAGGCGGTCAGCCGTGGGTCGCTCAGCGCGACCATGCCGGTCGCGGCGTCCGTCACGGTGGCGAAGGTGACGTCGATCGTCCCGAGGATGGGGGTCTTCTCGCCTTGGTGGGTAATCGCGATCGCGGCGCGCGCGGTCAGGTCGGCGTGGTCCGGCCAGGCGATCGCCTGTGGCTGGTAGACCACGACGGTGGTGCCGTCGATGGTGTTGGTATGCGGCCAGGGCGCGGTGGGCGGGGTGACCTTCGGCACCGCCTGGGCGAGGACCGCCCCGCCCGGGATTGCCGTCGAGGCCAGGAGCAGCAGGAACGCAGACATCGTTCCGCGCCGTGTGTTCAGCATGTTGTTTCCCCACCCGACCCGCTGCATGCGCCCATGGGGTGCCGCCTGTCAGGTACCAAAGACGTTTGATCCGGCCGCCAGACGCATCCATTCAGGCCCTGGCACGCGATCGGCGCACAGGTCTCGAAACAGTGACGCCCGCCGGTTCCGGCGAACCGGCCTCGCGCCGCGCATTCAACGGCGAACGTCACGATCCGGCAAGCCAAGATCCCATGGCAGTCAGGGCAATCGCTTGAAGCAAAGGCGGGGCGCTGCCCCGAACCCCGCCAGGGGCCTGGCCCCTGGACCCATTCTGCTGGTGTTCATCCGGGGAGAGGGGACTACTCGGACCTTGGTTGGTCCGGGTCGCCCCTTCTCCCCGACAAGGGCCGTCGCCCTTGGCGAGGGTCCAGGGAGCGGAGCTCCCTGGTCGGGGTCCGGGGCGGAAGCCCCGGCCCGGTCGATCATGTGTCGGCGAGGGCGGCCAGGATGGCGTCGCGCGCCACGGTGTCACCCTCCGGATGGACCGGCTGGATCGCCACATGGGTGGCGCCGGCGTTGAAGTGTGCCCGCAGGCCGGCCTTCACCTTCGCCGCATCGCCCCACAGCACCATGGCGTCGATGAACGCGTCGGAGCCGCCGTCGGCAAGGTCCGCCTCGGTGAAGCCCATCTCCAGCCAGGCGTTGCGGTAGTTGTCCAGCACCAGGTACCGCGCCAGTTCCTTGCGCCCCAGGCCGCGGGCGGTAGCCGGATCGGTCTCCAATGTAACCTTCTGCTCGACCGCAAGCCACTTGGTGGGACCGAGCAGCTTCTTCGCCGCCTCGGTGTGCCGCGGCGTGGTGTTGTAGGGGATTGCGCCCTGGGTCAGCTCCGCCGACAGTTTCAGCATCAGCGGGCGCAGCGCGGCGATGCAGACCGGCCAGGTGTCGGCATCGGCCTCACCCTGGCGCAGCGCCTGCAGGTAGCCGCGCATCGCGGGGATCGGCTTCTCGTAGGTGTGGCCGCGGACGCCCTCGACCATCGGGACATGGCTGACGCCGAGGCCCAGGATGAAGCGGTCGCCATACAGCGTGTTCAGCGAGATCAGGCCGCGGCGGGATGTGAAGGCGTCGCGGGCATAGATGCTGGCGATCGAGCTGCCGATCTTCAGGGTGGAGGTGGCGCCCAGCATGAACCCGCCGACCGAGAACGACTCGAAGCCGCGGGATTCGGGGTACCAGAGCGTATCGTAGCCCAGTTTCTCCACGGTTTGCGCGAAGGTGCGGATGGCGCTGGCGCTGCCCAGCTTGTCGGCCGCGTACCAGGCCCCGAGGCGTCCGAGTTTCATGTGTGTCTCCTCTGTCGGTCGAGCGGGATGTGGGGCCGTTTCGGTTGCCGCCCACCCCCCGGTTCCGGTCAGATCGCCTGCGCCGCCTTGAACGCCGCGATCTCGGCGTCACTGTAGCCCAGTTCGCCCAGGACCTCCGCATTGTGCTGGCCGAACATCGGCGGCGGGCGGTCCACGCGCGGGCCGTCATGGGCGAACTGGAACGCGGCCACCGGCACGGTGAACGGGCCGGCCACGCCCGGCGCGCCCTCCGCGCGGTGCAGCATGCCGCGGGAGGCGATCTGCGGGTCGTCCAGCGCCTCGCCCATGGTCCGCACGCGGGAAGCCGGGATGTGGCGCGCCTGCAGGTAGTCCTCCCATTCGGCGGCGGTGCGGGCCAGCATCAGGCCGGCCAGCACGTGTTCTTCCCGGTCGTGGTCGGCGTGGCGTTCGTCGTTGGTACGCTTGATCATGTCGGGGCGCTCCAGCACGGTCCACAGCCGGCGCTGCTGGCGCAGGTTGGAGGCACCCAGCATGACGTGGCCTTCGGCGGTCTGGTAGGCCATGGAGGTGGCATGGCCGGTCCGGTTGCCCGACGGTTTCGGGTGGTGGCCGTTGCGCAGGTAGCCGGTCAGGTGGCTGGCCATCAGCATCAGGGCCACGTCCAGCATCGCCATGTCGATGCGCTGGCCCTGGCCGGTGCGCTCGCGCTGGAACAGGGCGGCGGACAGGGCGTAGGCGCCCATCGTGCCGGTGGCGTAGTCGATCGCCGGGGCGCCGATCTTGATCGGGTGGACCTCCGGCGTGCCGGTCATCGCCATGATGCCGGAGGTCGACTGGATGACGTGGTCGTAGGCGGTGCGCTCGCGCTTCGGGCCGGCCTGGCCGAAGGCGGAGAACGAGGCATAGATCAGCTTCGGGTTGATGCGCCGCAGCGCCTCATAGCCCAGGCCGAGGGCCTCGAAGGCGCCCGGCCGGTAGTTCTCCACCAGCACATCCGCGGTCGCCACCAGCTTCCTCAGGATCGCGCGGCCCTGTTCCGATTTCAGGTTCAGCGTGATGGCGCGCTTGTTGGAGCCCTGGGTCAGGAAACCGGTGCCCATGCCGGCGTGGTTGAGGTCGTTGTCGGTGCCGGAATCGCGGCTCTGGTCGGGGTCGGAGGGGTCCTCGACCTTGATGACGTCGGCGCCCATGAGGCCCAACTGGTAGGCGGCGAAGGGGCCGGCGAGGACGTGGGTGATGTCGATGATGCGGACGCCTTCGAACGGGCGCATGGCGGCTCTCCTGGACGTTTGCCACGACGGTGCCGGGTGGGAGAGTGGCGGTCAACGTCGTTGGGGCTGGACGGGGAGGGCCGTCGCATCTGGCGATGTGGGGCAGTCCGGAGTCTGCGTTGCCGGGTGGGATCGGGAAAAGCAAGGAAGGCTCTGGCACAGATTTGGATGGATGAAGTGCACAGATTGCACGGAAAGAAGAAGCGAAGGGGGTGGAAAAACAGCGGGCTACATGCTCGAACCGACCTGGTTATTTGGATAGAACCTCTGAGCGGCGGGAGCTGTCCGTTGGACGTCATCATCACCGCTTGGATGAGCGCCCGAGCCGGTGGCTGGTTGGTCAAGTATAGATAATAATCTACAGTACAGATAAAAACCCATAATACCAACCGCCGTTGAGACCGACTCATAGGTTGCGGCGGCAGCAACGCCTCCCTCTCCCCTTGAGGGAGAGGGGCGGGGTGAGGGGGCGAGCCGCACCGCCGGTGGTGGTACGCCCCCTCACCCCAGCCTTCTCCCTCAAGGGGAGAGGGAGAAGTGTCATTCTCTTCGCGGTTGGTATAAAATAACATCAGACCAATCCGGCCGTTGATTC
>JARLIJ010000090.1 GCA_031291795.1 Acetobacteraceae bacterium | reverse complement strand
CCCGTTCGGTGAACTGGAACGGCCCGTTGCACACCGGGTGCAGGCCGAAATCCTTGCCGGCCTTGGCGGCGGCCTCGGGGGCCACGACCATGCCGGCGCGGTCGGTGAGCTGCGCCAGGAACGGCGCGGAGGGGAATTTCAGCACGATCCGCACGGTGGTGGGGTCGACGACCTCGACATGGTCGACCTCGCTGATTTCCAGGCGCCGGAAGCTGCCCGGCAGCGTGAGGTGGCGGTCGAGGCTGGCCTTCACGGCGGCGGCGTCCATCACCTCGCCGTCGTGGAATTTCACGCCGGGGCGGATATGGACCAGCAGCGTCTTCGGGTCGGCCCATTCGTAGCCGGTGGCGAGCTGCGGGACGATATTCAGCTTGCTGTCGATGTCGAACAGCTTGTCGCACAGGGCGGCGAACACCAGGCGGCCGGTATAGGTGCGGGCCAGGGTGGGGTCGAGGATGTCCGGATCGTCGCGCAGGGCGATGCGCAGCGTCTGGGCAGCGGCAGGCTGGGCGGCCGCCTGTCCGGGCAGCACCATCGTCGCGAGGACAGGCAGCAGGGCAGCGGCGAGTGCCGGGATGAGCGGGTGCCGGCGACGGCGCCGGTCGGCCGTGGAACGAACGTCTCGCGTCATGAGCCACCCTTTTTGTTGTCGTCACGTGCGTATGAACGCAAAACCGGCACGGTTTAGCAATCCACCTTAATGGTTGGCCGTATTATGGTCAGACTGACCCAATTCTGCCCGGTATCTGCCGCTTTTGCAGCGGAATGGGGTGGATGGTTGCCCCATCGGGTCAGACCTCAAACGCCAATGACAACGATCGCCTGAGCGGTCAGGCTCGCCTGGACGTTGCATGACACGCTATGACCATGCCGCTCGGAGCAGGACCGAAGATGGAGACGTCACAGGGCCCCACCATTGCCAGGCCGGGGTCCGCCATGGACATCGCGCTGGCGGAAGCCCACGCCGCCGCCGGCCGCGGCGAAATCCCGGTGGGTGCCGTCGTGCTGGGACCCGACGGCGCGGTGTTGGCGCGAGCCGGCAACCAGGTGGAAGCGACGCACGACGCCGCCGCCCATGCCGAGATACTGGCCCTGCGCGCGGCGGCGGTCCTGCGCGGTTCGGCGCGCCTGTCGGATTGCGACCTGGTGGTGACCCTGGAACCCTGCCCGATGTGTGCCCAGGCGATCAGTTTCTTCCGGATCCGCCGCCTGATCTTCGGGGCGTACGATCCGAAAGGCGGCGGCGTCGAGCATGGTGCGCGGGTGTTCGATGCATCGTCCTGCCATCACCGGCCGGAGGTCGTGGGCGGCGTGCGGGAAAGCGATTCGGCCGCACTGCTGCGGGCCTTCTTCGCCGAACGCCGGCAGGCCTGAGGCGAGGGATTGGGGGCCGCAGCAATCGCGCGCAGCCGCGAATGCCTCCGTGGACCACCGTGGTCCTTCGTGTGCTCCGTGGTAAGATTCTTCCTTTGTGCCGCCCCTTCCCTATAACGGCCCCGCACAGTCCTGGACCCAGCAATGCCGCTCCATGTCGGAATTGGCGTGATCACCTATAACCGTTGCGACCTGCTGCGCCAGACTATCGCGCTGATCCGCGCCTATACGGTCCACCGCCACACCAGCCTGGCCGTCGCCGATGACGGCTCGACCGACGGCACGCTGGAGATGCTGCACCAGATCCGCGCGCCCTATGTCACCGGGCCGAATGCCGGCATCGCCTGGAACAAGAACCGCGCGCTGTTCCTGCTTGCGGAAGTGGCACGCTGCGACGTGGTGATCCTGCTGGAGGACGACACGCAGCCGACCCGCTATGGCTGGGACCCCCCCTGGATCGCCGCCGCCGCGCGGTACGGCCACGTCAACATCGCGCTGGACCATTTCCGCGAGCAGTTCATCTACGGCACCGGATCGGTGGCCGACCCGATCGGCTCCAAGCAGATCTCCGCCCAGTGCGCGGCGTTCTCGCGGGAGGCGCTGTGCTACGCCGGCTACTTCGATTCCCGCTTCAAGGGCTACGGCCACGAGCATGTGGAGCACTCGATCCGCATGGCGCGCTGCGGCTATGGCGGCCAGCACGAGATGGTGGACGGCGAAAGCAAGCTCATCTTCAAGCTGCTCCGCGGCGACCTGGCGATGCGCGATGCCCCATCGTTCAATTCCCACGCCGAGAGCGAACGGAACCTCGCTTTGACCAATCAGTTGGTGGGCGACCAGCCGTATCGTGCGCCGTGGCGCGACGATGACGAGCTGGCACGCTTCCGGGGCGAGATGCAGGCCGCCCAGGCGCGCCAGCCCGACGGGTTCGCGCTCCACCCAGGCGACGCCCTGCGCCCGGTGCCGGAGGGACGCATGCCCTGGACCGGCGTGCGCCTGCCGCGCTGAGGCGGGTGCTCAGGGCGCCACCGCGCCCTCGGCATTGACGTGCAGCGCATAGACCGACGTGCTGGCACACATGAACAGACGGTCTTTCTTCGCGCCACCGAAGCAGAGATTGGCACAGCTTTCCGGCAAATGGACCTTGCCGATCAGGTCACCATCGGGGGCGTAGCAGCGCACGCCGTCCTCGGCCGGATCGCCCCAGCCCATGCTGCACCATACATGTCCCGCCGTGTCGCAGCGCAGCCCGTCGGTCATGCCGGGCGCGAAATCGTCGGCAAAGATCCGGCTGCGGTGCAGGCGGGCGCCGTCGACTTCGAACACCCGAATATGTGCCGGGCCGCCATGGGTGATGCCGCTGTCCACCACATACAGCAGCCGTTCGTCCGGCGAGAACGCCAGCCCGTTCGGCCGCACGAAATCGCCGGCGACCACAGCCGCGGCGCCGGTTGCCGGGTCGATCCGGTAGACGTTGCACGGCAGTTCGGCGGGCGCCTTGTGGCCTTCATACGGGCCGTCGATGCCGTAGCCGGGATCGGTGAACCAGACCGCGCCGTCCGACGCCACCACGACGTCGTTCGGTGCGTTCAGCGGGCGGCCCTCGAAACGATCGAGCAGCACGGTGATCCGGCCGTCATGCTCCGTGCGCGTCACGCGGCGCGCATCATGCTCGCAGGAGACCAGACGGCCCTGGCGGTCGCGCGTATTGCCGTTGGTGTAGTGCGACGGCGCGCGGAACACCGACAGGTGACCGTCTTCCTCGTTCCAGCGCAGCATGCGGTTGTTGGGGATGTCGCTGAACACCAGGCAGCGCAGGTCGCGGAAATACACCGGCCCCTCGGCCCAGCGAAAGCCGCCGGCGATGCGTTCGATCGCGGCATTGGCCTGCCGCGCGGTGAAGCGGCGGTCGAGCGCCTCGATCCGCGGGTCGGGGTAGCGCGTGCCGGGCAGCAGGCCCAAGGGGAGACCCGCAGGAAGGCCGGGGGAGAATTCGGTCGGCAGGGACATGGTTTCCTCCGGCTATAGGCGCCGCGCCTGGAGCACCCTACCGCCGCAAGGCCGGCCGGAAAACCCGGCTGCGAAAACCGTTGCGGGCGGGCTGCCGCGCATGCAACGCTGCAGCGCAGCATCTAATGCGCGCGCAGCAGATCGCCAGCGCCCGCGGACAGGGAGGCAGCGGCAGGAAGCCGGCCAGTTGCTCAACAATCGGCCGCGGTGCGGTGCTGTCTGCCGGAACCGCGGACCAAATCCAGGGAGTCTGCGCGATGCTCGACAAACCGATCGTGAATACATTCGCCCATGTGAAGCCTGGCGATACGCCCTGGCGTCCCGACGGGCTGCGCTCGTTCTTCGAATACCGCGACCTTGGCATCGCCGACGCCACCGGCGGGCGGGTGATCGCGCAGCTCGTCCGCGCGGTCGAGGCACCGGAAAAGGGCACCGGGTGGCACCAGCACCAGGCCGACTTCCACATCGTGTTGATGCTGAAGGGCTGGGCGAAATTCATGTACGAGGACAAGGAGCATCTGGTCTCTGCCGGCGACTGCGTACATCAGCGGCCGGGGATCACGCATTTCCTGTTCGATTACTCACCCGATATGGAATACCTGGAAGTGGTCGGGCCGGCCGACTTCGGGACGAAGGACGTTGCGGGGCCTTGCGACGTGCCTGCGCCGGCACCTTGGGCGAAGAAGGTTGGGGCTTAAGCTCGGTCCGGGTTTGCATCTCCCGCCTGTGGCGGTCTGTGCTGTCGGCCCTGCTTTGGTTCAACACAGAGTTTGTAGGCGAGCCACAGAGCTCACCGAGAAGTGGAGTGCCCCCTACCCGCCGCGCGATCGCGTAGGGCTGCTTGTCATCGGGGAGTGCCCGCCATTCATAGAAAGCGTCGGCCGGCACCAGGCCGCGCCGGCTGGCCAGGGCGCCGCAGAACATACCCGAGCTGCCGGCGGATTCCGAGCGGGCGTTGATCGGATTGCGGGCCGGATTCCCGGCGCAGAACAGCACTCGGATGGCTTCCGGAGAGAGAAAGGAGTGACACCGGGCACGGCCATCCTGACCGGCCGGCAAAGCTGATGTTGGCGACCGCATTTATTTGTTGCTGTGTCTTTGACGGACGCGTTCCTCGCGCATAGGATCGCAGGCGATCTACCTCTGCACTTTGCATCGTCAGACCGAGCCTAGCCAGACTGAACGTGGCCAGATGAAACCAGGCCAAAGACAACAAGAAGCGAGGAGAGGGAAATGTCCGAGACGATTCACATCCATCCGTTGGTGGATCAGGGCCTCAAAGCGGGTGCCGCCGGCTTTAGTGGGGGCACCCTGGTTTGCAAATGCCAGCAGGATCCCGTGAAGGTCAGGATCGACGCCTCGATAGCGCATAATCACGCCTGCGGATGCACCAAATGCTGGAAGCCGGCGGGGGCTGTGTTCTCGGTGATCGCGGTGGTCCCGCGGGACCATGTGCACGTCGTTCAGCACGGCGACAAGCTGCAGGTCGTAGATCCGTCTGCGACCATCCAGCGCCATGCCTGCAAGGCATGTGGAGTCCACATGTTCGGAAGGATCGAGAACAAAAGCCACGCATTCTACGGGCTGGATTTCATCCATCCTGAGTTGTTCGAGGCAGCCGGTGCGCCGGCTCCCGAGTTCGCTGCCTTCGTATCGTCGGTGATCGAGTCGGGGGTCAATCCCGAGCGGATGGGGGGGATTCGGGCCAGGCTGAAGCAACTGGGGCTGGAGCCTTATGATTGCTTGTCGCCGCCGCTGATGGACGCCCTTGCGACGCATGCCGCGAAGGCGTCCGGTGTGTTGCGCGCCTGACACCGGGACGGTCGGGAACTGCAGGTGCCGACGCGAAAGGTCGCGCACCTGCAGGCTTAACAGGCAGCACGCCGCCGCCGGATCGTGAACAGTCGGCGGGTTGCGATCGATCAGTACGTCACGACCGAACGGATGCTTTCACCGCGGCGCATCAGCTCGAAGCCGTCGTTGATCTGCTCGAACGGCAGCACATGGGTGATCAGGTCGTCGATGTTGATCTTGCCGTCCATGTACCAATCGACGATACGCGGAACGTCGGTGCGTCCCCGTGCGCCGCCGAATGCCGTGCCCTTCCACACGCGCCCCGTCACCAACTGGAACGGTCGGGTTGAGATTTCCTGGCCGGCGCCGGCGACACCGATGACGATCGATTGGCCCCAGCCGCGATGGGCACATTCCAGCGCCTGTCGCATGACCTTCACGCTACCGATGCATTCGAACGTGTAGTCGGCACCGCCCTTGGTCAGGTCGACGATGTAGGGCACCAGGTCGCCCTGGACCTCGCTGGGATTGACGAAATGCGTCATGCCGAACTTTTCCGCCATCGGCCGGCGGCCCGGGTTCAGGTCGACACCGACGATCATGTCCGCACCGGCGAGGCGGGCCCCCTGGATGACGTTCAGCCCGATCCCGCCCAGGCCGAACACCACGACCCGTGCGCCAGGCTCGACCTTTGCCGTGTTGATCACCGCGCCGATCCCGGTCGTCACGCCGCAGCCAATATAGCAGACCTTTTCGAACGGCGCGTCTTCCCGGATCTTCGCCACTGCGATCTCGGGCAACACGGTGAAGTTGGAGAATGTCGACGTCCCCATGTAGTGCATTAGCGGCTTGCCGTTATCCGAGAAGCGGCTGGTGCCGTCGGGCATCAGGCCGCGTCCCTGGGTGGCGCGGATCGCGACACACAGGTTGGATTTCCGGCTGAGGCAGTATTCGCATTGTCGGCATTCGGGCGTGTAGAGCGGAATGACGTGATCGCCCTTCTTCACGGAGGTGACGTCGGCGCCGATTTCGACGATCACGCCGGCCCCTTCATGCCCGAGAACGGAAGGGAAGATCCCTTCAGGATCTGCACCCGACAGGGTAAATTCGTCGGTGTGGCAGATGCCCGTCGCCTTGATCTCGACCATCACCTCCCCTGCGCGCGGACCCTCGATGTCGACTGTCTCAAGGCTCAGGAGTTTGCCTGCCTGGCGAGCGACTGCAGCACGGGTTTTCATTTTGAACACCTTTCCTGATTCGCCTGTTCGGCCCTCCAACGCGACATGCTTGCCGGCGAAGACCCGGCATGCGGCAGACAGGTGGCGCTACTCCGCCTTGTTGCCGTCCGCGCTGAACTGCTCGAGGTACGCAATCACGTTCTTACGCTTCGTTTCATCCTTGATGCCTGGAAAGATCATCTTCGTGTGGGGCACCACCTTCTGCGGGTCGGTCAAATACTTATTCAGTTCGTCCGGCGACCACACGATTCCAGAGTCCTTGTTCGCGGCGGAGTAAGTGAATCCCGGATAGGTTCCGGCCTTGCGACCAACGACGCCGGTCAGCACCGGACCCACCCCATTCTTTGCGTTGGGCCCGATCTGGTGGCACGCGCGGCATACCAGGAAGTCCTTCTCCCCGGTGGCGGCGTCCTGCGCGATTGCCGGGCTCGCTGCACCGAGCAGCATTGCGATAGAAAGAAATCCAAGACGGTTCACGGGACCTCCCTGAAATGCCATTTGTCCGGGGTTGCTGCGTCTGCGGCCGAATTGTCTCCGGCCGGCCTGCCCATGGTCAGCCACGGCGTGGCGCATACTGTCGATGCGTCCCAGTGCCCCGCTGCTCACGTTTTGTCATCTTCGGTGTTTGGCCATGCGCAGTGCCAGCGCTTGACCCGCAGGTCGGGATGCTCGCCGGCCCACTGTGCCAGGTATTGCTGTGCCTGCATCATGCAGCTTTGCAGCGATCCGGAGGACTGGAACAGCAGATGGTACTCTCGGCATGCACCGGGATTGCTCAGGACGCATGCCAACAAGACAAGATCGACCAGGTTCATCAGCATCCTCCCAGTTCGAAGAAACCGCAGGGTGGTCAAGTACAGGCGGCCGCCGATGCCGGTTCCGACCATGCACCATCACCATGCCGACGGCTGCAGTCTATTGTGCACGAGATAGGCCAGCGCGCGCGACCATGATTCATCGGTATTTCCTCGGATATCAACGCTGCCCGCGGCGATCGTCTGGCCGGTCGCCACATCACGCACAACCACGTTCATGTTGAGGATCAGGTTGGACACTTTCTGCACCCAGCCCGTAACGGCGATTTGAAGGCTGGTGTCGTCGAACGAGAAGCAGAAGAACGCAGTCGGTTGTGTCGCGTGGGCGGGCGCCGCTGCGCTTGCGACGACCAGGACAGCCAGCACCGCACCGCGAACAATCATCATGCGAGCAGTCCCTTGTCAGCTCGGTGCCGTACGGACGCAGAGCGGTTGAACATGGCGCGCGGGTTCTTCATGCTGCCGGCATGAAAGATCCGATATCGACCGCGGTGGCGAAGGTCCCAATGAAGACGACGCCAATGAGGACGGTCCCGGATCGCCTCGGTATCATTGCGCTTGGCTGCCTGGTAGCCGCCGGTGGCGTGGCTCGCGCTGCCCCCCCGGGGCCGCGTGATCCGGATTGGCCTTGCCAGCAGATCAAGGTGCCGGAGGTGTCGCTGGCGGCGATCTGGTCGGGCCCCACGCTCGATCTGCAGCAGGCCAATTGGAAGAGCGATCTGGAGGTCGCCGAGTTGGTGCAACGCCTCGCCCCGCGGCGCGAGCCGCTCGACCGCGCTCAGGCACTGATCCATGGCTTCGCGCAACAGGCCGGCGAGCAGAAACAGCCGAGATTGCTGGCGTTGCTGGCTGGCTTGTTCACGACGCTGAGTGCGCAGCGCGACAGCGTGCTGACCGGCCTTGACCGCTTCGGACGCCGCCAGAAGGAGCTGGCGGCACAAATCCGGACCGACAATGAAAAGCTTCGGACCTTGCAGGGAAATCCGGCATCCGACGCAAACGCCGTGGCGCAGGCAACGCAGCAGGTGACATGGGAGGCGGCGTTGTTCCAGGACCGCCGTCAGGCCATCAGCTATGCGTGCGACGTGCCGGGCAAGATCGAACAGCGGCTGTTCGCCCTGGCGCACGCGATCCAGCAGGAAACGGAGTGACGCACGGAGCTGGCCTACGGCCGTCACAGGAGACGGCATCGACAAGCTTCGATTATTCCTGCATCCGAGGGCGCGGCACCGGCTCATTGACCGCTGTCGGGAAAGCATGGGCTACCCAGCCATCCGTGCCGTCCGGATACCACGCCACGTGGAGGTAACCGAGAGACAAGGCCCGTTTCGCAGCGTTCCATGACATCCAGCAATCCATGAGGCAATAGAACACGAGCATCCGGGCCCGGTCGCCGGCAGTCGCGCGTTCCAGCGAAGTCTCGAAATATCCTGCCATGCCGGGCGCCAGTGCGCCGTAACCGGTGTCGGGCAGCCATATGCTGCCCGGCACGTCGGCCCTCGGTCTCGGGTGCCACAGCGTCGAGGCCGGCAGGCCCGCTGGCCGCGGTGGCTGTGGCAACACATCGACGAAGACGGCTTGGTGCCTCTCCCACGCCGCATGCGCCGCGTCCGTCGAGAGCACGGTGGCGCCTTGCAGGGTCTGCGGCGTCGGCGCGCGGTAGTCATCCATGCGATACCCGGCCGGCTCCTGCAGCCCTTCCGCCCCGGTCGTTACGCTGAAAACCATCGCCGATCCGAAGATCAGGCCAGCCGCGATTGCCTTCGCTCTCATGGCCTTTCCAGTCTGCCCTGTCCGTCCAGCAGCGGAACGCCATACTGCGCCAGGATCCTGTCCATTTCCGGTTGATTCTCGGTGATCAGGCGATTGAGCTTGCGCTTCCAGTCCTGATCGGATTTTCGAACGCCCATGGCGATCTCGAAATCCATCCGGACCGGCTCCTTCACCAACGGCACGACGGTCAGATGCGGCGTCACCCGCCGGGCCTGGTAGCCGGCCATCGGCCCCCATAACACGCCGGCATCGATCCGGTCGGCGGCGATGTCGTCAGCCATGGTCTGCGCCGAAGACACCAACCGGGTATCGACTGTCAGCGGGTATGGTCTGGCGAGTGCCATCAGTCCTTGCCTCGCAAGCACCGTAGCGGGCGGCGTGCCGGCCACCACCCCGATCCGCTTGCCCTTCAACCGGGGATCTTCCAGCGACTCGATCCCATCCAGGCCGTGATCGGGCGCGAACACGAGCGCATAGGTCGTGTGGTAGTACGGGATGGTCGTCTGCATCAGGTCGTCGCCGACCGCGACGCCCATGATCACGTCACAGCGCAGCGCATTCAGCGTATTGCGCACGAAGCCGATGATCTGGGGGAAATAGGTGTAACTGGTGGTCTCGTTCAGTTTCTGTGCGAACAGCTCTGCCAGCTTGTTCTCGAAGCCCTCTCCCTTCTGGTCTGAAAGCGGCAGGTTGTTCGGATCCGCACAGACCCTGAAGACGTCCGGGTCCACCAGCTCCACGGATGCGCCGAGGCCGGGCGCCTGGGCATTGGCTGGATGGTGAAGTCCGCCGAGGGCAAGGGCGAGAACCATCGTCCGCAGCCATCGCATGCGGCCGCGCAGGGGTGTCGTCCCGCGGGCTGTCATTCCATGCATGCGTCCTCGGCCTTCGAGAAGGGTTCCGGCTTCGGCGCATGTTTGTCCGGGCGGCCGCGCCCGATGGCGTCATCCGCCCGCGCGCGCAGATAGGTATAGATTGCATCGATATAGCACATGACGTTGCGGTTGTTGCCCTCCGCGGGCATCACCAACTCCTGCGAGGATGAAACGGCCTGCTTGCCGCTTGCGACCACTGCATAGAAGTCCGAGTAGCTGAGGCGCTTCATCGAATCGGCGAGTGGCGGGGCGTAGGTCGAGCCCAGTCCGTCGGGCCCATGGCAGCGGAGGCACTCGGCGGAATATCGCGTGAAGCCGGCATAGGTGTACCAGTCGACGGTGCCATCCTTCTCGATCTTGAAGGTCGGATTGCCGTCTTTGTCCGCCCACTTGCCATCTTCCGATGTGACCGGTGCCGGATCGCCGGATCCGTCGGTGAGTGCATGCGCCAAAGGCGGCGAGAGCGTCAGGAACGCGGCGACGAAGGCCGCTGCATGCAGGGGAGATTTCAAATCGCATATCCCAAGATGGTGTAGAAACGAAATGGCCGGCATCGGGACGCATGTCGCGATGCCGGCCATCGGGCAACGGCTTCGGCGGTTGATCAGCCTCCGGGAATTGCGAATACTGTCAGCGAGCCTCCGAGCGCGGTGTAGTTGTTCAATGCGGCATAGCCGCCGACCGCACCGAGGCCGGCATGCGCATCGGTCAGGCCTGCTGCCAGGCCGATCCCGGCCCATCCGCCGACACCCGAGAGAACGGCGACATATTGCTTGCCGGCGTGCTCATAGGTCATGACGTTTCCGATGATACCGGATGGTGTCTTGAACCGGTACAGCTCCTTGCCAGTCTTCGCGTCGACCGCTTTCAGGTACCCCTCCAGCGTGCCGTAGAACACCACGCCGCCCTTGGTGGCCAGCGCGCCCGACCAGACCGAGAACTGCTCGGGATTGGACCAGGCGATCTTGCCGGTACGAGCGTCCCAGGCGACGAAGTTGCCCATGGTGTTGCCGCCGGGTGCGGGATACATCGACAGCGTCGCGCCGACATAGGGCTGCCCCGCGGTGTAGGAAACGCGGAACGGCTCGTAGTCCATGCAGACATGGTTGGTCGGCACGTAGAACAGGCCGGTATCGGGCGAGAAGGCCGCTGGCTGCTCATCCTTGGTGCCGAGGGCGGCCGGGCACACGCCCTTGGTGTCGGTGTCTTCGCCGTTATGCTGGGTGGAGTATTGCGCCACGACCTGCGGCCGGCCATAGGTCGGGCTGTTCTTGTCCATGTCGACCTTGGTTGCCCAGTTCACCGCCGGATCGTATTTCTCGGCGACCAGCAGTTCCCCGGTGACCCGATCGAGCGTGTAGGCAAAGCCGTTGCGGTCGAAATGCACCAGCAGGTGGCGCATTTGGCCGTTCATCTGCTGGTCGGCGAGGATCATCTCGTTCACCCCGTCGTAGTCCCACTCATCGTGCGGGGTCATCTGGTAGACCCATTTCGCCATGCCGGTATCGGCATCGCGCGCGAAGATGGTCATCGACCACTTGTTGTCGCCGGGGCGTTGCTTGGGATTCCAGGTGGAGGGATTGCCGGTCCCGTAGTAGATCAGGTTGAGCTGTGGATCGTACGAGTACCAGCCCCAGGTATCGCCGCCGCCGATCTTCCATTGATCGCCTTCCCAGGTCTTCAGGCTGGAATTGGCGCCGATGGGTTTGCCGAGCGACATGGTCTTCTCGGGATCGACCATGAGATCGGCGTCAGGACCTGCGGAATACGCCCGCCAGAGCTGTTTGCCATCCTTGACAGAGTACGCTGCCAGCCACCCGCGCACGCCGAACTCGCCGCCGGAAACGCCGACATACACCTTGTCCTTGACGATCATCGGGGCCGCGGTGCCGGTGGCGCCCTTGCCCGGATCGTCTGTCTTGATGGACCAGACCACCTTGCCGGTCTTCGCATCCAGCGCGACGAGCGTCGTGTCGGCCTGATGCAGGAATATCTTGCCATCGGCGTACGCAACACCGCGGTTCACCGTGTCGCAGCACATCACCGGAATGACATTCGGATCCTGCCGCGGCTCGTATTTCCAGAGGATCGCCCCGTCATGATTGAGGTCGAGCGCGAAGACGGTGTTGGGGAACGGCGTATGCACGTACATCACGTCGCCGATCACCAGCGGTGCGCCTTCATGACCACGCAGGACGCCGGTCGAGAAGGTCCATGCAACCTGTAGCTTACCTACATTCTCGGCGGTGATTTTGTTGAGTGAAGAATAGCGCTGATTGTCGTAGGTAATGGTCGGCATAACCACGTTTGCCGGGTCTTTTTCCATTTTCAGAAGTTCGTCGCTGCCGGGCTGCGCGATCGCGGCCCCCTGCAACAACAGGAATGACGACACGACAATGCTTGCTGCAAGCAGCCGCATAGAGAAGCCGGCCATAGGGTTGGTTCCTCCAATTTATGTTTTTTTCTTAGCCCGCGTCGGAGACTACGCCAAAATCAACACACGACGCAATTGCTTCCGAACGTCTGTCGTGCCGTTTCTTTTGTTGCAGTGCACTGCCGTTGGGAAAAACAGGACCACAGGGATATTGTGCAAAGCAGCAAAGTCTGTAGATACCGGCAAGCTCGCCACTATCGGCCGGGGCAGGCCGGAGGCCGTGCGACACCGCGGCCGTGTCTTTCGTGGCCGTGCGGTTACTTTAAGAATTACCTGTCGATTTTTGGAGCAGGGGGCTCAAATCAAACAGCGATCCAAACTTCACGGCGCGGCACGGCAGCTTCTGCTCAGCCTGACGCTTGCGACCATCGCCACAGGCGTCGCCCAATCGGCGGGGGCTGTCGACCCCCTGCCGGTTGTGGCGGTGGCCGATGGTGATTACGCGCATTTTGGCGAAGTCGCGATGACCTCGCCGGCGAACCAAGGCGACATCGCCAATCTTGGCATCATCGTGGGGCGGGACAGCGTTGCCGTGGTGGATACCGGCGGCAGCGTCGAAGTCGGCCGTCGTCTACTGGCAGCGATCCATGCGCTTACCAGGAAGCCGGTAAGGTATTTGATCAACACGCATGACCACCCCGATCACATATTCGGGAACGCAGCGTTCGACTCGACTGTAACCATTGTCGGCCATCAGAACCTGCCCGCCGCGTTGGCCAAACGCGGCGCGTACTACCTCCGTTCCTACCGCGACGCCCTGGGGGCGCCCGCGATTGCGGAGGTCCGCATTATCCCGCCGAGCCTGCTGGTGGCGGACGAGACAGTATTAGATCTGGGCGATCGGCGCCTGCGCCTCAAGGCATGGAGTCCCGCTGCGCACACCGACTGCGACCTGACCGTGCTCGACGACGCGACCGGCGTGCTGTTCGCAGGCGACCTGGTGTTCATGCAGCATGTGCCGGTGGTGGATGGCAGCCTGAAAGGCTGGTTGTCGATGCTGCCAAGGCTGGCACAGCAGCCAGCCAGGCTGGTCGTCCCGGGACATGGCAGGCTGGTCGCTGCATGGCCCCAGGCGCTTCAGGACGAGCAACGCTATCTTGAGGTGTTGGCGGCCGACACGCGGCGCCTGCTTGCGGCCGGGGTGCCGCTGCAGAACGCGGTTCAGCAGATCGGCCGGTCGGAGGCAAGGCGTTGGACGCTCTTCGACGAATACAACACCCGCAATGCGACGACGGCGTTCGGTGAGCTGGAGTGGGAGTAACAGGCGCCGCCGCGATTCCGCACCGGTCGCGATGCTGCACATGCGAACCTGCGCCAGTTGGCCATGCTTGCATGTCGCGTCGTCGTCGCTAAATATAGCGTTCAGCGACTGACCGAAAAAACTGACCACACAGCTGGGTCTGTGCGGTGGCGTGCAGCGCTGTTCGGGAGTGGAACGGGCATGGGTGCACGCAACGTGCTGCCCCGTCGTCAGGCATTGATCGCTGCGTTGGCCCTCGGGGCTTCTGCGAGGCGCGGGGCGGCGCAGTCGCCTGTCAGCGAAGATCCCTGGCCATCGCTGGCCACGCAGATATTTGGTGGACGAGCAATCCGGGACGGCAGTGACCTTCTGGCTCTCGATGCCCCCGATCGTGCGGAAGATGCCGCGCTGGTCCCCATCAGTGTGCATAGCATCTTGCCCGCTACGGATCCGCGGCGCGTCCGCGCAATCACACTGGTGATCGACGAAAATCCTTCGCCCGTGGCAGCCAGAATTGTTCTGGGGCCGTCGTGGGGGCCAGGTTCGCTCGCTACCCGAGTCCGGGTCGATGCCTACACCAACCTGCACGCGGTCGCAGAAACAGCAGACGGGCGACTCCATGCCGTACAACGCTTCGTGAAGGCAGCTGGTGGATGTTCGGCTCCAGCCGCCAAGCAACAAGCAGACGCCATCCCGCTCGGCACCATGCGGTTTCGTGAGTTCCCGCCGGTGGCGGGTGTGGATACCCGGGAGGTGCAGCTCATGGTCTGGCACCCCAACCACTCGGGGATGCAAATGGACCAGATCACACGTCTCTATGTGCCGGCGCATTTCATCACCGCCATACGATTCTGGCAGGGAGACGAATTGCTGCTGGAAATCGAAGCCGGCATCTCGATTTCGGAGAACCCGACATTCCGCTTCGATGTTCGTCCGAACGGTGCTTTGGAGTTCCGTGCGGAAGTGCAGGACAGCGAAGGCGGCGTGTTCAAGCAAAATTGGCCGGCCGCACCGGTCTGAGATGCAGCTTCCGGGGATTCAGAAGCAGCGTATCTCAGCTTCCGCCTGGGCCTCTTCGAAGTCCCGCACCATGCCGTTCGACAAGGCTGATCGGAACGTCTCGGCGAGGTATCCGCCGGTGGATCGACGCATGCGAAGCACGGTCTCCGCGTCCTCGAACCTGTCATACGGCAGGACGGAGGCGATGACGTCGATGGAACACGAACAGCGGCGCAGGGCTTCCTGGGTCTGTCCGTTGGTCGCCATGCATGCGAACACGTAGTCCGCCCGTGCTTCTGTCGGATAGCTATTGTCGTCTGCAGCCTGCGCGGCGACAGCGAGGACCGGCATCACCAGAGAGAGCAGCAAACCACACAGGAAAGGCGGCAGCGCCATCCGTATCCTCCATCCAAATGCGGCGCATGCATTATATGGTACTCGGTTCTGTTGCAAAGTTTTCGGCCGGTCATGATGCGCCGAGGAGACCACGCTCAGGCGGCGCTGTGCAACAGCGCGGCGATGAAGTCCGCCCGATGGTGATCATAGTCTTTGCCGCCCGGCACTAGCGAGTCCGATGGCGCACCGGTCGCGTGTCAAAGCGGCTGCGCCGTTTCCTCCGATCCAAGGAATCGGAATTGCGCCACGAGTTCGGTGCGCAAGCGTTCGATTGTGCCGGCGTTGCGTTGAGCCGGAACCGCCACGTCCGCCTTTAAGGTGGTAGGGTGCCCACCCAGTACGCAGATCCTGTCGGCAACCATCAGTGCATGATCCAGGTCATGCGTGGCGAATAGCATGATGCAGCCTGTCCGGCGCGTGCGTTCGGCGACCTTCGCGACCAACATGGTGCCGAGCTGGCGGTCGAGTGAGGCAAACGGCTCGTCCAGCACAAGGACGTTTGGATCCACTGCGAGTGCTCGTGCCAGTGCCACGCGGCGTGCCATGCCCAACGACAACTCCGATGGCAGGTGGTTCGCCGCGTCGGCGACTCCCACCAGTTCCAGCATCTCCTCGATTCGCGTCTTTGCCGCGCCATCGACCAGCACCAGCCGCAGGTTGTCTGCGACCGTGAGCCAAGGCAGCAGCCTGGGATCCTGGAATACCACGCCGAGGCGGCCGGGTGGCATACGAACCCGTCCCTCGAACACAGTGTCCAGTCCTAGCACAATGCGCAGCAGCGTGCTTTTTCCCGACCCGGAACGGCCCAGCAAAGCCACGACCTGGCCGGGGAGGGCGGTGAAGTGAATGTCGCGCAAGACGATGTGCGAGGTGCGTGTCGGCAGGGCGAAGGCTTTTGTTGCGATCAGCACTTCAAGCGCGTCGTCGCCAGGCATTTGCCCTTCTCTCCCATGGCTGCAGCACGGTCGTCTCGACCACCAGCATGATGGCGGCGAAACTGAGACCGTATGTCAGGATGCCGGTGACGTTGAAGCTCTGGAAATACAGGTTCAGGACGAACCCAACCCCGTTCGGACGCCCGAGCAGCTCGACCACGAGCACGATCTTCCAGGTGATGGACAGGCCGCTGCGCGATGCCGCTGCGATGTAGGGCAGAAGTTGCGGGACGGTCACCCACCATAGCCGGCGCGAGAGCGGCAAACGGTAGACGGTTTCCAGGTCTTTCAGGGCTGGGTCCAGCGCTCGCGCGCCTTCGCGGATCGTGATGAAAACGGTGGGCGTCTTTGCGATCGCGACTGCCAGCACCGCGGCCCCTTCATTCAGTCCCAGCCAGACGTAGCTGAGGACCACGACCACCAGGAGCGGCAGGTTGAGCGTAACGACCATCCATGGATCAATGACGGCATCCAGCCGCGGTGAGCGCCCGGCCAGGTAGCCAACGACGGAACCCACGACCATGGCGATCGCGAACGCCGCGATAACGCGCGCCAGGGTGATGCCGATGTTCAGCGGCAGGGCGCCGCCGCGCAGCTCTTGCCACGCAAACGCCAGCAGGCGATCGGGTGCCGGCAGGATCTGCGGATTTGATGCGAGGTGCGCGGCAGCCCACCACGCCACGGCAAAGCTCAACAGCGACAGCGGCCGGATGGCGGCGGCGATGGGGAAGGCGCGGCGCCTGGTGTCGAAGGCGTCTGGCGGGTTGCTGCCGACAGCATGCTCCGGAAAGTGTCGAACGTCATCCATCATGGGATGGCCAGAATACGCCTTCGGGCAGCGCATCCAGGCCATCCGTGACTTGCGCGCCGCCGGCCCGTCGCACGATCGTGAACAGCCTGGCTGCATCGCTTTCCTGGACCTCCGGCGGCGCCTGCCGGATCCCTTCGATGAAGCGTCGCCGCAGGCTTTCGAACAGGACGTCGTCAGCTGCATCCATCATCGGCCGGATGCTCTGCCACTCCGCTTGGTTGTCCGCCATGATGGCTTCCGCGGCCGCGACGGCGGCCAGAAACCCGTTGATGGCGGCGATGTTCTGCGTTGCCCAGTCTTCGTGGAAGACAAACCCGATCAGGCTCAGCCGGTCCGACAAGCCAAGTATTTGCGCACACTCGCCGACCGAGAAGGCCTGGCGGAATCCGGCGCCATCGAGCCGTGCGGCGAAATTCCAGTAGGTCAGAACGGCATCCAACTGGTTCCGTTGCAGCGCAGCATTCAACAGCGGCGGTGCGCCATAGGTCAGTTGTGCTGTCTTTGCCAGGTCGGCGCCACCCTCCGATCGCGCGGCTGCCTGCACGAGTAACCAGGATTTGTCGAGCGGACCGCCCGCGACGCCCAGCCGCAGGCCAGCGAGATCCGACAGCGAGCGCACGGGCGATGCGGTTGGCACCATGACCCCGCCGCTGGCGCTGGAGAACGGCGAGAAGCACAAGTGCGTGCCGGCGGCGCGCTGGGATGCGACAAAAAACCAGTCGGATACTATGATGTCTGCAGATCCGGCCATCAAGGCGATCCGTCCCCCATCTGTGTTTGCCAGCAGGACTGACGCGAGCGCAAATCCGTGGCGGGCATCAAGGCTATGGCGGCGGATCACGTCCGCGACCCATTGGACCGACCCGAAATGCAGGAGGCCGCATCTGACCTGTGGTGCCGCCGCGGCTGTCCGGGCGCACAGCCACGCGGCCGCCGATGCTGCAAGGCATGCGCGGCGGCCGATCCCGCGATCGCCTGGAAGGGAGGATCGTGCTGGAGTTCGGGGCAGGCGTGTGTGCGCACTTGATGACATCACTTGCTTTCCTGCCTCCCCACCTCGGCACGGCGTACTCTACTCGCTCTGTCCGCCGGGTAAAATGTCGGGTCGGACAAGTCGGCACAGGGCAACTTACTGGACTTGCAGTACTCAGCGGGTGTACATGTGAATAGCCGCGTGGAACGTCGCTTCCATGCTGCAATGCAAAAAAAGACGACGCAACCAACGTGACGAGGAGGAATCAATATGGCATGGACACGTCCCGTCCTTCGCGAGATTTGCATCGGTATGGAGATCAACGGTTATCTTGCCGGTAAGTTGTAACCGCTTCGACCTAACCGAAACGAATGAGAGAGCAGGTCGCGGGGCTGACTGCATTGGTCCTGGGCTCCGCGGCCGGCGGGGGCTTTCCACAGTGGAACTGTGGATGCCGATTGTGCAGTCTGGTCCGGGCAGGCGACCCCAGGCTTCGGCCTGCCACGCAGGCGAGCGTGGCGCTGAGCGGCGACGGTGAATCCTGGATTCTGGTCGGCGCGTCGCCAGATCTTCGCCAGCAAATACTGGCGGCCGAACGGCTGGCACCGCGTGGCGGACGCCGCGACTCGCCCATCGCCGGAGTCGTACTGGTCGGCGGTGACGTCGACGCGATCGCGGGCCTGCTGGTGCTGCGGGAACGGCAGGAACTGACAATCTTTGCACCGCGCCGGGTGCTGGACATGCTGGCAGCAAGCCCGATCTTCAACGTGCTCGACCCGCAGGTCGTGCAGCGCGTTGACGTCGCGCCGATGGAGCCGGTGCCATGCGGCGCCGGCCTGACCCTGACCCTGCTGCCGATGCCAGGCAAGGCACCGCTCTATCTAGAAGATCGATCGGCCGCGCAGCAACCGGTCGAACCGACCTATGCCGCGATGATCCAGGCCAACGGCCGCAGCGTCATTATCGCGCCGGCCTGCGCCGACATCACGGACGCGGTGCGTGCACAACTGCGGGATGCCGACGTGCTGTTCTTCGACGGAACGCTGTTCGAGGACAACGAAATGATCGCGGCCGGCCTCGGCTCCAAGACCGGCCGCCGCATGGGCCATGTGTCGCTCTCCGGCCCAGACGGGACTCTGGCACGCCTGGGTGACCTGGCGTGCCGACGCATCCTGCTGCACATCAACAACACCAACCCGATCCTGCTCGCGGGCTCGCCGGAACGGCAGGTGGTGGAACAGGCTGGCTTCGAAGTCGCCTATGACGGCATGGAGGTACGGCTGTGAGTGAACTGCTGACACCGGCGGAACTGGAAACGCGGCTGCGCGATGTCGGCCGCCAGCGCTACCACAACCTGCACCCGTTCCACGCGATGCTGCATGGCGGGCAGTGCAGCCGGGGACAGGTGCAGGCCTGGGCGCTTAACCGGTATTACTATCAGGCAATGATCCCGCTGAAGGATGCCTCGCTGATGGGGCGCTGCGAGGATCCCGCGTTGCGGCGCGAATGGCGCAAGCGACTGGACGACCACGACGGCGACGAAGGCCGACCCGGCGGCATTGAGCGCTGGCTGAAGCTGACGGACGGCCTGGGCCTGGACCGCGACGCCGTCACCTCCACCCGCCTGCTGCTGCCCGCCACGCGGTTCGCCGTGCAGGCCTATGTGCATTACGTGCGGGAACGCAGCCTGCTGGAAGCCGTCGCTTCGTGCCTCACCGAGATGTTCTCCTCCCAGATCATCATCGAACGCATGGCGGGCATGCTGCGCCACTACGACTACGTCACGCCCGATGTGCTGTCGTATTTCGACAAGCGGCCGCCGCAGGCACAGCGCGATGCGAGCTTCGCGCTCGAATGGGTGACGCAGCACGCGGTGACGCGTGAACAGCAGGATGCCGTGATCGCCACGCTGACGTTCAAATGCGATGTGCTGTGGTCGATGCTCGACGCGCTGCACCACGCCTATGTCTCGCCGGGATGGATCCCGCCTGGTGCCTTCGTGCCGGACCCGACCGATGGCCGTTGAGCGTGGCACACAGGACGACAGCCATCCACGACTCGCGCCCGGCGTTCGGTTGCATTTCGACAAGGCCCGGGATGGCTGGGTGCTGCTTGCCCCCGAACGCGTGATCGAGGCCGAGGGACCGGCGCATGAAATCCTCCGGCGTTGCGACGGCAAACGCAGCGTTGCGGATATCGTGGATGAGCTTGCGACGCTGTACGTGGAGGATCGTGCGGTGATCGAAGGCGATGTGGTCGCGATGCTGGCGGAGCTGGTCGCCAAGCGCCTCATCCTGAACGGACCATGACCCAGCCGCTCGGACTTCTGGCGGAACTCACGCATCGTTGCCCGCTCGCCTGCCCCTATTGCTCCAATCCGCTCGTGCTGGAAAGCCGGACGGACGAGCTGGATACCGCCACCTGGAGCCGCGTATTCCAGGAAGCGGCGGCGATGGGCGTGCTGCAGGTCCACCTGTCGGGCGGGGAGCCCGCCGCGCGGCGCGACCTGCGGGAGATCGTAGCGGCGGCGCGGGATGCCGGTCTCTATACCAACCTCATCACCTCGGCGATCGGCCTGGATGCGGTGCGCCTTGCGGGATTGCAGAAAGCGGGTCTGGATCATGTGCAACTATCGATCCAGGACATCGACGCCGGTTCGGCCGATCGCATTGCCGGCTACGGCGGTGCCCATGTCCGCAAGCTCGCCTTTGCCCGCCACGTCGTGCAGCTCGGGCTGGCGCTCACCGTCAACACGGTGATCCATCGTGCCAACATCGGCAATACGCCGGCCCTGGTGGCGCTGGCGGCGGAACTCGGGGCAGGACGCATCGAGGTGGCGCATGCCCAGTATCATGGCTGGGCGCTGCGCAACCGTGACGCATTGATGCCGACGGCCGAGCAGGTGTTCCGCGCAATGGAGCAGGTCGAGCCTCTGCGTGCCGCGTACTCGGATCGCCTGGTGATCGACCTGGTCGTGCCGGACTATTATGCCAGCCAGCCGAAGCCATGCATGGGTGGCTGGGCGCGGCGATCGCTGAATGTCACGCCGGCCGGCCGGGTGCTGCCATGCCATGCGGCGGAGACGATCCCCGGCCTGGAATTCTGGTCCGTACGCGATCGCGACCTGGCGGAGATCTGGTCGCAGTCGCCGGCGTTCCAAGCCTTTCGCGGCACCGAATGGATGCGCGAGCCGTGCCGGTCCTGCGATCGGCGGGAGATCGACTTCGGGGGATGTCGTTGCCAGGCACTGGCGATTGCAGGCGACGCGAGGGAAGCCGATCCGGCCTGCGCGCTGTCGCCGTATCACGCGCGGATGCAGGACCTGGCGCGGCCGGTGCAGCACGATGCACCGCTGACCTATGCGTATCGCGGCCGGCCGGCGGCCTAGCCGCCACGCCGTCCGATCAGTCCGCGCGCCGGGTCGTAGGCCAGGATCGCACCCACGGTGAACAGCGCCGTCATGCCGGCCACCACCGCCAGCGACAGCCAGTCCACTTCGAGATACAGCGCGAAGCGGATCAGCTCCACCGCGTAGGTGAACGGGTTGAGCCGGCAGATCGCGTAGACCACCGGACTGGACTGCTGCACCAGCCAGAGCGGGTAGAGCGCCGAGGATGCAAAAAACATCGGAAAGATCACGAAGTTCATCACCCCGGCGAAATTCTCCAGTTGCCTGATGGCGGATGACAGCAGCATCCCGAGTGCGCCCAGCATCAGGCCGGACAGGATGAGGGCAGGAAGGACAGCGACGTATCCCCAGGCCGGCGGCTCGATCCCCCACAGCCAGGCGACCAGCAGGTACGCATAGACCTGCAGCACCGAAACCGCCGTGCTGGCCAGCAACTTGCACAGCAGCAGGAACCAGCGCGGGAAGGGGCTGACGAGCAGCATGCGCATGTTGCCCATCTCGCGGTCGTAGACCATCGAGAGCGATGACTGCATACCGTTGAACAGCTGGATCATGGCCATCAGGCCGGGCGTGACATAGACCTCGTACAGCACGTAGGTGTCGTAGGGCGGAATGATCGAAACGCCGAGGATCTGCCGGAAGCCCGCGGCGAAGATGAACAGCCACACCAGGGGCCGCACCAGGGCCGAGATGAAACGCTCGCGCTGGTGCACGAAGCGCAGCGCCTCCCGCCAGACGATCCCGCGCAGGCAGATCAGGTAATGCGTGACGGTCAGCGGGGGAAGGTGGTCGTCGTGACGGGGGATCGTCGCGCTCATTCGACGTCGCTTCCAGGCGCGCCGCCGGTCAGTGCGATGAAGGCGGCGCGCATGTCGCCGGTCCGGGTGGCGGCGACGACATCGGCGACATCGCCGGCTGCGACGACCTGGCCGCGATGCAGCACCGCCACGGCGTCATCCGGCTGGACCTCATCGAGCAGATGCGTGGACCACAGCACCGAGACGCCGCGTTCCTGCACCAGCCCGCGGACACGGCGCAGGATCGCCGATTTCGATACGACATCGAGCCCGACCGTCGGCTCATCGAGCGCCAGGAATTGCGGGCGGTGGATCAGCGCGCGCGCGATCTCGACGCGCCGCATCTGTCCGCCGGACAGCTTGCGTGCAGTGTCGCGACGCCGGTCGGCCAGTTCGAAGTCGGCCAGCACGTCCTGCGCCCGCTGGCGTGCGTCGCGACCGCCGATGCCGTGCAATGCGGCATGATAGAGCAGGTTCTCCATGACCGACAGATCAAGGTCCAGCGTGCGCGCCTGGAACACGATCCCCAGCCGGCGCAGGGCCTGGCCGGGATGCTGCGAGATCCGAAAGCCCAGCACGTCGATGGAGCCCTGCTGGGTGTCGAACAGGCGGGTGATCAGCGAGAACAGCGTGGTCTTGCCGGCGCCGTTGAGACCAAGCAGCACGGTGAAGCGTCCCCTGGGCACTGTCAGGTCGACATCCCGGAGTGCCTTGCGCGTGCCATAGGCGTGGCTGACGCCGCGAACTGCGAGCGCGGGCACGTCGATGGTCATTTCGGCGAGACGACCACGCCCCAGGGCATCCGGCCGACCGGGATCGACTTCACAACTTTCAGCGCGGCGACATCGACCACCGACACGTCGTTTGAAAGCCCATTGGTGGTCAACAGATATTTGCTATCGGGCGTGAACGCCAGATGCCACACGCGCTGGCCGACCAGCAGGTACTGCTTCACCTGGTAGGTGGCCGTGTCCACCACCGCGACACGGTTCGCTGGCCCGAGTGCGACGAAGGCAAGCTTGTCGTCATGGGTGAACTGGATGTCTTCCGGCTGGATCTGGTCGCCACGCAGGCCCTGCACCGGAAAGGCGATCTTGTGCGTCAGCTGGTGGGTCTTCGGATCGATGACGCTGACCGTGCCGCCGAGTTCCGAGGAAACCCAGACCTCTGCCCCGTCGTGCCGGAATGTCGCATCGCGTGGCCGTGCGTCGACCAGGGTGGAGGCCACCGGCTTGCGGCTCGCATAGTCGATGAAATGCGCCATGTTGGTGGTTTCAGACGTATTGACGATGGTCTGGCCGTCGGGACTGACCGCCATTCCCTCGGGTTCAACGCCGGTCGGGATCTCCGCCACGACCTTGCGGGTGTTGACGTCGATCACGGTGACGCGCGCGTCGTTCTCATTCGAAACATACAGCGGGTTGCCCGATACATGCAGCGCGAACAGCTCGGGATCCGGGCCGGATGGCAGCGTGCCGGTGACCTTGAAGGTGGTGGTGTCGATCATCTGGATGGTGTCGTCGTCGCTGGCGCACAGCAGGAGGTACTTGCCGTCCTTGGTGATGGTGATGCCGCGCGGCCGCTGCCCGACCGGGATGGTCCGCACCGTCTTCATCTGGTCGAGGTCGATGACGGATATGGTGTTGTCGCGCTCGTTGGACGTATAGGCGGTGAACGCGTGGGCGGGCTGGCTGGCGGCCAGCGCCAGGGTAGCGGCGATCAGACGTTTCATTGGGCCCCTCTCCGAGGTCACGACAGTTTGCACTTCGTCTCGGGCCGGTCCACGCCCAGCGTGTCGAGATCGGTCACCTGGTGCAGGAAGCCCGGCTGCGGCGACACCGACACGACATTGCGGCCATCGGACAGCAGGATCGGCTGGCGCACCTGCAGATCCCAGTCACGGATCGACAGTGGTTCCCCCTTGTAGGCTGCAACTGCGAAATCGGGCTTCTTCATGAAGCTGACGATCGTGGCGGCATCGCCGGTGCCAGAGCGGTTTGCTGCCTCCCCGATCATGCGGGATGCCGTCCAGGCCTGCATGTCGAGCGGCGTCATCCGGCGATGGAACATCCGGATGAAGCGATCCTGAACCTGCGCGCCGCCCCACGACTCGCTGCTTGGATCCCAGGTGACCGCGCGCAGTCCCGCCGATCCCACGACCGGGCGGGCGTCCCATGTGCGATAGGGTAGGTAGCCGGCAAAGACCTCGTTTTCGTCTGCCGTCACCAGGACGTCGTAATCCGGCAATCCCTGCGTGAAAACCGGCATCTGCTGCTGCGTCTGCACCACGCCGGAGTCGGTCTGCCGCGCGCCGTCGGTATCCTTGTATTGGATCTCCTTCACGATGCGCGCACCGAACCGCTTCGCGGTTTGGCGATAGGCATCGGCGAGCAGCGCATCCTCGGGGTGCGCGCCATAGGCCAGCACCCAACGGGTCCATTTCTTCCAGACAAGGTACTGACCTAGCGCATCGGTCAGCATCCTGCGTGACGGGGCCACATGGATGACGTTTGCGCGGCATTGTTCCTGCCGCAGGGCGTCGTCAGGGGCGCCGACGTCGAACAGCATGACCTGATGCTGTGCCGCCGCCGCGGAGAGCGCCAGCAGTGACTGTGCAGGCACGTCCGTCACTATGAGCCCGACACCCTGCTGCGCCAGCGTCTCCAGCGCCTGCGCCGCATCGTCGGCGGCGGCGATGGGGACGTCCAGCAAATCGAATTGCTGGTTCAAGAAGCGGCCGGTGGTGTTGTTGTCGCTCATCGCCAGCCTTGCGCCCGCAAGGCCGTTATCCGAGGCAGGCTTATCCAGCAACGAGATGGTCGGCCTGCGAACCGCCCAACGCAGATAGCCGACCTTGATGACGGCTGGCTCAGCCCGCGCGCGCGACGTCGGCACCGCCAACAATGCGATCATTGATCGAGAGATCAGCGTGCGTCGATTCAAACCCAACCGCGCCGCCATTTCTGGACGTCCCATGTGACGCACCATGACGGAGTTCCCCACGACGTTCAAGAATACCCCGGGGACATCTTGCAAATGCCGTCGAAGAGGTAATGCAATTCACGCAGTTTCGATCTCTTTCTTTAGGGGCAACCAGCATCACAAGAAAATGATGGCGTATGGTGCAGATGCGAAGAAGCGCCCAAACAGATGTCGACATTCCGTTTGGCGTGGAAAGAAGAGTCCGTCGGATACTGTCTGTTGACGGGCGCGTGGTGCCCCGACCAATATCAGGAGGCGCGCACCGACAGCTGGATCGGCCACTTCTATCCCGCTTGTGGGTCGCCGGAAAATCGTGTGAACCACGACAATAATCGTCGAACCAAGGGGCGGGGGGAAGCAGTGGCACTGCGCAAATCTATCATCGAGGCCGGCTGTCGGGTCTCCGGGACACGACGATCCGCGTGGTGTTTCGTCCAGATCCAATGCGGTGCCTTCGTGCAAATCCAACGCGGAGATCATCGGCTTGCCGGCCACCGGGGTGACGGCGGTCCCCAGCTCTGTCGAGCTGACGACTGAACGCTGAAGGATCGCGTCACGCGCCCACGGAGCGGCCGGTCCCGAGCGAAGGCAACGCGCAGCCTGGCGCTGCGCGGGCATGGCTTCTCTGTCACGGCAGGCCCTGCCGGCCCATCTGCCCGAAGGGTTTTGTTCCCGCCCGATCCGGACCGTCCTCGGTCAGGCCGGGCGAGCGCCGCCGGCGTGGGACCGTTCGGAAGTGACCACCCGACCAAAGGGATCGACCACCCAAGGATCATCCGGGCCGATCGCACGAGCAGTCCGGATCCGCGGTGGATGTCGGCCCGGCTGCCGCGATCATGGACGCTTTTGTCTCTGTTGCTTCATGCCGTTGCCATAGTGGGGTTTCTGCATGCGTCGCACTTGGTTTCCGAGGTCACGGCTCCATCGTCAGAGTCCGATGTCGTCATGATCTTCACGACGCACGCGCCGTCCTTGGCTGGCAGCTTGCCGATGCCGCCTGCGGCGCAACCGGCCGAACCGGCGCGTGCAGACGAGGCACCTGAACCGTCGACGACGCCGAAGCGGACTGAAGAACCCCTGCCCCAGCCCCTGGCGCCCGAATCGACGCCGCTGCCTGTCGTGCCGGCGTCACCGCCGCCGGCTGCCTCGGTGCCGGAACCGGAGACACCGCCATTGCCGGTGCCACCGCTGCCTCCTGCGCGGCCGCCACAAGCCGCACGCGCCGCGCCGCCGGCGGTGCACGATGCGGGGGTTGTGAGGCCGGGAAGAGCGCCTCCGGACATCGCCCCGACCGCATCCACTTCTCCTGCAACGAGAGACCCCATCATCCCGCCCCGGCCGCTTGCGGGAATGGCCGACAATCAGCCGCCGCTCTATCCGGAGATGGCACGCCGACGGCGAGAGCAGGGGCGCGTTATGCTGCATGTCGACGTTTCCGCCGACGGTGCTCCGGTCGATTGGAACGTTCTGCAGAGCAGTGGGCATCCTGCGCTGGATGCGGCCGCAATAGCGGCTGTGCGGCAATGGCGATTTGTTCCCGCCAGCCAGGGGGGACGAGCGATTGCGGCTTCCGCCGATGTGCCGATCATTTTCCGCCTGGAGGAGTGAAGATGGTCCAAGGCGTCGCTGCCCGACGGTCGGAGGCAGAGGACCTTTCGTTTGATCACTGACGTCGGGGGGATCGGGTTGCCCATTCGCTTCGGTATCATTGCCGCCGCATTGTTGGTGCCCGCTGTCGCCGTCGCGCAGCTGCCCCCCGCGGCGCAACCAGCACCGACGGTCTCATTGCCGCCGGTAGACGTCATCGGAAGCACGCCTCTGCTCGGATCCGGTATGGATCGCAACAAGGTGCCAGCGCAAACCAATGTGCTGAGCGGCCGGGACATCAACCGCGACGGCTATCCAGACGCGCTGCGCGCGCTGAACGAGACGGTGCCTGGGATCTCGCTCGGCAATGCTGCCGGCAATCCGTTCCAGCCCACGCTGTTCTATCACGGTTTCCAGGCATCGCCGCTGCAGGGCAACGGTCAGGGCCTGGCCGTCTACCTCAATGGCGTGCGCTTCAACCAGGCATTCGGCGACACGGTGAACTGGGACCTGCTGCCGGAGATGGCGATCGACCGCATGGACCTGACCGGCTCAAATCCGGTGTTCGGCCTGAACGCACTGGGCGGTGCTTTGTCCGTCCAGTTGAAGAACGGGTTCACCTATCATGGCGCCGAGGCCGATGTGTTCGGCGGATCATTCGGCCGTGTGCAGGGCGATTTCCAGTACGGTCGCGAAAGCGGCAGCACGTCGACCTACGTCGCGGGGAGCGTGGCGCACGAGGGTGGCTGGCGTGACATGCAGTCTTCCGATCTCTACAGCATTTTTGGCGATATCGGCTGGCGTAGCGAACGCTCCGAGCTGCATTTGAATATTGTATCTGCCGATACGACACTGAATGGACCGGGAACATCGCCGGTAGAGCTTCTGGCGGCGGATCCGCGTGCGCAGTTCACCGCGCCCAACCGAATTTCCAATAAATACACGCTGGTCAGCCTGAACGGTTCGCTCGATATTGACGACGCGACGTCGGTCCAGGGATCGGTGTATTATGACTACTTTCTTCAGAGAGTGGTCAACGGCAACGTGTCTGACTTCTCGCCCTGCGATAACAGCGCCGGCTTCCTGTGCCAGGCACCTGGCGTGTTCGCAACGGATCGAGGCGGCAAGCCGATCCCCGATTTCCTGGGTGGCGGCCCGTATTCAGTGCTGGACCAGCAGACCACCAACACCAACGGCTACGGCGCATCGGCTCAGATGACAAGGACAGATACGATCCTCGGGCACCACAACCAGCTCGTCGCCGGTATGAGCTTCGATGGCGCCAACACGATGTTCACCGCGAGTTCCACGATCGGTGGCCTGACACTGAACGACCGCGTATTCATCGGCCCTGGCGTGGTGGTCGACCAGGCGGACGGCTCCATCGCGCCAGTGCGGACCGCCATCACGAATGCCTATTACGGCGTCTTTTTTACTGACACGTTCGATGTCACATCGCGCCTGTCGCTCAACCTCGCCGGCCGTTTCAACGCGGCACAAATCGATCTGAACGACCGGAACGGCACCGCACTAACCGGCAGTCATTACTATAGAAGATTCAACCCGTCAGTCGGGGTGACATACCGCGTATTACCGAACGTCACCGCCTATGTCAGCTATGCAGAGGCCAACCGCGCGCCAACCCCGGCCGAACTGTCCTGCGCCAACCCTGACACTCCATGCAGCCTCGCGAATTTCTTCGTGGGCGATCCCGATCTGAAGCAGGTCGTGGCTCACACGATCGAGGCTGGCCTGCGTGGGCAATTCCATCCCGCAGATGGTATGACGCTGCGATGGGATGCCAGCTATTTTCATGCCGATCTGGACGACGATATCCTGTTCGTCAACAGTCCCATCCAGGGACGCGCGTTTTTCCAGAATGTCGGTACGACACGTCGACAGGGCATCGACATCAGCACCAGGCTGAATGCCGAGAGATGGTCAGCCTATCTCGGCTATTCCTATATCGATGCGACCTTCCGGACTGGCTTTGTGGAATCGAGCGGCAATAATCCCGGCGCAGACGCCGACGGCAACCTCCAGGTTCGGTCTGGCAACCACCTGCCAGGCATTCCCACGCATCTGCTGAAGCTGGGCGGCAGCTACAAAGTGACCGACAAATGGACTATCGGCGCGACCGGTATCGCGGCGGGCGGACAGTATCTGTTCGGTGATGAGGCCAATCTTCAGCCGCGGTCGCCGGCTTATTTCCTCCTGAACCTCAACACCAGCTACCAGTTGACGCCGAACATCCAGTTGTTCGGGTTGGTGGAGAATGTGCTGGATACGACGTATTACACATATGGCACGTTCTCGCCGACCTCATCCGTGTTCCTGGCGCAGGCTCCGGGCGCGAGCAATCCGCGCAGCTACAGCCCCGGCGCGCCGGTCGGGGGATATGGCGGCGTGCGTATCACGTTCTGAACTGCGGGGCCGTCGCCCTGCCGGCAGCGCCGCTCCTTTCAGGTCGGCGCAACATGCTTAGAGACGGTGCGTCTTTTGCCGGCGTCGTCACGTTAATACCAACGGCCGTTGGCACTGACCGTCCCACCGTCATGGCCGGCACCGAGGCCGGCCATGACGGTTGGGAAGGTCAGTGCCAATGGCGGTTGGTATAAGTCCGACCGAATATTATTGGCATCATCGAGGTGGCTCCGCGCAGATTATGCTGCCCCGCGGGCACAAGTATTCTGCTG
>JARLIJ010000089.1 GCA_031291795.1 Acetobacteraceae bacterium | reverse complement strand
GGCTGCGGCGCCCGAGAGCATCGCAGTCGGCAGCGGCCAGAAGGTCGGTGCGATCGCCTGTTGGCCCATCACGCCCAGGATCAGCGCCACCATCATCATGACGGGCTGACCCGTGCCGACGAAGATGCAGGCCGCCAGGCCGACGCCGCACAACATGCAGGCCGACGCGACATAGGCCGTGCGGTTGCCGGAACGGTCGGAGCGGATGCCCCAGTAGATCATCGCGACCGCCGCGAACACGAAGGGCAGGGCGCTGACGAAGCCGGTCATCTGATTGGAGATACCGAACGACTTGATGATCTGCGGCAGGAAGATCAGCAGACCGTAGTTCGATACGTTCTGCATGAAATAGACCAGCGTCAGCCACCAGACGCGCGGGTTGCGCAGTGCCTCGCCAAGCTCGTAGCGATGCACCGACTCGCGTTGCGCCTGTTCTTCGTCGAGCCGCGTGCTGAGCCAGGCCTTCTGGTCGGGCCGCAGCCAGGCCGCATCCCGCGGATGATCGGTCAGCAGGAACCACACGACGAAGCACATCAGCATCGGCGGCAGCGCCTCCAGGATGAACAGCCATTGCCAGCCCTGCATCCCGCCAAATCCATCAAGCGTGAGCAGCCAGCCCGACATCGGCGGCCCGAGGATCAGCGAGATCACGCTGGCCGACTGGAAGATCGCCTGCATCTGGGAGCGATAGGCCGAGGGGAACCACCAGGTCAGGTAAAGCACGACGCCGGGATAGAAGCCGGCCTCGGCAAGTCCCAGCAGGAAGCGGACACCGAAGAAACTCCAGTCGTTCCAGACGAAAGCAGTCAGCGCGGAGATGATGCCCCAGGTGAGCAGGATACGCGCAATCCAGCGCCGCGCTCCGACCTTGGACAAGATCAGGTTGCTCGGGATTTCGGCCAGGAAGTAGCCGACGAAGAACACGCCAGCACCGAAACCGAACACGCCCGAAGAAAAGCCGAGCGCCTTGTTCATTGTCAGCGCGGCGAATCCGACGTTGACCCGGTCGAGATAGGCGCAGAAATAGCCCAGCATCAGCAACGGCATCAGCCGCCAGGCCACTCGGCGGACCGTCTCTCGCTCCAACGCGCTCGTGACGGGCCCAGCGGCCGGCCGCCTGTCCCCGGTTTGGGTCAGATCGTCCATCGTTTCGTTCCTCCTGCCTGCTCCGCCCCCGGATGGTTCGGGGGCGGGCGGATACGGGCGCTCGTCCCATCTTTGGCCATCCCGGGGGAGCGGGCCGCATCAAGACATGTGATCGATACCTCCGCAACGGTCCCCACTCGCCGGCTGCAGCAGACCCATGATGCGGCGGCCTCGGCGCGGTAAGGCTGTGCCTCGGAGGATTTACCGAGTCGCCCGCGAAACTGCGTCCCCGGCGGCAGGAGAAATCCGCCTCCTGCCTCGGGTCGCCACATGCCGGAGGCAAAGCAGATCGCTCCGATAAGCGTCCTGCGTATATCCGCTCTGAGGAAAAGGTTTGGCTCGGCCCGATCGCGAAGGCATCCCGACCCCGCCGGCCTGGCTTTTGCGCTGCCAGCAGCGGTGGGTTCCGGCGTGTGGGAACCCCGCGCCATCGGCAGCGGCGCCGAATCGCGGTCGTTCGTCCTGCCTCGACCGGACCGGTCCCCCTTGATCGCACGCTCAAGCCGGACTACGCCAGTCGGGGACCGGTCTGGTCTCCGGAAGGAACGGTCCCATCGTGCCGGCCTCACGGGCCGCTTCGCCAAGCGCCCCCAGCGGACGCATGCCCGCGGTGAGGCGCTGCGGGCCGCCCACCCAACCGCCGACACGTTGCCGTATATGGAATTGCAGTCGGTGCAGGCGCCACCTCAGGCTGCCCTCGGTGGTGACCGACCGCCGGTACTCCGCATCGCTCGCCGCCTTGGCATCCGAGACGGCCTTGCGCGGATCGGCATAGAATGCCGCGATCTTGTCCGCTGCCATGCCCGGCGTGTCGAGCCATCGCGGCACATGCGTGTTGCACAGGCAGTCGATGTCTGTGAGCAAGCGGCTGACGCCGGTCCCTGCCGCCGGGCAGGAGGTCTGGAAGCCGTCGCCCACCAGCACGATGCCGTCGCGCACCGGGTTTGCGACGCTGTGCAGGTCGGTGACGCGGGTCTGCACCTGGCTGGCGACCCGGAACGGCCCAAGTACCCGCTCCAGCCGCGGCAGCACGGTCAGCAGCATGGCATGCGGCGCCTGGCGAAATGCCTGCGACCAGGGATCGAGAACGTCTCTGTAAGTAAACAAGTTGGCGCGGATTGTCCCGTCCATCGGGAATATCGTCAGGTAATCGATCCGGTCTGCGACGCGCTCGCCCGAATAAACCAGAACCGGGTAAGGGAAGTTCTGCTCCTGTGCCGGGACGATATCGTACCCGAACGTGAGCGAATGGGCGTCGCGCGTGCGCCGATGCGTAAAGCCCAGGCGCCGGAGCAGGGCCTGCTGCAGGCCGCTGGCAAGCACGACGAGCCGTGCGGCGACATGGCTGCCGTCGGCGAGGATCACCTGCTGGCGGTTGGTTCCGGTGATCACGTCGACCACCCGTCCCGTGGTGAACGACACAGAGGGCGGGATCTGGGCGCGCACGCGGGCGACCATGTGTTCGTAGCGAATGCCATAATGGGGCGCATCCACGCGTCCGATCACGCGCCCGCGACGGGCCGCAACCGCATGCATGACGGGACGGCGCCCGTCCACGATGGCATCGAGCAAGCCCAGCTCTGCAAGTTGCGTGATTTGTTCGCCCACCAGCTGTTCGGCGCGGAAATCCGGCGGATAAACCGGATGGAGATCGATCAGGGCAACGGATCGCCCGGCGCGGGCGAGCAATGTGGCGATGATGGAGCCGGCGAGACCGCCGCCCACGATGGCGGTGTCATACGTAACGATCGACGAGGCGGCGTGCATCGGGATTCCTCTTGGGGCGAGTTGCGACCGAGGGGCGCACCTGTGCAGCGTGATGGATGCGGCCGTCATTTCATCGCAAACAACCTACGCAGGGAATGAAAACTGGTGTGGATCGCTAATAGTTTCCTTATGCCGCCGAGTGAGTGCGGTTCGATTCACTCCTGCATGGTGCCAGATTCCTCCCCGGCCCGCTGCTTGCTGAGATAACCGACAAAGTCATCGGCGGCTTGCCGGGAGACGATAACTTTGCGGCGATCAGCCGGACTCTGCGCACCGGAACGCCTAGATCGGGCGTATGGACACAATGATGGTTCAATACCGCCCGGATCTGGGTCAAGCCGATAGCGCGACTGTGCTCGTCGTCGAGGACGAGCTGTTCGTGCGGGAGCCGATCGCCGAGTATCTGCGCGAATGCGGATACCACGTGCTGGAGGCGGGGGACGCGCGCGAGGCGATCTTGCTGGTCGATTCGGCGGATGCGATCGATGTGGTGTTCAGCGATGTCCGGATGCCGGGCGACATGGACGGCTTTGCGCTGGCCCACTGGCTGCGGACCTACCATCCGGAGGTTTCGGTGCTGCTGACCTCCGGCTACTATTCCGTGCGCAACCAGGGGGGGGCGGCAATCGACGACGTCAAGCTGATCGAGAAGCCCTATTCCCAGGCGCAGGTCCTGCGCCGCATTCGCGCCATGCTTCATAGCGACGGCTGACCCCAAAGCGACCGGTACCTGGCCGGCGGCATGCTCCGGCCGCGGCTTTCCCTGCATGAATGACCTCTTCTTGTGATTGACGGGGGAATTTCCTGCCCGTCATCATGCGGCAGCGCCGGGTGACAGGCGCCGCACCGGGCCGTCCTGCCAGGGCAGAAGAACAAGGGGAAGTCGCATGCTCTCGCTGGGGTTCTCGTGCCGCGCTGCCTGGCTGGCCGGCTCCGCTGCATGGTTGTTCGCAGCACCGGCCATGGCCGACCCATTCCAATGCGGCCGCAAGGGCGGGGACCTGACCTTCGGGTTGGAGGCAAACGTCGCCGGCCTCGACCAGATGGCGAGCAGCGCCGCCTCGGTCCGCAATGTCGCAATGAACACCTACGAGCCGCTGATGACGCGCGACGCCAGCATGAAGCCGATGCTGATGCTGGCGCAGTCGGTCGATACCAGCGCGGATGGCAGGACGATCACGTTCAGGCTCCGCCAGGGCGTGCATTTCCATAACGGCAAGCTGATGACCTCGGCCGATGTCCAGGCCTCCTACGAACGCTACGCGCGGGTCGGGATCGACCGGTCCATCCTGACCCCGGTCGATCATTACGAGACGCCGGACCCGGCCACCTTCGTGATCGTACTGAAGGATCCCCGGCCGACCTTCCTGGAGGCGATGTCCTCGATCACCGTCCCGATCGTCATCATCCCGGCGGAGAACAGGGACGCGCCGCCGCAGCAACTGCCGTCGATCGGCACCGGCCCGTTCGAGATGGTGCAGTTCATGCCGGACGCCTACGTGAAGCTCAAGCGTTTCGAGGGCTACACGCCGGACACGCGCCACAGCGATCGCGACGGGTTCGGTGGCTACAAGGTCGCCTGCCTCGACACGGTGACGTTCCGCATGGTCCCCGAATCCGGCGCCCGCGTTGCCGGGCTGGAAACCGGCGAGCTGCAGGGCGTGGAGGACGTGCCGACCCTGGCGCAGAAGCGGTTGGCGGCGAACAAGGCCATCCAGCTGGTGAAGCTGTCGAACTTCTGGCTGAACGTGTTCTACGGCAACTGGTCGGCGCCCCCCACCGACAACAAGCTGTTCCGCCAGGCCGTGATGACGGCAGTCGACTTCGACGAGATCATGGAGGCGGCGAACGACGGCGACTACAAGCCCAACCTCGGGTTCCAGTATCCGGGGACGAACTACTACACCGAGGCCGGCAAGGAGCTGCTCAACCAGCACGACATTCCGAAGGCGAAAAAGCTGCTGGCCGAGTCTGGCTACCAGGGCGAGAAAGTCGTCCTGCTGACCAACAAGGACTATCCCTCGCTCTACAACACCGCCCTGGTGCTGTCGCAAGAGCTCAAGGCGATCGGGATCAATGCGGAACTACAGGTGCTGGATTGGCCCACGGCCCTGCAGAAGAGCATGAAGGGCACCCCGGACTGGAATTACTTCTTCACCGGCTGGATCACCTATGTCGCGGTGGGCGGCATGCAGACGTTGCGCCCGATGGCGGAGCCGAACCCGGTCTACACGCCGCCGGACAACAAGACAGATCCGGCGTTCATGGCGGCGTTCGAACAGGTGGCAAACGGCGCCACCCTGGCGGTTCGTCAGGCGGCGTTCGCGCAGGCCCAGCAGATCGCCCTCGAGGATGCGATGGTGGTCCCGCTGGGCGTGATGCCGAAGGTCCAGGCGGTGCGCAGCAACGTCGAGCACTTCGAGCCGTTCTACAATCCCCGGCTGTATAACGTCTGGGTGAGGAACTGAGGCCAGCCGCCGCGCGCGGGCCGCTTCGCACCGTGCCGGCCATCGCCTGGCACGTGAGCCGGTCCGGTCGGTCGGCATGAAGCCGGCCGGGCGGCAGCTGTCGGGTGCAATTCCGGCTGGTATGGGTGGGCGCGCCGTGGCACAAGCAAGGTTCGCGCCAGAAGGGTCCTTTATTCTTCGTCAATTTATCCAAAAAAGATTGCCACGTTTCTGCCACTTGGCTGAGCGTTAACAGTATGGCAACAAGCGATCCTCTATCATTGGTTTCGCTATCACCTCAGCGAGCGGTCCCCGACCCCATCCATGTCCCATTCCCCCTCCCAGGCGCTCGGTTCGGTCAGCCCAGCCGCGCGGCGAGCGGTCGCGTTGGCGAGTCTGCTCCTTCTGTTCGCAGTTCTCGCTGTGGTGCTGTTCACTGCGCTGCGCTCGCCGCTGAAGGACGACATCGCCTGGCTGCTCTACGTCGCGCATCGCTGGATGACCGGGCGGGAGCTGTATGTCGACGTGGTGGAGGTAAACCCGCCGCTGATCGTCTGGATCTCGGCCATCCCGCTGCAAATCGCCGCCTGGCTGGACGTCGGCAGTCAGTTCGTCGCCATGCCGTTCTTCATTGCGACGGTCCTGGGCTGCGCCTGGTGGACCGCGACGCTGCTACGGCCGGCCGGTGGCATGTTCAGCGACCGCATCCCGGTCTTCGCCGCAATCGGCACTGTCCTGCTGGTGGTCCCGGCCGGGGATCTGGGCCAGCGGGAGCATCTGCTGGTCGCCGCCGTCCTGCCCTACCTCGTCCTGTTTGCCCGTTCGCTGGATGGCGCCAGGCCGGAGCTGAAGTCGGCGATCCTGTCGGGCGTGCTGGCCGGCCTCGGCTGTGCCTTGAAGCCGCGTTACGCCGGCGTGTTCGTGGTGCTCGAAGGCCTGGCGCTGCTGCGTGGCCTGCGTCCCTGGCGGGCGATGCCGATCGCTGTCGGGGTGACGATGGCGGCCTATGCCGGCCTCGTCTTGCTGGTTTGCCCTGCCTACCTGCGCCGCGCCGTGCCCCTCGCCCTGGCGCTGTACGGCGCCACGGACGTGCCCTTCCCGCATCTGCTGCTGGATAGCGCCCGCCTGATTTTCGGGGAGGTCGTCGCGATCGGCCTGTGCTGGGTCCGCTGGAGCAAGCTGCGCGAGCGTAATCTGCTGCTGACTTTGCTGGCCTTCTCGGTCACCAGCACCGTGATCTGCTTCGTCGACGGCAAGGACTGGTTCTACCACAGGCTGCCCGCAACCGTCGTGACCGTCCTGGCCCTGCTTTGCTGGGGCGTCTCGATCCTCATCTATCGCAGCCAGCAGGAGCGTCGCACGCGCCTGCCGGTGATCGCCGCCGGCATTGCCATCGTGGTCTTCATGGTCGCCGCCTTCCAGAGGCTGGAGCCGGAAGTCGCCCTGGCAGTCGAACCCGACACCTCTACCGTTGCCCGCCTGGAAGAGCTGATCCGCGCCCAGCACGCCCATACCTACATCGCGTTCTCCGAATGGATCGCCCTCGGCTTTCCCGTCGTCAACAACACCGGCGTCACCTGGGCTTCGCGCTTTGACTCGATGTGGGCGCTCAAGGGGGAGCTTTGGCGGGCCCACTTCGACGCCAAGGCGTCCACGGAATGGCCGATCCGGCGCTGGGTCGCGCATGACTTCATCGCCGGCTGCCCCGACGTCGCCGTCGTCGATACCAGGGAAGGGGTGAATTACATCGGGGTGCTGAGTGCCTCCGACCCGGCTTTCGCCCGTGCCTGGCTGCGCTACCGCCGGATCGCGGCATTCGATGGGCTGGAGGTCTACCGCCGAGCGGCGGGCGGCTGCATCAATCCCTGGGTGGCGGCCGAAGCGTCTGTTGCCCCGATCGACCGCCAGTAGGCCCGCGTAACCGTCCGATTCCGGACGACTACGCGGGAGCCATCAGGCCGCCAGAAGCTCCGCAGCCGCGGCTTCAGCGGCTTCGCCGTCCAGCACCGCCGCAACGGCATGCACGACTGCCGCGATACGCACCGAGGCCTGTACCTGCTCCGCCGTCAGGCCGTGATGGCGTACCGTCTTTTCGTGGCTTTCCATGCACATACCGCAGCCATTCACCGCCGAAACCGCCAGCGACCATAGCTCGAACGTCGCCTTGTCGACGCCGGGGCGCGCCATGACGTTCATCCGCAGCTTGGCCGGCATTGTCGGGTAATCGCCACCAACCAGGTGCGTGAAGCGGTAATAGACGTTGTTCATCGCCATGATCGCCGCCGCCGCCTTGGCCGCCGTCAGCGCCTCGGCCGACAGGCGCGGGCCGAACTCGGCCAGCAGGGCCGCCGTCACCGTCGCGTTGCGCGATGCCAGCGCGCTGACCACGAACGTGCCGGCAAGCTGCTCTTCCGTCAGCACCGGTTCGGTCGCGAGCGAGCCGAGGTTGAGGCGGATGTCCTTCGCATAATCCGGAAGGGCGTTTTTCAGGCTGTCCAGGGACATCGGGGGGTCCTTCAGAGAGGCGCGGTGCTGCCCGGTCCGGCGGCGGGCCGAACCGGGCAGCGCGCAGGCGGGTGGGATCAGGCTGCGGGGCGCAGGACCTGCTCGCCCTTGTTCCAGTTGCACGGGCAGAGCTCGTCGGTCTGCAGGGCGTCGAGCACGCGCAGCACCTCGGCCGGGTTGCGGCCCACCGACAGGTCGTTGACCGAGGCGAACCGGATGATGCCTTCCGGATCCACCACGAACGTCGCGCGCAGGGCCACGCCCTCATTCTTGTCGAGCACGCCGCACGCCGTCGCCAGCTCCCGCTTGATGTCGGCGAGCATCGGGATCGGCAGGTCCTTCAGGTCGGCATGGTGCAGGCGCCAGTTCAGGTGCACGAACTCGCTGTCGATCGAGACGCCGTAGAGCACCGCGTCGCGGTCCGCGAAGTCACCGACGAGCTTGCCGAACGCCACGATCTCGGTCGGGCAGACGAACGTGAAGTCCTTCGGCCAGAAGAACACGACCTTCCACTTGCCGGGATCGCTCGCCCCGGTGAGGTCAGTGAAGGCCGTGGCGATATCCAGGCCGGCAGCGCCCGGCTTGACGGCCTTGAGCGCGAAAGAGGGGAAGGTGTCGCCAACAGTCAGCATCAAAGTCTCCATAACGGGGAAAGCGGTGTCGCAGGGGCGGTATGGCGCACGCCGAATTTTCGTGCCAATGAATGATTTCTGACCATTTAATCGAGAGGATCGATGATACTGCCAAGCCCACAGCAGCTTCGCTATCTGCTCGCTCTCGCCGAAAGCCGCCATTTCGGCCGCGCCGCGCTGGCCTGCGCGGTCACCCAATCGACGCTGTCGGCCGGCCTTTTAGCGTTGGAGCGCCAGCTCGACGCCGCCATCCTCGACCGCGCCGCGGGCCGGCACGTGGTGTTTACCCCGCTAGGCCTGGAACTGGTCGACCGCGCACGCATCGCCCTGGCTGCGCTGGAGGCGGTGACCGAGGCGGCGGCGGCGGCCCGCGAACCGCTGAGCGGGCCGCTGCGCATGGGCGTGATCCCGACCATCGGCCCGTTCCTGCTGCCGCGGTTGATGCCGGCCCTGCGCTCGGCGTTTCCCCGCTTGCGGCTGTACCTCCGCGAGGACACCACTGCCAACCTGGTGGCGCGCCTGGAAACCAACCGGCTTGACCTGCTGCTGCTGGCGCTGCCCTGCGACTGCGGCGGCGCGGACGCACTTCCGGTCGCGCAGGACGAGTTCCTGGTGGCGTTGCCGCCCAACCATCGCCTGGCCGGCGAGGCGCAGGTGCCGCTGGCGACGCTCGGAAACGAACGGCTGTTGTTACTGGAGGATGGCCATTGCCTGCGCGACCAAGCACTTGCGGTGTGTGGCCTGCTGGCCGGCAACCGGGAAGACCAGGACGGTTTCGCGGCAACTTCCCTGCATACGCTGGTGCAAATGGTCGCCGGTGGCCTGGGGGTGACGCTGCTGCCGCGGCTGGCGGTGGACGCCGGCATCACGGCCGGCACGGCGCTGACCCTGCGTCCGCTGGCGGCGGCCGGCGCGTGGCGGACCCTCGGCCTGGCATGGCGCCCGAACGCACCACGCGCTGCCGATTATCGCGCGCTCGGACCGCATTTGGCCGAGGCCTGCCGTCCCGCCGGTGGCTGACCGCATCCCATTTCACCTTTCCTCAATTGTTTGCAGGCAAACTCCGGGATGGAGGTGGACTGCATGCTTGGATCCGGCCTGCGGAACTGGTTCAGCCGCGGCGCTTCCCACGCGCTGGCGGTTGCTCTGCCGCCGGGTGAGGCGCGAGACGCCATTCTGCAAGGAGAACTCCTATCCCCCGGCGTCCGCGCGGACTGGCCGGTCGAGCGGATGTGCGTCAACGACGCGCTGTGGGGCGAGGGGTACATCTTTCCCGGCGGCGAGATCGAGACCCTGCGCATGGCCAAGCCGCTGGGCCTGTCGGCAGCCTCCAGCCTTCTCGTGCTGGGGATCGGCGGCGGCGGCCCGGCCTGTAGCCTTGCCGTCAATTTCGGCGCCTGGATCACCGGCTATGAGGCCGACCCGGACCTCGCGGTCGTCGCCACGGAACGGGCGCTCAAGGCGAACCTGGGAAAGCGGGTCAAGATCGAGACCTGGGATCCCTCGGAGCCCGAGTTTGCGCGCAACTACTACCATCACACCATGGCGCTGGAGGCGATGCGCGGCGCCAGGCCCGAACCGCTGCTGGCTGCGATGGCAAGCGCCATGAAGCCGGGTGGTCAGCTCGTCATGCTGGAGATCGTCGCGGACACGCCGCTCGATCCGGCCGATCCGATCGTGGCGGCCTGGGCGCGACTGGATCACAGGCCGGCGGATGGCATGCCCAATGAGGTGACCGTCACACGGGTGCTGGGCCGGCTGGGCTTCGACGTCCGCATCGTCGAGGACCTCTCGCAACGCCATCTGCAACAGGCGATGATCGGCTGGCGGCGTACCGTGCGTCGGCTGGAGGCCACGAAACCCTCGCCGCGGGAGGCGGGGCAGGTGGTCAGCGAAGCCGAACTATGGCTGCTGCGCCTGCGGCTGTTTCACGACAGCAAGTTGCGGCTGATCCGCTGGCACGCGATCCTGCGGTAAGACGCGTCAGGCCACCCCGAAGCGGGGAAGATGAGCCGCCAGGTCGCCATAGGCCGGGTCGTCGGTGCGATCGTAACGCAGCGGCGTTACCACGATGTTGCCGGCCCGCAGCGCGCTGTAGTCGCTCTCGGGCCCCTGTGCGACGTCGCCGCGCCGGAAGTTCAGCCAATGGTAGCGCATGCCGCGCGGATCGATGCGGGTATCGACGTGCATGCCGGCCACCATGCCCTCGCCCTGGCGGGCCAGGATCATCGGTCCGGCTTCGGCGGCCGGCAGCGGCGGGAAATTGACGTTCAGGCACGCCGTCGTGCCCCAGCCGATCGCCAGCAGCTTGCGGACCGTCTCGGCCCCCAGGGTGCGCGATGTCTCCCACGGCACGTTGTTACGGTCGGAGAAAGCCTGGCTCAGCGCGATCGCCGGCACGCCCAGCATCATCGCGGTCATTGCGCCGCCGACAGTGCCGGAGAACACGGTCTCCATGCCGAGGTTCAGCCCGCGATTCACGCCGGACAGCACGAGTTGCGGCGGCGCCTCGGTCATCAGGTGGCACAGCCCGATCACGGCGCAGTCGCCCGGCGTGCCGGACACGCCGAAGCGCCGGGGCCCGCGTTCGCTGATGCGCAACGCGTGGTGCAGGCTGATGGCATGGGACTGGCCGCTCTGGTCATGTTCGGGGGCGACGACCCAGACCTCGTGCGCGAGTTCCGCCGCGATCTGTTCCATCACCGCCATGCCCGGCGCGTCGATACCGTCGTCGTTGGTCAGCAGAATGCGGTCCAGCACGCGTGCGCTCCAAGCCTTGGGGTGAAGCCGTTTTGGCCCGGTTGCCGTGCCGGCTGCAAGGGGCCAGCATGATGCGATCCTTGGGGAGGGAGCCATGCAGATCATCGATGCGCAGGTGCATATCTGGGGCAGCGGTACGCCCAGCGGGCAGCATCGCCAGACCGCGCGCTACACCGCCGGGGAGCTGATCGCCGAGATGGATGCGGCTGGGGTCGATGGTGCGGTGCTGCATCCACCGAGCTGGGATCCGGGGTCGAATGAGATGGCGATCGCGGCGGCGGCGACGTATCCGAACCGGTTCTGCAGCCTGGGCTGGTTCCCGCTCGACGATCCGGCGCAGCGCGGCCGGATCACGACCTGGAAGCAGCAGGCCGGCATGCTGGGCCTGCGCTGGTCGCTGACGCGCGCGGGCCAGGAGCACTGGCACGAAGACGGCACGATGGACTGGCTGTGGCCGGCGGCGGAGCGCGCCGGGACGCCGGTGGCGACGATGGCCTGGCACTTCCTGCCGCTGTTCGGCCGGATCGCCGAACGCCATCCGCACCTGAAGCTGATCATCGACCATCTGGGCCTGGTGCGGTCCGCCCAGGGGGCAGCGGCCTTCGAGACGCTGGCGGAATTGCTGCCGCTGGCCAGGTTGCCGAACGTCGCGGTCAAGGCGACCGGCGCACCTGGATACGCCACCGGCGCGTACCCATTTCCTGAACTGCATGATGGGCTGCATCGGATCTTCGATGCGTTCGGGCCGCACCGCTTTTTCTGGGGTACCGACATCACCCGCATGCCGTGCAGCTACCGGCAATGCGTCACGATGTTCACCGAGGAACTGCCCTGGCTGAAGGGCGCCGACCTGGAGCGCGTGATGGGCCGGGGCGTGTGTGACTGGCTGGGGTGGTTTCGCACGTCGCCTGCGTAACGGTCCGCTGTAGCCGATGCAATTTTCCGCGTGATGCACCATATTGTCTCATTCACGGACAGATAGGTGAATGAAGTGGCAGTGACTGTGATCACCACGGCGATGCGGGATGCTGCCTTCGATGCGACGGCCGCGGTGGCGGAACCGCACGACGACGACCCGTTCAAGGCCGGCGACGACGTGGTGTACCTCGCCCACGGTGTGGGCAAGATCGACAGCATCGGTGAGGAGGAGATCGGCGGCCATCGCCTGCGGATCATCCAGATTTCATTCACCGAGAACCGCATGACGCTGCGTATTCCCGCCGTGAAGGCGCGGATGGCCGGCCTGCGCCGCGTGGCGCGG
>JARLIJ010000010.1 GCA_031291795.1 Acetobacteraceae bacterium | reverse complement strand
GCTGGGCCACGATATGGCGTGCGACCGGTTCGCCGCTCTGGCGCGGATGAACTTCTCCTCGCCCTACGTCTCGCTGCCGTCGCGGCTGACGGTGGCCGAGAACCTGCGGGTCTACGGCCATCTCTACAACGTGCCGAAAATCGACCAGCGGATCCGCGACCTGGCCGCCGAGCTGAATCTGGAGGATCTGCTGAAGCGCCCCGCCGGCAATCTCTCGGCCGGCCAGAAGACCCGGGTGGCACTCGCCAAGGCGCTGATAAACCGCCCGGAACTGCTGCTGCTGGACGAGCCGACCGCCAGCCTCGACCCCGACACCGGCGACTGGGTGCGCACCTGGCTGGAGCGCTACCGGACCGAGAGCGGCTGCACCATCCTGCTCGCCAGCCACAATATGGCGGAGGTACACCGGCTCTGTTCCCAGGTACTGATGCTCAAGCAGGGCCGCATCGTCGACCAGGGCACGCCGGATGCGCTGCTCGAACGCTACGGGCGGGAGGACCTGGAAGAGGTCTTCCTCGACATCGCGCGCGATCGGCGCCATGCGGTGCCGGCATGACGCCCGCCGTCCGCCGCGTCTGGGGCCTGATGTACCGCCACCTCGCGCTGTACCGCCGCTCCTGGCCGCGGCTGCTGGAGCTGGCCTACTGGCCGGTGCTGCAGATGTGCATCTGGGGCTTCACGGCCACCTTCATCACCATGCGGATGGGCGCCTCCGCCGCCGCCCTGGCCGCCTCCACGCTGCTGGGCGGGGTGCTGCTGTGGGAGGTGACGCTGCGCAGCCAGATGGGCCTGTCGATCTCCTTCATGGAGGAAATGTGGTCGCGCAACCTCGGCCACGTGTTCGTCAGCCCGCTGCGGCCGTGGGAGCTGCTGGCCGCGCTGGTCGGCATGTCGATCATTCGCATGATCATGGGCGTGCTGCCGGCCATCCTGCTCGCCTGGGCGTTCTATGCCTTCAATCTCTTCGCGCTGGGGCCGGTCCTGGTGCTGTTCTTCATCAACCTGATGATCATGGGCTGGGCGGTGGCTCTGGGCGTCATCTCGCTGATCCTGCGGCACGGGTCGGGCGCCGAACCGCTGGCCTGGGGCGTGCTGTTCGGGCTGGCGCCGTTCTCCGCGGTGTTCTACCCCGTCTCGGTATTGCCGGAAGCCGTCCGGCCGCTGGCCTGGGTGCTGCCGACCTCCCACGTCTTCGAAGGAATGCGCGGCGTGCTGCTGGAGGGTGTCGTGCACTGGGACCAACTTGCCGTCGCGTTCGGGCTCAATGCCGTCTGGCTGGCCGCCGCCGCCTTGCTGTTCGCCCGCCAGTTCCACCAGGCCCGGGTGCGCGGCGCGCTGCTGAGCATCGGCGAATGAGCGGGACCCGGCTGAACGACATGCAACCGGCCGAGACCCGGTTCTGGCTGATCCGCCACGCGCTGGTGGAGGAAAACGCCCGCGCGATGCTCTACGGCATCATGGACGTCCCGCTCTGCGAGACGACGTTGCTGGAACAGGCGCCCATGTATCGCGCCTTGGCCGCGCGGCTGCCGCAACCGGCCGTCTGGCGGGTCACACCGCTGTCGCGCACCCGCCTGACCGCTGAGGCGATCATCGCCGCCGGCTATCCTCGCCCTGAACTGGCCGAGGAACCCGGTCTGATCGAGCAGTCCCTCGGCGCGTGGCAGGGCCTGCCGCATCACGAACTCCCGGCCCGCCTGACCCAGCCGAAGCACGCGTTCTGGCCGCTGGCCGGGACCGAACGCCCGCCGAACGGCGAGAGCATGGCGGACGTGATCGCGCGCGTCGGGCCGGCGATGGAGCGGATGGCGCAGGAGAACCCGGACCGCGACGTGGTCATCGTCTCCCACGGCGGGGCGATCCGTGCCGCCGTGGCCCATGCAATCGGAATCGGGCCGGACAATGCGCTGCATTTGTCCGTCCAGAACCTGTCGTTGACCCGCCTGGAGCGCCTGCCGGAGGGCTGGCGGGTCGGCTGCGTCAACGAACTCCCCGGGTATTGACCGGAAATCCGCCGTAATCGGCGGCGAATCGGCGCAACCGGCGTACGAATCGGGCGCGTCGCGCTATGCACGCGCGGGACGCCGCGTCGAGGAGGGAGAGACGATGAACCGCTTTCTGCTGGCTGTTGTTGCGGTGCTGCCACTAGCGCTTGCGGGATGCGGTTCGCCCGGCCACGGGGACCCGCAGCAGCTGGTCGATCGTGCGACCCTCGGGGTCCAGGACATGATGAACCAGACTGTCTCGCAGGATCCGCGGCTGACGCTGCGCAATGCGAAGGCGGTGATGGTCTGCCCGCAGCTCTTCAAGGCCGGCTTCATCCTGGGCGGTGAAGGGGGCGGGTGCGTGCTCCTGGCGCGGGCCGGCAACGGGACCTGGTCCTATCCGGCGTTCTACGCCATGGGCAGCGGCAGCTTCGGCTTGCAGGCCGGGATCGAGGACAGCCAGGTCATGATGATGATCATGACGCAAAAAGGGCTGAACGCGGTCATGGACAGCCAGTTCAAGCTGGGCGCCGGCGCCTCGCTGGCGATCGCGACGGTCGGCGCGAGCGTGCAGGGCGCGACGACGGCGGCAGTGGGCGCGGATATCGTGGTCTTTGCCTATAGCCGCGGGCTGTTCGGCGGGATCTCGCTGGACGGCAGCATCATGTCGAGCCGGACCGACTGGAACGTGGCCTATTACGGCCAGGCCTACGCCGCGCGGCAGATCGTGATCTCGATGCAGGGCGTGAACCCGGGGGCCGACCCGCTGCGGGAGGTGCTGACACGCTATGGCGCCGGCCCGGCACCGGGCCCGATGGCGCCGCCGCCGCTGACCAACCAGGGCCCCGGCTATGCGCCGGCCTATCCGCCGGCGAACCAGGCTCCGTCCTACCAGGCGCCGCCGGCCTATGCGCCGTCGCAAACGGCGCCTTCGGGTGACCGCGGCCCGATCCAGCAGCAGAACCTGGCCGCGCCGCGCTAAAGCGATGCCAGGCTGACCGGAAAACCTGGCTGATCCCGAGGCGCTGCGCATTATTTTCCCTCTCCCCTTGAGGGCTACGGGAGTCCGGGAAGTGCGGAACGATTGGCCATGATCCAGCCTTTGACCATTGGCTCGAGTTGCCTGAGCCCGCGCGCCATGGTCTTGGGTCCGGGTGGTTTGTATCCCTTGGAGGTATAGCCGGACCAGCCGC
>JARLIJ010000088.1 GCA_031291795.1 Acetobacteraceae bacterium | reverse complement strand
TCCGGCTCCGCGTCCGCGCGCGCCGGCGCGGTCGGGCCGGGCGCGGCGGTCGTGAAGACCATGGCCACGGCCGGCGGGCTGGGCGGCTCCGACACGGCCGCCGTCCGCAGCAGCGCCAGGCAGCTTGCCAGCACCGCAGCGTGCGCGGCCAGCGAGGCCAGCAGCGGCACCCGCCCCGTCCGGCCGCCCGGCCGCTGCCCCCGGCTCAGCCGCTCGGCAGGATCCGGTGCCGGCGTCGCCTGGGGGAGCGAGATGTTATAATGTAACATATCAGCGTCAGTCTCGCCGCTCCGGCCGCAAACCGGAAGCGAAAAATCACGGCGACGGAGGAACGCCGCGATCTGCCGCGGCACTGGCGGCGTTCACTGGTCCCGCTTGTTCCAATCGTTGGACGTGCCGCCAACCACAACCGTGGCGTGAAAATACACGCACTGCGTGTGCCAGCGCCGCCCAAACTTTTCCAGATCCACGAGAACCGTCACGCCGTACGCAACAGATTTGCCGTGCTCCCGCCCTCGGCTGACACAGAAAGTGCCACAAATGATGTACAGTCGTGACACATTTTGTGCACGCCGCGAGGCCGGCGGGCCAGTCCCGGCACGCTTCGTCAGACGCCTCTCAGGGCAGCCATGGCCCCCAGCCGGCGCGCACCGGATGGTCCTCGGCCAGCGGCAGCTCCACCGCGGCATTGGTGGCCGAACTGTAATAGATCGCGGAGATTAATTCCAATGACCGATAAGCGTCCTGCAACGTCAGCGGCCAGGGGGCGGTGCCGTCCAGTGCCGGGTGCAGCGCCTCGAACAGTCCGGCGAAGCATTCCTTGTGCGGCACGAACCCGGCCAGCGCCGCGTCAACGTCTTCCTGCCGGCGTTCCCCGCGGGCGACGAACCGCCAGGCGCCCTCGCTGGGACGGTAGGGCGGCACGCCGGGGTTCTCGACGCTCAGCTCCGCGAAGCAGAAGCGCAGCTTGCTGATCTCCTCGGCCGCGCCAAGCGTGACCGAGGACGTGACCAGCGCGCCCGACTCCAGCTCCAGGCAGACCGCCGCGCAATCCTCGGTCTCAATGGTGTTGACGCGGGTGGCGACCTTGGCGAACACCCGGCGCACCGGCCCCATCGCGAAGGTCAGCAGGTCGTGCGCGTGGATCGCGTGGCCCAGGATGGCGCCGCCCAGTTCGGTCGCTTTCCGCCCGCGCCACGCCACATCGTAGTACTCCGGCGGCCGGTTCCAGTGGGTCTCGATGCTGGCGACCAGCGGGCGCCCGGCCACCCCCGCCGCGATCAGCCGCTGCAGCCGCGCCATGCCATTTCCGTAGCGATATTGGTAGGTTGGCACTACCGCACGGCCCGCCTGTTCGGCCGCGCGCATCACCCGCTCGACATGCGCGAGGGAGCCGACCAGCGGCTTCTCGCACAGCACGTGCTTGCCGGCCGCCAGCGCCGCCTCGATGGTCTCCAGGTGCAGGAAGGGCGGCAGGCAGATGTCCACAAGGTCGATATCGGGGCGCGCCAGCACGGCCTCGAACGAGGTCTCCACGATGGCGTCGGGCACGGTGGCGGCCAGCGTTTCCGCCCGCGCGGCGTCCAGGTCGCAGATGATGGCGACCTCGTAGCCCTCCGGGTTGGCATTGTAGCCCAGCACGTGGTCGGCCCCGATGCCGGCGCCGATCACCGCGACGCGGAACTGGCGGCTCATCGGCCGGTCTCCCGGGCGCGCAGGCCGCCGATCCGGGTCGCCGTCGCCTGCGCCCGCAGCGCGAGTTCCATGACCTTGAAGCAATGGGTCTGCGACATGGCGGTCTCCGTCCGGTCGTGCACGTCGGCCACGAGGTTCGGGTAGTAGGGCAGCCCGGCGTTCTTGCAGTCGATGTAGCGGGTCGATTTGTTGTCCACGATGAACAGGTGGTCGGTGCCGGGCCGGCCGGCGATATCGACGTATTTGCGCAGCTCGATATAGCCCTCGGTGCCGAGGATGGTCAGCCGCCCGTCGCCCCAGTTGGCCAGCCCGTCCGGGGTGTACCAGTCGAGCCGGACATAGCCGTTGCCGGTGTCGCTGCGCAGCAGCATCTCCCCGAAATCCTGGAAGTCCGGATCGCCGGGATTGGCAAAGTTGCCGATGGAGGCTGTGACGATCTCGGCGTCGGAGGAGCCGGTGAAGCTGAGGAACTGCTCGATCTGGTGGCAGCCGATGTCGCCCAGGATGCCGCCGTACTGGGTGGCATCGAAGAACCAGGCCGGCCGCAGATGCCGGTTCAGCCGGTGCGGGCCCAGCCCGACGGTCTGCACGACGCGCCCGATGGCGCCGGCCGTCACCAGCTCCAGCGCCCGTGTCACGGCCGCGACCTCGAACCGTTCGGAGTAGTTCACCGACCAGATCCGGCCGGTTTCCGCCACGACCTGGCGCAGGGCGGCGAGCTGTTCGGCGGTGGTGCAGCCGGGTTTGTCGGTCGTCACGTCCTTGCCGGCCCGCATCGCCGCGATGGCGATGGCCGCGCGATCGGCGGGGATCGCCCCGATGGCGACCAGCTGGATGGTCGGGTCCTCGATCAGGCGCTGCATGTCGGCGACGCGGGGGATGTGGGGATAGCGCTGGATGAAGCCCCCGAGCGGCTGGGGTTCCCCGTCGGTCCAGTAGCCGACGCAGGTGCAGCCGAGTTCCAGCAGGCGGCCGACCATTTCGTAGATGTGGCGGTGGTCGATGCCGATCGCCGCGAACCGGATCGGGCGCGGGAGTGACGGATTCATTGGCATTCGTCCCTGATATTGGTGCCGGCGCGCCGGGGGCGGACGTCGCCTGTGTCCACCGGGAGGAAGCATAGCCGCCGGCCGCCCCCCTGGGGTTGATCCAGGTCAATGCTTTCCGGCGCCTCCGGCCGAATTATGGTATCGTCAATCATAAAGGACGGGGAACCGTCAAATGCTCAGGATGAGCCGCTGCGGGTGGTCTCACGGCTCTCGGATTGGCGGGCATGGTCCCGGCCTGATGGCGCTGCCGGGCGGTCGCCGGACGGGTAGCCCGGGACGGGATGCCCGCGGACGGAAAAGCCGAAAAATCGGCCGCTACCAACAGACGGGAGACGTGCGATGAGCGTGACACAGGCTGGGGCGGGCGCCGTCCCGGCGGCGACGGATCGCCCGAGGATCTCGAAGCGCCGGGTGTTCATCTACGCGATGCTGTTCGCCATGACGGCGGTCAACTACACCGACCGGGTCAACCTGTCGGTGGCGGGCGGCATGGTCTCGCAGGAGTTCGGGCTGTCGCCGGCCGAGCTTGGCTGGCTGCTGTCGGCACATCTGTGGCCCTACATCATCTGCCTGGCGCCGGCCGGGCTGATCGTCGACTGGATCGGCTACCGCCTCGCCGGTTGGCTGGCGATCGGTTTCTGGTCGCTCTGCACCATCGCCACCGCGGCGGTCAAAGGCCCGGGTGCGTTCTACGCAACCCGCATCGGCCTCGGCGCCGGCGAGGCCTTCAACTTCCCGATCGGCACGCAGGCGATCCGCGCCTGGGCGCCGCGGCCGGAATACGGCGTCGCGGTCGCCTCGCTCTCGCTAGGGCAGTGGTTCGGCACCGCGTTCGGCGCCATGTTCGTGGGCTGGGTGGTGCGCGATTTCGGCTGGCGCGCCTCCTTCGTGCTGACCGGCGTGTTCGGCCTGGTCTGGGTGGTGGTCTGGCTGCTGTTCGTGCGCGACCCGCACCGTGCCGGCTGGCTGGGAGCCGAGGAGCGCGGCTATATCCTGCAGGAGCGGGAGGCACGGGCCGCCGAGGCCAACGGCGCGCCCGCAAAAGGCGGCGCCGACGTCCTCGGCCTGCTCGGCAGCCGCTCCCTCTGGGCGCTGGCCCTGGCCCAGGGCGGCTTCGTCTATGAAGCCTATATGCTATTGAGCTGGCTGCCGAATTTCCTGCAGACCCAGCACCATATCTCGATCTTCAGTTCGGGGGGCTACACCGCGATCATCTACGGCACGGCGGTGGTCGGCAGCATCCTGCTGGCCCGGTTGTCCGACCGGATCTTCTCGCTCTCGGCGCTGCGCGGCGGCGCGCGGAAATGGGTGGTGGCGTTCTCCTATTTGCCCGCGATGCTGGTCGCAGTGGTGCCGCAGGTGGAATCGGTGTGGCTGATCGTCGCGATGCTGACCATCTCGGTGACGTTCCTGGCCAATGGCATCTCGCTGAACACCGCGCTGTGCAACGACCTGGTGCGCCGCCCGGCCGACGCGGGCACGGCGGTGGCACTGTTCACCCTGGGCTCCAACCTGGTGGGCGTGGCATCGCCCATCGTGACCGGCTACGTCGTCGCGGCGACCGGCAACTTCAACATGGCCTTCGTGCTGACCGGCGTCATGCTGCTGGTCGGCGTCACGGTCCTGCTGGGCATGATCAAGGGCGGCATCGGCCGCGCCGAGGCGTCGGCGGTCGCCAATCCGGCCGGCTGAGCGGCTGTTTCCAGCAGCGGTCGACGCGGCAACGGTTCTCCCCCATGTCACCCCCCTCCCGGGGCCTGACACGGGGGATTGGCCAGGGGACTCACGCCTTCAAGTTCGGCGGGCGTGGAAGGCGTGGGTCCCCCGCGCCACACGCGGATCCGGCAAAAGGCAAGTTGAATCAGGCCCCTCGGGGATCGCCCTGCGGCTCCTGCGCGCGCCGACCGAACCAGCCGGTCACCCGCAGCGCCAGCCGCGCCAGGGCCGGCGTGGTGGTCGGGCGCAGCAGCCGCCGGTCGTAACCGGCGAACCGGCGGTCGTTCTCCTCCAGGCAGATCGCCATCAACCCCAGCGGGGAGATATCGGCATCGCTGACGGATTGGCTGCCGGTGAGGGTGAAGTTGTTGTCCTGCTTCTTGCCCTTGCCGTCATCCATGCCGCGGGCAATGCCGATCCGCTCCCAGGCGAGGAACACCCACACGGCCATCACCCGCAGCTCGAACCAGGGCCGCCGCCACCACGCCAGCCGCCGCCGGTGCCAGGCGAGCCAGTTGGCGAACAGCAGGATATGGCGCGCTTCCTCCTGGATGACCGGCTCGAAGGTGTCGACCAGGGCGGGCGGGAAGTAGCCGGAGCGCCGCGCCAGCTCGAACAGCCCGAAGGCGAAGAAGCTGTCAATGCACTCGGAATAGCCGGTCACGAGGTAGGCCCATTCCGGGTCCTGCGGCTCCCGGTACTCAGGCTCCGGCTCCAGCACGATGCCGTACGCCGCGACCAGGTTGGACAGCACCTCCTTGTGGCGGCCTTCCTCCCAGCCGTTGCGCTCGATCGCCACATGCCAGGCCGGATCGCGCAGGCTGCGGCCGTAGGCGAGCATGCGCAGCCGCGCCTTGCCCTCGGTCTGCACGGCGATGTCCCAGATCGGCAGGCTGGTCAGGCGGTCCAGCGCCTCCGGCTCCAGCTGCGGCCAGTCGATGATGGAGGGACGGTACGGGTTGAACGTCTCGGCGAACATCCGGCAGGCGGCGTCGCGGTGGTCGTCGCTGCCGACCGGCAATTTCCCCGGGAACGGCCAGCGCCAGTGGCGTGCCGCGTGGTCGGCGGCATCGACGGCCTCGGCCGACGGCGCCCCGCTCAATTCGTCTGCCCCGCCCCGGGGTGCTGGCCCATCGGCATGCCAGTGCCCATCGGGGTGTTGGTACCCATCGGCATATCGTGGCCCATCGGCATGCCATGCCCCTGCATCGCCCCGCCCGCCGGGCCCGTCTGCACGGTGACGGTCACGGTCAGCGGGGCGGCATGCTCGAAGCGCAGGGTCAGCGGGAAGCTGTCGCCGGGCTTCAGCGGCTGCGTCAGGCCCATCAGCATGACGTGGTAGCCGCCGGGCGCGAAGCTCACCGGCTTGCCCTGCTCCAGCACCACGCCGGCCACGCCGCGCATTCTCATCACGCCGTGGTCGTCGATCGATTCGTGCAGTTCGGCCATCGCGGCGGCAGGGGTGCTGACGCCGACCAGCCGGTCCGGAGCGCCGGTATCGGTGATGGTGAAATAGGCCGCGCTCGAGTTGGCGGCGCCCATCGACGGGCGCGCCCAGATCGTCTCGAGGGTGATGCCGGCCGTATCGGCGGCAAGGACGACCGGCCCATGGACCTCGGCCCTGGCGGTTGCGGCATTGGGGGCGGCAAAGGCGGCGCCGCCGGCGGTCAGCAGCAGCGGCAGGCTCAACAACAGGGCAGTGTGTGTGCGCATGGGGCTTCCCTCGCGTCGGGACCGTGGAGCTCGTGGCGGCGGCAGGACGTCATGCGAGGGCAGGTGGGGCGCGAGACCTGTACCGCCAGAGCCGTGCGCCAAACTGCAGGGCGCGGTGGCGCGCCGGGGTGGCTCGCCAGGGCTGCACCGAGAGCGCCGGCAGCAGCAACGCCACCGCCACCAGCGCGAGCGGAACGGCCGCCCCATGGCAGACCAGGCATATATCATGGGTGTGCGGGGCGATCGGCGCGGGCGCGTGGCCGCCGGTGTCGGTTGCGACGGTGCAGAGCGGCGGCTCGCCCATCATCCGGGCCGCGAGCGGCAGCGCGAACAGGACCTGCGCCAGCAGGGCGAACGAGACCAGGCTCGCCGCGAGGCTGCGCGTTACGGAACCGGCCCATCTGGCTGCCATGCCCTGGTTCTTACCGCCTGGCCGGGATGTCGCCAATCCGGGGGCGGTTTGGCGCCTCGTCGGGGCCGGCGCTATAGCTGGACGGTCAGACCAACGACTGAGGACCGTTCATGAGCAAGCCCCTTCGCGGCGCCGATATCGTCATGCGAACGCTGCAGCGCGCCGGCCACGACCGGATCTTCACGTTGTCCGGCAACCACATCATGTCGCTGTTCGACGCCGCGCTGGGGACGGGACCGGATCTGATCCACACCCGCACCGAGGCCGCCGCCGTGCATATGGCCGACGCCTGGGGCCGGCTGACCGGCCAGCCTGGCATCGCCATGGTCACCGGCGGACCCGGCCATGCCAATGCCGCCGCCGCGCTGTTCACCGCGCAGGGCCAGGAATCCCCCATGGTCCTGATCTCCGGCCACACCGAAACCACCCAGCTCGGACGCGGTGGCTTCCAGGAACTGCGACAGGTCGAGATGGCGGCACCCACGACCAAGGCCTCCTGGATGGCAATTTCGGCCGAGACCCTGGGGGTGGAGGTCGCCCGCGCCCTGCGCATCGCGTCGAGCGGCCGGCCGGGACCGGTGCATCTCAGCCTGCCGTCGGACCTGCTGGACGCCGCGGTCGCCGACAACCAGATCGTCTGGCCGGAACCCGCCGATTTCGTGGGACAGCCGGTGGCGCTGGGCGATGCTGCGGCGGATGCGGTGCTGCGCCTGCTGGCCACTGCGCAGCGCCCGCTGCTGATTGCCGGGCCGCTTCTGGCCAACGCCTCCGGCCGCGCATTGCTGGCGCGGATCGAGGCGGCGCTGGCGGTTCCCACGGTCATCAGCGAGAGCCCGCGCGGCTTCAACGATGCCACGCTGGGGGCCTTCGCCGACGTGGTGCGGCGCGCCGACCTGATCATCCTGCTGGGCAAGGCGCTTGATTTCACGGTGAAATTCGGGGAGGCCCCGGCGGTCGACCCGGCGTGCCGCTTCATCGCCATCGACCCGGAAGCGGTGTGGCTGGAGCGCGCCGTGCACGCCAAGGGCGACCTGCTCGCGTTCGGTTGCATCGCCGATACGCGGCCGGCCGCCGAGGCGCTGGTGCGACGTGGCGCGGGTCTCGGCCTCGGCAACCCGGACTGGCTGGCGGAGGCGCGGGCTTGCTTCACCAGCCGCCCGGCCGCCTGGGCGACGCTGGCCTCGTCCACGCCGGGCAAGCTGCACCCGATGGAGGTGTTCCGTGCCCTGAAGCCGTATGTCGAGCGCGACCCGGACACCGTCCTGATCTGCGACGGCGGCGAGTTCTCCCAATGGGGCCAGAGCGTGCTGCCGCTGCTGCCGCGGCGGATGATCAACGGCGTGGCCGGCTCGATCGGCTCGTCTTTGCCGATGGCGCTGGCGGCGCGGGTGGCGGAGGCGCGTGCGCCGGTGTTCGCCGTGCTGGGCGACGGCACCTTCGGCTTCCACATGGCCGAATTCGAGACCGCGGTACGCCGCAACCTGCCGTTCGTGGCGGTGGTGGGGAACGACGCACGCTGGAACGCGGAGCACAATCTGCAGATTCGGGACTACGGCGCCGACCGGGCGCATGGCTGCGAGCTGCTGCCGGCGCGCTACGACCGCGTGGTGGCGGCGCTGGGCGGCCACGGCGAGCTGGTGGAACGGCCCGACCAGATGGCGCCGGCGATCGAGCGGGCACTGGCGAGCGGCAAGCCCGCCTGCGTCAACGTGATGACGGAGAGTATCGCGGCGCCGATCGTGCGGCGGGAGTAGCAGCGCGGCGGGCGCGAAGGGCGCGAAGAAGGACTCCCCCTCCCCTTGAGGGAGGGGGGGTGGGGGGAGGGGGCCCGGGTCCGTGCCGCGCAACCCCTCCCCCCAACCCCCTCCCTCAAGGGGAGGGGG
>JARLIJ010000087.1 GCA_031291795.1 Acetobacteraceae bacterium | reverse complement strand
GGCGCGCATATCAGGGTCATCTTCGCCGACCACCAGAACGACCCGCAGAAGGCCCGCGCCGAAGCCGAACGCCTGATCACCCAGGACCATGTCGTCGCCCTGATCGGCAGCTACACCAGCGCCACCGCGGCCACCATCAGCCAGGTCGCGGAGCGCTACGAGATTCCCTACATGTCGATGGACAATTCCTCGCCATCGCTCAGCCAGCGCGGCCTGAAATGGTTCTTCCGCACCAGCCCGCACGACGAGATGTTCACCGGCGCGATGTTCGACTTCTACAAAGCGATCGGCGCGAAGACCGGGCAGCCGGTCAAGTCCGTGGCGCTGTTCTACGAGGACAGCATCTTCGGCACCGACAGCTCCACCGTTCAGAAGAAGCTGGCGCTCGCCGCCGGCATCAAGGTGGCCGCGGACATCCGCTACCGCGCCAATTCGCCCTCGCTGTCCTCGGAAGTGCAGCAGCTGAAGGCGGCCAACGCGGACGTCGTGATGCCCAGCTCCTACACCTCTGACGCGATCCTGCTGCTGCGTGCCGCCAATGAGATCGGCTATCACCCGACCATCCTCGCCCAGGCGGCCGGGTTCCAGGAGCAGTCGTTCATCTCCGCCGCCGGCCCGCTGGCCGAAGGCGTGATGAGCCGCAGCAGCTTCGCGCTGGACGCGGACAAGTCCCGCCCGGCGATCCCCGCCGTGAACGCCTTGTTCCGCGCCAAGTCCGGTAAGGACCTCAACGACAACACCGCCCGCCAGGTCGTGGCGGTGCAGGTGCTGGCCGACGCGATCGACCGCGCCGGCTCGACCAAGCCCGAGGACATTCGGGTAGCGCTGACCAAGACGGACATTCCGGGCGATCAGACGATCATGCCGTGGAAGGGCGTCAAGTTCGACGAGACCGGGCAGAACATCGAGGCGACGCCGGTCATCCAGCAGATCAAGGACGGCGTCTACCACACGATCTATCCGTTCGACCTGGCGGTGCAGGCACCTGTCTGGAATGTCGGCCATTAGCATCGACACTGTGCTGCAGGTCGCGCTCAGCGGCCTGCTGATGGGGCTGATCTACGCATTGGTGGCTGCGGGCCTCAGCCTGATCTTCGGGCTGATGGACGTGGTGAACTTCGCGCATGGCGAGCTGCTGATGCTCGCCATGTACGCGACGTTCTTCCTCAATCTGTGGTTCGGCCTCGATCCGCTGATCCTGCTGCCGGTGGTGGCGGCGATCATGTTCGCGCTGGGCGTGGCGATCTACCGCGGGCTGATCAGCCGGGCGCTGGGCGTGCAGTTCAACCGGGGGATGGTGCAGATCTTCGTCACCTTCGGGCTGGCGATCTTCATCCGCGGCGCGGCGCAGCTGGCGTTCGGCGGCGATTTCCGCAGCGTCGGCACGTCCTGGCTCGCCAACCGCACGGCCGACCTGCACGGCATCTACGTGCCCCTGCCGCAGCTGGCGGCGAGTGCGGTGTGCCTGGTCGCGTTCGCCGGCCTGTTCGCCCTGGGGCGGACGGAGTTCGGCCGGGCATTGCAGGCCACGCGGGAGGACCGCGACGCGGTGGCGCTGATCGGCATCGACCGTGACCGCATCTTTGCCATCGGCTGGGGCCTGGGGGCAGCGGCGGTCGGCGTGGCGGGGACGATGCTGGTCGGGTTCTACTACGTCTCCCCCAATGTCGGCGCCAATTTCGCGCTGATCGCCTATGTCACCGTCGCGCTGGGCGGCTTCGGCAACCTGATGGGCGCGCTGGTGGCAGGGATCCTGATCGGCGAAGTGGAAGCGGTGACGGCACAGGTGCTGGAGCCATCACTCAAACAGGTGGGCATGTTCGCGATTTACTTGGTGGTTCTGATGGTCCGCCCGCGCGGCCTGTTCGGCAAATTGTGACCAACGCCATCACCCGGCGGCGCCGGCTGGAGTTGGTAGTCGGCGCCGTGGTGCTCGCGATCCTCGCGGTGCTGCCGCTGCCGATCCGCGACGTCTACACGCAGAACCTCATCATCCTGACGATCCTGTATGCCGGGCTGGCGCAGGCGTGGAACATCCTGGGCGGCTATTGCGGGCAGATCTCGCTGGGCCACGGCCTGTATTTCGGCATCGGCGCGTATGTCAGCACGATGCTGTTCGTCGATGCGGGGATATCGCCGCTGCTCGGCATGTTCGCCGCCGGGGCGATCGCCAGCCTGGTGGCGCTGCTGGTCGGCTGGCCCTGCTTCCGGCTGTCGGGGCATTACTACGCCATCGCCACGGTCGTGGTGGGCGAGATCGGCCACCTGCTGTTCCTGAACTGGGATTTCGTCGGCGCCGCGACCGGCCTCTATGTGCCGTTCCACGGCCAGTCCTGGATGAACCTGCAGTTCCGCACCTCCAAGCTGCCGTTCCATTACCTGGCGCTGGTGTTCGCCGCGGCGACCTGGATCGTCGCCTGGGTGCTGGAGGGATCTCGATGGGGCTATTCCTGGCGGGCGATGCGCGACGACGTGATCGCCGCGCGCAGCCTGGCGGTGCGGGTCTTCCCGTCGAAAATGGCGGCGTCGGCAATCAGCGGGTTTTTCACCGGACTGGGTGGCGCGATCTTTGCGCAATATGTCGGCTACATCGATCCGGACAGCGTGATGGCGGCCAATATCTCCATCCTGATCGCGCTGCCGGCCGTGCTGGGCGGCGTCGGCACATTGTGGGGCCCGCTGATCGGCGCGGCGATCCTGATCCCCACCAGCGAACTGACCCGCAGCTACCTGGGCGGGGCCGGTGGCGTGGACCTGATGATCTACGGCGCGCTGATCGTGGGCGTGGCGCTGCTGCGCCCGGCCGGGCTGGTCAGCCTGCTCGGAGCGCGGCGATGAGCGTCCTGCTGGAAGTGAAAGACGTCAGCAAGTCGTTCGGCGGCGTGGCGGCGAACGTCGATATCAGCTTCGACGTGACCGAGGGCGAGATCCTCGGTCTGATCGGCCCGAACGGGGCGGGCAAGACCAGCCTGTTCAACGCGATCTCGGGCGATGTGACGCCCGACAAGGGGGAGATCCGCCTGTCCGGCGTGCGGGTGTCCGGGACCGGCCCCGTTGCCTGCGCCCGCGCCGGCATCGCGCGCACCTTTCAGGTGGTGCGCAGCTTCGACAGCATGACGGTGCGGGAAAACGTCATGGTGGGCGCGTTCTGCCGCCATACGCGCGCGGCCACGGCCATGGCGGAGGCCGAACGCGTGCTGGATTTCGCCGGGCTGGCCGCACAGGCCGACCGCCCGGCGCATTCGTTGACCCCACCGGAGAAGCGCCGCCTGGAAATCGCCCGCGCACTGGCCACCGAACCGAAGCTGCTGCTGCTGGATGAGATGCTGACCGGCCTGACGCCGACCGAGGCGGGCGCCGGGGTGCAACTCATCCGCGACGTGCGGGCGCAGGGCATCACCATCATCATGGTCGAGCACGTCATGGAGATCCTGCTGCCACTGATCGACCGGGCGGTGGTGCTCAATCTGGGGCGGGTGCTGACATCGGGGCTGCCAGGGGACCTGGTGCAGGATCCGGCAGTGATCAGCGCCTATCTGGGTGACCGCTATGCCCAGTGACGGCAAGATCGGTGGCAAGTCCGATGGCACGCTCGGTGGCAGGTCCGATGGCACGCTCGGTGGCAGGTCCGATGGCGGCAAGGCAGGGGAGATCCTCCGGCTGGACAACGTGTCGGCGTCGTATCGCGGGCTGAAGGCGCTGCAGGGCGTGTCGCTCGCGGTGGAGGCGGGGGAGATCGTCGCCGTCGTCGGCGCCAACGGGGCGGGCAAGAGCACCCTGCTGCGAACGATCGCCGGCCAGGTGGCGATGGAAGGGACCGTAATGTTCGACGGGCAGTCGCTTGCCCGCGTGCCGCCCCACCAGGTCACCCGGCGCGGCGTCGGACTAGTGCCGGAGGGGCGCCGGTTGTTCCCCCGGCTGTCGGTGGAGGACAATCTGCGGCTGGGCGCCTACACTAGGCGCGGCCCGGACCGCTTCGCCCCGCTGGCGCAGGTGTTCGAGCTGTTCCCCCGGCTGGGCGAGCGGCTGAGCCAGCGGGCGGAGACGCTGTCGGGCGGCGAGCAGCAGATGCTGGCAATCGGGCGGGCGCTGATGACCCAGCCGCGGCTGCTGATGCTGGACGAGCCGAGCCAGGGGATTGCCCCCAAGCTGGTCGACGACATCCTCGCTGCGGTGGGGCGCATCCGTGATCTGGGGGTGACGATCCTGCTGGTGGAGCAGCGGCTGGCCGAGTCGCTGGAACTCGCAAACCGCGCCTATGTGCTGCAAACCGGGCGGGTGGTCATGAGCGGCCCGGCGGCGGATATCGCCCGCGACGACGGGGTCCGGCGGGCCTACCTGGGTCTCTGAGCCTGTCAGGACGTGTGTGTGAGGGGTCGTGGGTTCGAATCCCGCCGCTCCGACCCAATCACCGCCGGGTCGAGGGCGCCTCCTGCCCAATCGGCCTCGAGGAAACCTTCTCCGGCCAAATCTTCACGCACATGTAGCTGCCCGACGGTCCCTCGCAGCTCCAGGCCTTGGCAGCTCCGGCCCCTTGCCGCTCCGGCGACAGGCTGGCCGGCAACCACGTCCGCGTTCCCCGCGTCATGCCCTATGTGCGCGAACAAAGAGGCACCGGTCGCCGTCTGTGCCCCCAGCGTCATCCTCGGGCCTGGCCCGAGGACCCACGGCTTTTGCTGCCATGTATGGCGAAGACGTGAGATGCCAGCACAAGAGCTCCGCCAGACGGCTCTGCGGGTCGCACCGAAAGCCGTGGGTGCCCGCATCAGGCACGGGCATGACACGGGAGAAACCGGCGCCCCTGTGTTCGCGCTTATGGCGTTATGCCCTGGACCGCCGCCATCGGCGATTCTGGTCGCGCCGACAACCGGCCGGCGATCAGCCAAGCGGCTGCGATCGCTCGCGAATCGCGTGACGCCAAATGAGCTCGGTCCCGTCAGCCCCGCCCCTCTTCTGACCCCCGCGCCGCCCTTCGACAGGCGCCAACCATCGCCCCCCTCCCCTTGCCGCGGCGCTCGGTCACGGCGCAAAGGTAACGACGACGCCTCGGAGGGAACCGCCCACCATGAAAATCACCCGCCTCGATGCCTTCCAGCTGCAATGGTCGCCGTCGGACAAGCCCGACCAGCGCAGCGCCTTCATCCGCGTCCATACCGACGACGGCCGCGTGGGCATCGGCGAGGCCTCCCCGATGCGCGGCGGCGTCGCCTCGCTCGCCATCCTCACCCACCACATCGCCCCGGCCATCATCGGCGCCGACCCGCTCGACCACGCCGTCATCCAGGACCGCCTGATGCACCGCCTGGTCAAGCTCGGCCCCGAGGGCGCGCTGACCGGCGCGCTGGCCGCGCTCGACATCGCCCTGTGGGACCTCAAGGG
>JARLIJ010000086.1 GCA_031291795.1 Acetobacteraceae bacterium | reverse complement strand
CTCGCGCCGGTGCGAGGCCATGGAGGCAGCGAAGTGGCAAACGTGGCCGCACTGGATCTCCCGAGATGCTGGGGACAATCGGCCGACGCCGCATTACCGGTGATGGCACGCGGCCCGAGGGCGCTTTCGACCCTCGCCGCACCGCCGGCGCGACAGCTTCGCCAGTCCAACGCCGATGGGTTCGTTGCTCCGCTCAATCTGTCGCGCTCGGCCGATCGGCCGATGGTGCGCGACGTGGCGCTGCCTGCGTGGCATGCAGCCTTGCGTCCTATGACGCATCCTGGCCGGCCCCGCATGTCCCACCGACCGATCGGGGCCGCAGGCCCGTGAGCTTCGCCGCCCGGTCGGCACCGCCATACGCCGGAGAATGGGTTGCCGACGTGGGTACGGCGGTGCGAGCGCACACCGGGCTCGCGGCTGTGGTCCTGACCTACGTGCTGATCGCATTGACGATCGGCACGGTCCATGGCGACGCGAACCGCATATCGCTTTGGCTGTACGGCTCGCTGTTCACGACGTCGACGGGGATCATTGGCGTCGTCTTCCTCCTGGGGCGGGTATTTTACATCACCTTTGTGGTGCGGCCCGACCAGCTTTGGAGCGCTGTCGTCACGGACCTTCGGTCGCATTGCCTGACACGCAAGCGCCTGCTCAATGCACTGCCCGTCATCGCATTGCTCTCGATGTTCGATTCGGTTTTTACGTCGATGAAGGCGATGATCCCGGTGCTGCATCCGTATGATTGGGATGCCACGCTGATGACCTGGGACAAGGCAGTGCATTTCGGCGTGGCGCCCTGGCAGGCGCTGCAGCCGGTCCTGGCGTATCCGATGCTCACCGGCGTGATCAACGTGTTCTACAATCTGTGGCTCTTCGTGCTGGCGGGTTGCTGGTTCTGGCAAGCCTTCACCGAACGCGATCAACGGCTTCGCATGCAGTTCTTCGTCACGTTCGTCTTATGCTTCGCGATCCTGGGAAATCTCGTCGCGACCTTGCTCGCGTCGGGCGGCCCTTGCTTCTACGGGCACTTCGTCCCGGGGCCGGACCCCTACGGGCCGCTGCTGCACTATCTCCATGACGCAAACCGTCAGGTGGGGTTCGTCTGGTCCACCGGCGTGCAAGACATGCTGTGGAACGCCTATGCGACCAACACCTCGGGTCTCGGCTCCGGAATTTCGGCCATGCCGAGCATGCATGTTGCAGGATCGACATTGTTCGCTCTGCTCGGCTGGCGGACCAGCCGCGCCTTCGGGGCCGCGCTGACCTGCTACGCCGCGGTCATCATGCTTGGGTCGGTCCATCTGGGATGGCACTACGCGATCGACGGCTACGTCGGGGTCTTCGGCACGACGGCATTGTGGTGGATGGTGGGAGTCGTGGTCGGCGGCGACGGCCGCTATCTCACCGATCAGAGCGCGCGCCGCAGGGCCTGATCGCGCCGATGTGGGGAACGGCGGCGGATGGGGTCCGCCAGTTCTGCCCGGCCCTGGCAGGTTCGGCACGCCACCGTAACCGGTCCCCGGAGCCCTGCCATCGCGCAGGCTATGAACCGGAAAGGCGCCGGAAAGACCCGATCCGTTCCCTCCCGTGTCCGATCGTGGTTTCCGGCGCCCAGGAAATCGGCTACGTGCTGCCCGACAAACTGGAAGGCGACCCCCCGATGCGCTTCACCATCGACCGCATCGACCACCTCGTGCTGAACGTGAAGGACGTGGAGATCGCCGCGGCCTGGTACCAGCGCGTCCTCGGCATGGACCGCGAGGATTTCGGCGACGACCGCCGCACGGCGGTCAAATTCGGCGGCCAGAAGATCAACCTGCGCCCGGTCGACGCCGAGATCGGCACCTGGCCCACCGGTGTCAACGACCAGCCCGGCGCCGGCGATATCTGCTTCATCACCGCCGTGCCGCCCGATGAGGTGGTCGGCCACCTGCATGATTGCGGCGTCATGATCGTCGCCGGCCCGGTCGAAAAAGCCGGCGCGCTCGGCCCGATCATGTCGGTCTATTGCCGCGACCCCGACGGCACGCTGGTCGAGATCGCGTCGTACCAGTCCTCGTGAGGGGACGGTCGTGGTGATGGGCCAACCCGCGTGAGGGGCAAGCCGGCGTAATGGAGCAGACCGCCAGCCGGGGCCTGCCCCTGGAGGCATTCGACTTCGACCTGCCTCCCGATCGTATCGCGCACCATCCGGCGCGGCCGCGCGATTCGGCGCGGCTGCTGCATGTCACGCCGGACGGCCTGGCCGACCGGAGTGTGCGCGACCTGCCGGACCTGCTGCGCCCCGGCGACATCCTGGTGGCCAACGACACCCGCGTGATCCCGGCCCAGCTCACCGCGCGACGGGGCGGGGCACGGATCGGCATCACGCTCGACCAGCCGCGCGCCGACGGTACCTGGCATGCCCTCGCACGCAACGCCCGCCGCGTGCGTCCCGGCGACGTGCTGACCTTCGAGGGCTCCGACGCGCTCACCGCCGTCGTCCAGGCCCGCCATGCGGACGGCGGCGTCGTGCTGGCCTTCAACCGGTCGGATATCGCGTTCACCCGGGCACTGCATCAGGCCGGCGCGCTGGCCTTGCCGCCCTACATCGACCGCCCGACCGGCCCGCTGCCGGTCGACCAGGACGACTACCAGACCGTGTTCGCCCGCCATGAAGGCGCGGTCGCCGCCCCCACCGCCGGCCTGCACTTCACGCCGGCTTTGCTGGACGGCATGGCCGCCCGCGGCATCGCCCGCGCCACCGTGACGCTGCATGTCGGCGCCGGCACGTTCCTGCCGGTCCGCGGCGGGGACATCGCCAGCCACCACATGCATGCCGAACGCGGCGTGGTTACCCCCGAGGCTGCCGCCGCGATCAACGCCGCCCGCGCCGCCGGCGGCCGCATCATCGCCGTCGGCACCACCAGCGTACGTTTGCTGGAGAGCGCCGCCGATCCCGAGGGTCACATCCAGCCGTTCAGCGGCGACACGGCCTTGTTCATCCTGCCCGGCCACCGCTTCCGCGCGGTCGACCGCATGGTGACCAATTTCCACCTGCCGCGCTCGACCCTGTTCATGCTGGTCTGCGCCTTCGCCGGCCCCGAACGGATGCGCGCGGCCTATACGCATGCGATCGCGAGCAAGTACCGGTTTTACTCCTACGGCGACGCCTGCCTGCTGGAGCCGGCGGCTCCACGCGTGCAATCCTCATCTTCTCTCGATCTACCCCCGCCGCCCCCGGTGTCATCCCCGGGCTCCCCCGCCGCACCCCCGTCCGCCCCCGCGTCATCCCCGGGCCCGGCCCGGGGACCCACGGCTTAGCGGCCACCGCAATGAGCCTGGCCTTCACCCTGACCGCGACCGACGGCGCCGCACGCACCGGCGTGTTGCAGACCGCGCACGGCGAGATCGACACGCCGGTCTTCATGCCGGTCGGCACTGCCGGCACCGTCAAGGCGATGACCGCCGACGCGGTGCGTGCCACGGGGGCGCATATCGTTCTGGGCAACACCTACCATCTGATGCTCCGCCCGACTGCCGAACGGATCGCGCGGCTGGGCGGGCTGCACCGATTCATGGACTGGCCGGGCCCGATCCTCACAGATTCCGGCGGCTTCCAGGTCATGTCGCTGGCGAAACTCCGTCAGATCGACGCCGAGGGCGTGACGTTCCAGTCCCATATCGACGGCTCGAAGCATCGCCTGACGCCGGCGCGCTCGATCGAGATCCAGCATCTGCTCGATTCCACCATCACCATGGCGCTGGACGAGTGCACGCCGTTCCCGGCCACCCCCGAACAGGCGCGCCAGTCGCTGGATTTGTCGATGCGCTGGGCGGCTCTATCGAAGCAGGCGTTCACGCCCCGCTCCGGCTACGGGCTATTCGGCATCGTCCAGGGCAGCATCTATCCCGGCCTGCGCGTCCGCTCCGCCGCGGCGCTGACCGCGATCGGCTTCGACGGCTACGCGATCGGCGGCCTGGCCGTAGGCGAGGGCCAATCGGCGATGTTCGAGACCCTGGACGTCACGGTCCCACATCTTCCCACCGATCGCCCGCGCTATCTGATGGGCGTCGGCACGCCGGACGACATCGTGGGCGCGGTCGCACGCGGGATCGACATGTTCGACTGCGTCATCCCGACCCGCTCCGGCCGCACCGCGCGCGCCTACATCGCCTCCGGCACGCTGAACCTGCGCAATGCGCGGTTCGCCGACGACGCGCAGCCGCTGGAGCCCGACTGCCCCTGCCCGTGCTGCACGCGCCACAGCCGCGCCTACCTGCATCATCTGTTCAAGGCCGAGGAAATCCTCGGCCCCATGCTGCTGACCTGGCACAATGTGAGCTATTATCAGCGCCTGATGCACGATCTGCGGGCCGCCATCCGGGCGGGCCGCCTTGCTGCGCATAGTGCAGCCCTGCGCGCCGCCTGGGCCCCGTGCGAGGAGAGCGCATGACCGAACCGCCCTACGCCGGCCTGACGCAACTCGGCCACGCAACGGCGTGGCCCAGCTCGCCCGATGCGGCGGTGCTGGAGAAAGTCGCCAATCCCGCGCCAGGGAAGACGTATGTGGTGCGGTTCACCTGCCCGGAGTTCACCTCGCTCTGCCCGATGACCGGCCAGCCGGATTTCGCGCATCTGGTGATCGACTACGTGCCGGCGGACTGGATCGTGGAGAGCAAGTCGCTGAAGCTGTACCTCGCGAGCTTCCGCAACCACGGCGCGTTCCACGAGGCCTGCACGATGGGGATCGCGGACCGGCTGGTGCGTGAACTGGCCCCGGTATGGCTGCGGATCGGTGGCTACTGGTACCCGCGCGGCGGGATGCCGATCGACGTGTTCTGGCAGACCGGGCCCGCCCCGGACGGCGCCTGGGTGCCCAAGCAGGACGTGGCACCGTATCGCGGGCGAGGGTAGCCGGGTCGTGTGGTCCGGGACGGCGCGTCACACACGCTTCACCGGCCGGAAATCGGCACGCAGCCGCGGTGGCTTGCGTAACGCTGATTGACCTGGGCCCCCCTGCTCCATAGCTTCCTGGGAATGTCCGAAACAGTTCGCAACAGCGTATTTGCCGTCCCGAAAGCCTGGCCATTCGAGGAAGCGGCGAAGGTCGCCCACCGCCTCGCCGCCTCTGGGAAAGCCCAGGCGCTGTTCGAGACCGGCTATGGCCCGTCCGGCCTGCCGCATATCGGCACGTTCGGCGAAGTGGCCCGCACGACCTGGGTCCGCAACGCGTTCACCGTGCTTACCGGCCTGCCGTCTCGGCTGCTGGCGTTCAGCGACGACATGGACGGTCTGCGCAAGGTGCCGGACAACGTGCCGAACAAGGACATGCTGGCGCAGCATCTCGGCCGCCCGCTGACCCGCATCCCCGACCCGTTCGGCACCCATGACAGCTTCGGCGCGCACAACAACGCGAGGCTGCGGGCGTTCCTCGATCGCTTCGGCTTCGAGTATGAGTTCGCCTCGTCCACCGACTACTACGCCTCCGGCCGATTCGACGCCGCCCTGGTGCGCATCCTGGAATGCTACGACCAGGTGATGCAGGTCATCCTGCCGACCCTCGGGCCGGACCGGCGCGCGACCTACTCGCCGATCCTGCCGCTGCACCCGAAGACCGGCATCGTCATGCAGGTGCCGATGGAGGGCCGCGACGCGGTCGCCGGCACTGTGGTGTGGCGTGACCCGGACAGCGGCGAGCGGTTCGAGACCTCCGTGAAAGGCGGCGCCTGCAAGCTGCAGTGGAAGGCCGACTGGGCCATGCGCTGGTATGCGCTTGGCGTCGATTACGAGATGTCGGGCAAAGACCTGATCGACAGCGTGAAGCTGTCCAGCCGGATCTGCCGCGTGCTCGGCGCGCCACCGCCCGAGACCCTGACCTACGAGCTGTTCCTCGACGAGCACGCGCAGAAGATCAGCAAGTCCAAGGGCAACGGCCTGTCGGTCGACGACTGGCTGCGCTACGCGCCGCCGGAATCGCTGGCACAGTTCATGTACAACCAGCCGCAGCGCGCCAAGCGGCTGTATTTCGACGCGATCCCGCGCGCGGTCGACGAATACATCGCCAATGCCGAGAAAGCCCGCGCCCAGTCCATCCTGGCGGAGCGCCAGACCAACCCGACCTGGCACATCCATGGCGGCGCCCTGCCGAACCATGCCGGCAGCCCGCTGTCCTTCGCCATGCTGCTAAACCTGGCAAGCGTGGTGAACGCCGACACGCCCGACATCCTGTGGGGCTTCATCCGCCGCTACATGCCGAACGCCAGCGCCGAGACCGAACCGCTGCTCGCCCGCCTGGTCGACCACGCGATCGCCTACTACCAGGACTTCGTCCGCCCGGCGAAGCGCTTCCGCGACCCCGACGAGGTGGAACGCACGGCCCTGGCGGACCTCGCCGACACGCTGGCCGCGCTGCCCTCCGACAGTTCGGCCGAGGCGATCCAGACCGCGGTCTACGAGGTCGGCAAGCGCCACCCGTTCGCCGAACTCCGCGCATGGTTCGCCTGTCTCTACCAGGTTCTGCTCGGGCAGCAGGAGGGCCCCCGCTTCGGCGGGTTCGTGGCGCTCTACGGCATCCCGGAAACGATCGCCCTGATCCATTCGGCTCTGTCCCGGCAGGCGAATGCAGCCTGACCTCATGGCGACGACGGCACGATCCGGGGTGAAGGGGTGGCTGCGTCATTTGCCGCCGGTGCTGGGGCTGGTGTTGCTGGTCGGCGCGATCTACGTCGTGCAGCACGAGTTCCGCCACCTGCAGCTGAAAGACATCGGCGCGGCGCTGGAGGCGATCCCGCGCCACTCGCTCGTCTTTGCCTTCAGCTGGACCATCCTGTCGTACTTCGTCCTGACCTTCTACGATCGGCTGGGCACGATCTATGCCGGCCACAAGGTATCGTACGGCCGGGTCGCCTTCGCCTCGTTCTGCGCCTATGCGCTGTCGCACAACCTGGGCTTTGCCGCGGTCTCGGGCGCCGCGGTACGCTACCGGCTGTATGCGAACTGGGGCCTCACGCCCCTGCAGATCGGCAAGACCGTGGCGTTCTGCAGCCTGACCTTCGGGCTGGGCGGCATGGTGCTGGGCGGCGCCATCCTGTTCGTGGAGCCCAAGGCGGTGCCGTTCTTCGGCCAGCATCTGCCGCATGCCGCCCTGTGGGGCGTCGGCGCGCTGCTGTGGGCGATCGTGCTGAGCTACGTCACGCTGTCCCGTGTGCTGGGCAAATTCCATATGTTCGGCCATGATATCGACCTGCCCGGCTGGCGCATGGCGATCGTGCAGGTGCTGCTGGCGACCGTCGATGTCGCGATCACCGCCACGATCTTCTTTGCCCTGTTGCCGCATGCGCCGGGACTGACCTGGCTGATCTTCCTGGGCGTCTACGTCGCGTCCTACACCGCAGGTCTGGCCGCCAACCTGCCGGGCGGCATCGGCGTGTTCGACACCGCGATGCTGCTGGGGCTGGAGCCCTATCTCGACGCGCCGCACATTGTTGGCGCGATCGTGGTGTTCCGGCTGTACTATTACGTCATCCCGCTGTTCCTGGCGGGCGGCCTGTTCGCTGGCAACGAGGTCCTGCTGCGTGGCGGCGCGCTCGCCCGCAAACGCGGACGGTTCCCCGATCTGCAAGGCCTCGGCCGCTGGAACGAGCCGGATTTCGCGGTCGCCAGCGCCACCGGTTCGGTCGCGCTGTGCGGCGTGCTGATGCTGTGCCTGGGCGTACTGGCGCCGCAGACCGATTTCTCCTGGCTCGACCCCGATTATGCCGACTTCGCCAGCCAGGCCGGGCAGTTCGTGCCCTCCTTGATCGGGGCCGGGCTGGTGGTGATGGCGATCGCGCTGTCGCAGCGGGTCAATCTGGCCTGGGGACTGACCATCCTGCTGCTGGTGGCGGGCGCTGCCTTCGCCGCGACGCAGGACAACCGGCTCTGGGTCGCCGGCGTGCTGATCCTGACCACCCTGCTGCTGGCCCCGTTCCGCGCCTGCTTCTACCGCCATGCCAGCCTGCTGAGCGGGCCGCTGCAGCCAACCAGCGCGCTGTCGCTGATCGTGCTGGTGATCTGCCTGTTCGCGCTCGCGGTCACCCGTCCGCACACGCATTTCATGACAAACAACGCCTGGTGGGCGGTGGTGCTGTCGCACGACCTGCCGAACTCGCTGCGGGTCACGGTGGCTGCGGCCGTGGTGCTGGCGCTGCTGGCGATCCTGCGGCTGCTGCGCCCCGGACGGGTTCGCTATTTGCCCTGGGACGCGGCCTCCCGCGAGCGGCTCGCCTCGTTCGGCGCGATCCCGCCGGCCGGCGCGGACGGCATCGTGATGGGCGAGGCCGAACGGGCCGGCATCCCGTTCCGCCGGATCGGCCGGACGCTGCTGGGGATCGGCGATCCGACCGGGTCGGAGTCCGACCGCATCTCGGTGATCTGGCGCCTGCGCGACCTGGCGCAACAGGAGGGATTGGGCGCCGCGTTCTGGCGCACGGGGCCAGGCTTGCTGAAGGTGTACCACGACCTGGGGCTGACCGCGTTGCCGCTGGGGCCGGATGG
>JARLIJ010000085.1 GCA_031291795.1 Acetobacteraceae bacterium | reverse complement strand
GGCCTTGGCGTAAGGCTTCGCAGCGTTCATCTGGTCGAGTTCTTCGTAGTCGCCCTGCTCGAGGTCGACGATCCGCCGGTCGCTCGACCCGCTGATCAGGATCATCGGGAAGCAGTTGGTGGTCGCATTCGCGAGCGCCAGCATGCCGTTCAGGAAGCCCGGCGCCGAAACCGTGAGGCAGATGCCCGGCTTCTGGGTCAGGTAACCGGCGATCGCGGCTGCATTGCCGGCGTTCTGCTCATGGCGAAAGCCGAGGTACCGCAGTCCCTCGGCTTGGGCCAGACGGGCAAGATCGGTGATCGGAATGCCCGCGACGCCATAAATGGTGTCGATGCCATTGAGCTTCAGGGCTTCCACCACAAGGTGGAACCCGTCCGTCATAGCTGAAGAGTCCATTTCTTTTTCCATTGCGCACTTCTATCCATGGGGTGAACTGGATAAACGAGATTCACCTGTTCAAGCGGGAACGCCGTCGGTGGCTCCATGATTGAAAAGCCCAGGCATTCCCGCCAGGGGATGCTCTCGGTTGCTGCGGCGACTGCCGACGTAGTTCCAGCACCCGAGCCACTCGACCGCATTGATGTGAATCAACGATGTCATCAATCGTGTATTTCGGCAACACACCGGACCTGCCAACCTCACCATGAGGCAGCAGCGTCCAGTCTACGGCAAAACCCTGACAGGGTCTTGGAAAAAGCCAATAGCTCAACCTCCTCACACAGGGTACCAACTGGCGGCCAGCCGGTCCGGTTATTTGTGGCACACGCAATGATACGCGCGAGATGCGATGCCTGGAACTGCGCCATACTACGGCCACAAACTATAGCGCAGCAACTCTTTTTGAAGCCCGCTCCCGCATGGCCAATGATCCCAGCCCAACGCGCATCCGACGCCAGGCCGCGGACACACGCAATGCGTCGAAAGACCAGCCGACCGGGGCGCATGGCGCCCAGTTCAGGCTATGGCTTGATAGAGGTCAAACCCGTCGCCTTGCACCAGTCTCTGGTGGATCATTTCGACTGCGCGCCGAACTTCCGGGGTCAGCGGATTGCAGAACGCCGTGTCTTTCGGCTGGACCCCGAGGAAGATGATCTCGGGCACCGTTTCCCGCAGGCTCGCGATCAGGAAATTCAGCGGAATCGCGTGGGTCGTCACCAGGAAGTGTTCGGCCACACAGTCCTCGTCGAGCAGGCGCACCTCACCGGGGGCGAGCTCCATGTCCGCCGCATCCACGATCAGCACCCGGTCTGGCGTCAAGGCCCGAACGCGGTGGGTGTGATTCTCCGGCGAGGCTTCGCCATCGACCAGCGTCCAGCCCTCGGCCGGCGAGGCTTCCAGCAACGTGGCGAGCAGCGGGCCGGCGCCATCGTCCCCGCGCAGGCTGTTGCCCACGGTAAACACCACGCCGCTCACGCCATGCGCTTTCCCATCAGATACATCACCGGCTCCTGCTCGATCGCGTCCAGCGCAGTATCGAGCGCGCGGAGCCATACCGCAACCTCGGCATCGGCTGACGCCAGCACTTCGTCGATCGCGACCTTGAGCATGCGGGTGTGGCTGCTGTCGACCACGATCTCACCGAAGCGCAGCAGGCCGGTCAGTTTGCGGCGGGCCTCGCTGCCTTCGGGGAAGGTCGCCACGATCTGATCGTACAGCGCATTGGAGCAGCGCAGGATCGGCTTGAAGCAGTCAAACACGCCGATGTGGTGGCCGATCGCCAGCGAGTAGTAGACGACCTGCTTGGCGTTTTCCGGAATGTCCTCGGTACGCTCCAGAAATTTGGCGTTCAACTGATAAAAGACGACCCCCTCTTTCATCGGAGCCCGCCGCTGACCGCCTCGGTGAAGATCGACTGCAGACGTGCGAAGATTTCCGCCTTGCGCGGATCACTCTCCTGCTGCAGGAAGCGCGCAATCCGTTCGGTGACGGGGCTGTTGGCCGGGGTATCCAGCAGCGACAGGAACTGCTCGGCGATATCGCGCCCCTGGCGGTAGCCGGCCATGCGGCGTGCCTCGCGTTCCAGGATGACGCGCAGGTTGTACGGGATGTCCGGGTGGCTGATCGGCGCTGCCTCGCCGTCGGCTTCGATATGCGTCGTGGCCTTCAGCTTCTGCCCGAGCAGGCCGAGTGCCACGGCAAAACCGTAGATCGTGGCGGCGGGCGTGGGCGGGCAGCCCGGGATATAGACATCGACCGGCACGGCCTTGTCGGTGCCGCCCCACACGCAATACAGGTCGTGGAAGATGCCGCCACTGCAGCCGCATGCGCCGTAGGAGACGACGATCTTCGGATCTGGCGCGGCCTCGTATGCGCGCAGAGCGGGCGCCCGCATCGCGCGTGTCATGGCACCGGTATACAGCAAGATATCGGCATGGCGCGGCGACGCGACCACCTTGATACCAAAACGTTCGGCGTCGAACAGCGGTGTGATGGCGGCGAAGATCTCGATCTCGCAGCCGTTGCAGCCGCCGCAGTCCACCCGGTAGACATAGGCGGACCGGCGAATGTCCTTCAGCAACGCCCCCTTCATGCGGGCATATTCGATCGGCGTCTCGACCTGGGTCAGGCTCGCTGATGGCGTGTTGTCGGCCATAGGATAGTCCATCACCGAGTCTCCATCTGCGCGACGCCGATGTTCATCACCTGGGTAGCGTCGTGCCGCCGCTTGCAGTCGGGGCACGTCGCCACCAGCAGACGGGTGCGTTCGATATCACCCTCGATCCCGCCTGCAGCCGCGAGCAACGCCGTGACGTAGGCGACCTCCTTGGCCGGCGCGAAGGGCCGTCCGCAGGACACGCATGGGGCGAGCTTGAAGACGGCGCGGCGCGTCAGGTCTTCCTTGCTGGTCACCGCCAGCTCGAACTCGGTCGAGAGCCGGATCGCACCGGTCGGGCAGACTTCCTCGCAACGGCCGCAGAAGATGCAACGCCCGTAGGAGATCACCCAGGCGCGCGTCGCGGCCTCGATGTCCGTTTCGATTCCGATCGCATTCGGCGGACAGGCAACCGCGCAGGCCGCGCAGGCGATGCAGCGTTCCGCGTCATGCTCCGGCTTGCCACGAAAATCCTTGCTGACTTCCAGCGGCGCGAACGGATACTTTACCGTTGCTTCACCGGTCCGGAAGACTTCCTTCAACAACTTGAACATCGGTCGTCTCCCCTACGCCAGCGGCGAATCCGTCCGCTCCCGGCAGTAGCGTTCCATCTCCTTGTAGGCGATGGTCTTCGCGCGGGCCTTGCGAACGTCGACGACGGTGACGCGGTCGGTGCAGGAGTAGCAGGGATCGATGCTGGCCACGATCAGCGGCGCGTCGGAGATCGTGTTGCCGCGCAGCATGTAGCGCAGCACCGGCCAGTTGT
>JARLIJ010000084.1 GCA_031291795.1 Acetobacteraceae bacterium | reverse complement strand
GTTCGGCTTCAGCGTGACCAACCGATAAGTGCCCGTCGCATCGGCATTGCTGCGCCCGAAGCCGGGAAAGGTATCGGAAGCGGGCGGGTCGACCTGCCAAATCTCGATGCAGGCATCCGGGCACGGCTTGCCGTCACCGTCATAGACGGTTCCCGTCAGCACGATCTTCTCGCCGTCTGCGCCGAAGCGCGTCAGGTCGGCCCAACTCTTATCCTCGATCAGATGCCAGTAAGGCCCGATCGTTTGGCTGGCAGTCGCGATGGCCATGGCGTCACGCCTCCATCGGGGTGGCAGAACGGCCACGCAGCACGACATCGAAGCGGAACCCAAGCGCCCAATCGGGCTCTGTGACGTCGAGGTCGAAGGCTGCGATCAGGCGGTCGCGCGCCCGTTCGTCCGGCACGGCGTTGAAGATCGGGTCGGACGCCAGCAGCGGATCGCCGGGGAAATACATCTGCGTCACCAGCCGCGTCGCGAAGGCCGGCCCGAAGAACGAGAAATGGATGTGGTTCGGCCGCCAGGCGTTCCGGTGGTTCGGCCAGGGATAGGCGCCGGGCCGAATGGTGAGGAAGCGATACCGCCCCTCCGCGTCGGTGAACACGCGGCCGGCGCCGTGGAAATTCGGGTCGAGCGGCGCCTCGTGCTGGTCTCCGGCATGATCGTAGCGGCCCGCCGCATTCGCCTGCCAAATCTCCACCATGGTGTGCGGCACCGGACGGTCGTCCTCGTCGGTGATTGTGCCTGCGACAATGATTCGCTCGCCCAGGGCAGGCTGTCTGGAGGTATTCCGCGTCAGGTCGATCGACGGCGGAAACAGCCGCTCCGAAAAGCGCGGACCGGTGGTCTCCGTGATCGTGGCCGGCATCGGATGGAGGGCCTGCGTCGGGTAGCGCTTGCGCGTGCCGAGGTAGCCCGGCACATCATAAGCTGGCTGCGTTCCAGGAGAGAGCGGGCGGAATGGCACCGGGTCTGTCATGATCGGCTCCGCGCTGGTCTGAGGGAAAGTCCAGGTTGCCCCGGCCTGCCGGTTCATGGCAACGGAGGGGCCGCACAGGCTTGGTGGCAGGCGGACAACGTGACATTTCCCCCAGTCTCCCCGGAGGTCATGCAAACGGCCCAGATCGTCACCGGCGCCACCATGGCCGGGTGGTTGCTTGCCGGCTTCTTCCCGCGTTACAGCTATCGGGCGCGTGCTGCCGTGCTGGCGCTCTACCTGATCGCGGCCGTGGGCTTCGTGCTTTACGTGACGGTCGGGTAGGGCTGCGCGGTCAGCGGCGGGTCTGTCAGGCCAGGGCTGCCACCAGGGCCTGAGCCTTGGCGTCGACGATTTCCGGACTGTCGCCCGGTTTGTAGATCGACGAACCGATACCGAATCCAGCAGCGCCGGCCGTGCGCCACGCCAGGATGTTCGACGCATCGATACCGCCGACCGGCAGGACGGCGGTTCCCGATGGCAACACGGCGCGAAGCGCGCGCAGCATAGCCGGGCTGCCGCCCTCGGCCGGGAACAGTTTCAGCGCATCCGCGCCGGCGGCCAGCATGGCGAAGGCTTCGGCCGGCGTGAAGAAGCCGGGCACTGCCAGCAGCCCGTGCCGCTTCGCCGCCCGCACGACCACTGGGTCGGCGTGCGGGGTCACGATCAGCCGGCCGCCCGCCTCGGCGATGGCCGCAACCTGTTCGGCCGTCATGACCGTTCCCGCACCGATCAACAGCCGGTCGCCGAACCCGCGTGCCAGCCGCGCGATGCTCTCAAGCGGCTCCGGCGAGTTCAGCGGCACCTCGATGATCGCGATGCCACGGGCCTCCAGCGTCGCTGCGACCGGTTCGACCTCGTGAGGCTGAATGCCACGCAGGATAGCCACCAGTGGGCACCGCGAGAGGAAGCGGTTCAGTTCCATTTGGCTTCGGCTCCGATCAGAGCGAGGCCGCGCGCAGCCGCCTCGCCGTCATGACGCTCCGGGAAGCCCCCGCAGGCTGCTATCGCCTGCGCGTAGAGCAGGGTGAGTTCCGGTGCGCCGATGACATGCACGACCGCACCGGAGGCATGCGCCAAACCGGCACGGACCTCATGTCCGATCAGAATGCCCGACAAGTACGCCCCGGCATCGCTGTCGATCAGTCGGCCGGCCAGTGTTTCGGCGCGCACGCCAAAAATGTGATGCAACAGCCCACCCGGCTGGCCGGACCGCCGCACCCCCGCTTCGAACGGCGCGCCATCGGTCGGCCCGTCGCGCATCATTCGCCCGAGGATCGTGCTCCCCCGCAACGCCGCATAGGTCTCACCGGTCATGTGGGTGGTGAAGCTGACGATCCGGCCGCCCTCCACCCGCGCCCATTTCGAATGCGTGCCAGGCAGGCAGGCCAGGCCGCCGCCCTCGAAATCGGTCAGGACGCCGATGACCTCGGTTTCCTCGCCGCGCATGACCTCGGCCACGCCTGCGTCATCATTGCCGGACACGCCCGGGACCACTTTGACCTTGGCCCAGTCGAATGCGATGTCGGTCAGGCCGGCCGCGAGATCGGCGGCGCCGGCCGGACAGTGCACATAGGGTGCCTCCTTCCAGCCCTGGCGGCTGCCGATCATGCCGGACAGAAGCACCCGGTCCTCGCCAGCAGCGAGCCATGGGCCGATCTCTTCGCGCAATGCTTCGGCAAATCTTCCATCCGACACGGACAGTATACCGCGCGATACAACCCGGCGTTCGCGAATGCCGCCATCGCGGCCGATCCGGAAAGCCCGGAGACGGGTAGTGCCCCAGTCGACGCCGATCATGGTGGTGCCCCCAACGTTTGGAATCGCCAGTTTAACACGCGGCTCGCCGTCTACTCCGTCAACGCAGGCACTGTCACTCGATGATGGTGGCCTGCTCGATGAAGCGCAGGGCACCGTTGGCCATCATGGCGCCCTCCTGCACGCGCTGTTCGGTGCGGGCCTCTGCCACGCGGACCTGCTGGAGGCGGGCATGAACGCTCTCCAGCCGGGCCTGCGGGATGACCACGACACCGTCCGCATCGCCGACAATTACATCACCGGAACAAACAGTTACGCCGCCGAGGGTGACCGGTGCACCGACCACGCCCGGTCCGTTCATCGCCGGGGAATTGGGCACGATCCCCTGGCAGAATACCGGGAGGCCGCTCGCAACGATGCCCGCCTTGTCACGCGCCAGCCCGTCTGTCACGAGGGCTGCTATGCCCTTGTTGCGCATCATCCCAGCCACCAGGTCGCCGACGACCGCCGTGCGTGTGTATCCGTCGTTGGCCAGCACGATCACATCGCCCACCTGGGCCTCCGCCAGCGCGCCGAACAGGCCGACGATATCCGCCGGATAGGCGAAGGCGGTCAGCGCCGGCCCGACAAAGCTGGCATTCGACGGATCGAGCGGCTTGATCTTCCAGTCCAGCGCACCGCGTCCATCCATCGCATCCGCCAGATGGGACGTTTGCGCGCCGCGGAACCACTCCAGCATGGCCGGAGCCGGGCGGCGATGACTGCGATGGATCGTCAGGGCCGGGGGATTGTCGAGCATGCCGGAAGTTCCTCCTTGGTTGCGGCGACTGTGCGACGGCGATAGGGGACAGGCAACCGGGCGCCCCGGCCCTGCGTGTGCGGGCGCGCCTTCAACCAGCCAGGAGGGG
>JARLIJ010000009.1 GCA_031291795.1 Acetobacteraceae bacterium | reverse complement strand
GCGGGGTGCCGCTCGGCGACCCAGCCGAGGGTGAAGAAGGTGGCGCGCACCCCGGCGCGGTCGAACAGCGCCAGCAGCCGGTCGGTGTTCGCCTCCACCCGGCGCGGCAGCCGCTCCCACTCGCCGCGCGGGATCGCCTCGGCATAGGCCTGGACCTGGAACCAGTCCTCCACATCCACCGTCAGGGCGTTGGTCGGGGAGGTGCGGGTCGGGCGCATCAGACGCGCTGCCCCAGCACGTCGATCAGCCGCTGGAAGATCCGTTCGCGCCGGGCGACCTTGGCCTCCAGCGCCTCGACCCGCTCGCGCAGGCTGTCTTCGTAGAACCGGCCGTCGTCGTCGAAACCGGCGTGGCCGGCGCGCGACAGTAGCGGGGCCGCGCCCTCCAGGTCCTGGTTCAGCTCGTTGGCGATGGTCTCGACCATGTCGGCGGTCAGCGTGGTCGCCTGTTCCAACGCGCCGTACAGCAGCACGCGCGCCGCCAGCCGGTTGATCCGGCGCGGGATGCCGCCGCTGTGGCGATGGATGGCGGCGAAAGCGCCGTCGGTGAGTTGCGGGTTGCCGGCCCAGCCGACCGTGGTCAGCCGGTGCTCGACATAGGCGCGCGTCTCCCCCTCGTCGAGCGGCCCCAGATGGTAGGAGGCCAGCACGCGCTGGCGCAGCTGGCTGAGGTCGGGGCTGGCCAGCATGCGGCGGAACTGCGGCTGGCCGAGCAGGATCGTTTGCAGCGAGGCGCGCCCGTCCTCGGTGAGGTTGGACAGCATGCGCAGTTCCTCGATCGCGGCCAGCGACAGGTTCTGCGCCTCGTCCACCACCAGCAGGCAGCGCCGCCCGCTCAGCCGGTGCTGCCGCAGCATCTCCTCGAAATCCATCAGCATCGATGCCTTGTCCTGGCTGCGCTCGATGCCGAAGCCGTGCATGGCGAGGCGGAACAGGTCGTCGCTGGACAGCTGCGTGGTGTTGATCCGTGCCAGCGTGTAGGTGGCGCGGTCGAGCTGCGACCACAGCCGTTCGACCAGCGTGGTCTTGCCGGCGCCGACCTCGCCGGTGACGATCACGAAGCCCTCGCCCTGCGACAGGCCGAAGGTCAGATGCGCGATCGCCCGGCTGTGCGCGCGGCTGCCGTAGAAGAACCGTGCATCGGGGGTGAGCTGAAACGGCGAGCCGGTAAAGCCGTAATGGCTCTCGTACATGTCACTGCCCTGCTGCGGGAAGGAGGCTCGGTCGGTCTCGGGCCACACGTCTTTGCTGGTGTACATGGCAGTTCTTCAAAATGACTTTGCGAGACTGAGCAGGACGATGTTCTGTTCCGTGCTGGTGCCGGCCGCTCCGCCGCCGATCGTGCCGCCGAGTGGGCCGCCCGGGACCAGATTGCCGCCGAAGGTGCGGTTATAGCTGTATTGCAGGCTGCCGGAGAGCGTTTTGGTCAGGGCGTAGGACAGGGTGGCGGACACCACGACAAGCTGCTGGCTGCCGGCCACGCCGCCGCCGCTGGTCACGCCGTACTGGCCATACAGCGCGCTTTGCAGATCCTCCCGCAGCAGATGCGACCAAGCCAGCGAGCCGTACACGCCGCGGGTGCTCCCGAGCGCCAGGCCCACGCTGTCGGCCGCGGAGACCAGCTTCTGCTGCTGGCTGTTGACCCCGAGCGTCACCGTGTCGCGGTCGAGCGACAGTTCGCCGGTCAGCGAGCCGACCGTGGTGCGGAACAGGCTGTTCTGAGTGCCGAAGAAGTCGCTGACCGGCAGCAGCGGCGCGCCGGTGGCGTGGTCCACCGGGTTGCCCAGGGAGTCGAGGTCGGAGGTGGCCAATGCGTTTTGCAGCAACTCCGTCTGGGTCGAGAGGCCGGTGGAGTAACGGGCGTAGATGTGGGTGCGCGCGGTCGGCTGGTAGCTGGCGTCCACCAGCACCGAGTTCAGTCCGTCCTGATGGCCGTAGCGCACGGTGATCGAGCTGTCCGGGTTCGGCACCAGCCGGAAGCCCACGTTCCAGATCGCGTCGTTGATAAGGATCGGGGTCGTGCCGGCGTAGTGGATGCGCTCGTAGCCGATGGTGGCCAGGGCGATGATGCCGCGGGTGATCGCATAGCCGCTGTCGAGCGAGACGATGTCGCGATAGGCGCTGGACAGCACGCCCTGGCCCTGGGTGTTGGTCGCCTCCGCCAGCGCCGCCCCGTTGTAGCGCCCGAATGCCTCGCCGGTCGTGAAGCCCAGATGGCCGCTGTAGCTGGTGGCGTTCTGGGCGCTCGCGGCGGCGAGTTCGGCCAGCAATACCTGCGCCGGGGTTTGCGGGCCGGTGGTCGGCAGGGTGTTCTGCAGCGCGTTCTGGGTGATCCGGGCGATGCTGCCGCCGATCTCGCCGGTGCCCCAGTCGCCGAACCGGTGCAGCGCGTAGGGCGAGGCGGAGAAGGTGTAGTTCTGGCTGGTGTTGGCGGTGCTTTGCGCGGTGGTGCCGGTGGGGGCCTGGCCGGCGGCGATCGAGGCGACCGAGCCGGAGCCGCGCAGGTCGAGGAACAGCGTCTGCGGCAGCAGGGTCGCCAGCAGCCGCGCGTTGAAATTCTCCGCCACCTGGTTCTGGCTGCCGCCAGGGACGTAGAACTGGACCTGCGGCGCATAGAACACCTCGGCATGCAGCCGGCTGGTGTCGCCGGTGACGGCGACGCTCGGCGTGACCGTGGTGATGTACTGGTTACCGCTGACGCCGCCCAGGCCGGTGCCGCCGGTGAGATATTCCTCCGACAGCATGATCTGCGGCGTGATCGTCCAGTCGCGGTTGGCCGGCTGCGGCGGCACGCCGCCCGGCGGGGCAAGCTGGGCGCCGAGATTGCCCAGCCGCACATCGGGCGCGCCGGCGCCCACGCCGGTTGCCGGCAGCACCGAGGGGGAGGCACCGGTCGGGCCGGTGTTGCCAGCGGTCGGGTTGCCAGCGGTCGCGTTGCCAGCGGTCGGGCCGCCGGTGCCGCCCGTATTGGCGCCCGTGTCGTCGGCCAGCGCGGCATGGCCGAGCGTGGCCAGGGCGACACAGAGCAATGCGCCGTGGACCCGATCGCGGACCAGCGTGGCCCGCGGGCGATGTTCATGCATCGTAATAATTGTAGTCGCCGAATGCGTGGTTGGTGACCAGCCGTACCTTGTTCAGGACCAGGGTGATGTTCGCGCAGGGGCGCAGCAACTCCAGCGCCGCCTCCACGTCGTCGCGCTGGGTGCGCTCGGCCTCGACGATCATGGCGATCTGATCCACCGTCGGCGCCAGCGTGGACGCGTCGCTGGTGGCCAGGCACGGCGCCGCGTCCAGGATCACCACGCGGTTGGCGAAACGCCGCGCCAGCTTCTCGATCATGGCGACCACCTGACGGGTGACGGTGCGTTCCACCGCCTCCGGCCCCAGGGCCGAGGCGCTGCCGATCGGCAGGATGCTGAAGCCGGGGACGGCGGTGGTCAGCACCAGATCCTCGGGCCGCAGCGCCGGATCGGCGATCAGGTCGAACAGGCCCGGGCGGTCACCGAGGCCCAGCATCGCGCTGAGCGCGTCCGGCTTGCTGTCGAGGTCCAGCAGCAGCACCTCGGCCTGCGACCCGAGGGCGAGGCTGCCGGCAAGGTTCAGGGCCGAGAAGCTCTTGCCCTCCTTCTGCTTGGCGCTCGTCACCATCAGCAGGTTTGGCGACACCACGCCGCCGCCACCACCACCACGGCGCGGCGGCAGCGCGCGCAGCGCCCGCAGCAATTGCCCGGAGACGACCCGCCATTCCTCGCCGACGCGTGAGCGCCGCGCGCCGGCAACCGCAAGCCCCGCCGCTTCGAGCGTGGCCATGTCCACGGCCGGGGGCGCGAGTGGCGGGGCGGGGGGGGGG
>JARLIJ010000083.1 GCA_031291795.1 Acetobacteraceae bacterium | reverse complement strand
ATCGGTCAGGGGTGCCGGAGCCGGATGCCCCGAGGATGCGGATCCAGGCCATATCCCGCGCCTTATGGCGGTCTGGGCCAGCCTGGATACATCCTCGGGTCAGTCTTTACATGCGTCGATATTATGTTGGGCCGCACGAGCCGGTCATCGCCACCGGCCCCATAGGTCGCATGTCGCTTCGCCGCTCGGCGTCAGATCCAGTCGGGCCGATATTGGACCGTTACGAACGGTCGCCGCGTCCGGCCCAGTACACCGCGACCTGCCCGGCGTCGGCCAGCCCCTTTCCGGCAGCGATCACCTCGTCATAGGTCTTCAGCGCCGCCGCGGCGGTGGGCAGTTCCAGCCCCAGCTCACCGGCCAAGGCCCGCATCGTGTCCAGGTCCTTGCGCGCGGTCAGGATGTCGAACGAACCCGGGCCGGTATCCGTGCCGCCCAGGCCGCGCACGATGTCCGGACCGCGCTGCTTGATCCCGGCCGCCGCGCCCGTGGTGTCGGCCATGATGTCGATCATCTTCTCCGGGCTCATGCCGGCCGCCTTGCACAGCGACAGCGCCTCACCGAGCGCCTGCCAATACACCAGCATGGGCAGGTTGATGGCGAGCTTGAAGCGGGCGCCGTTGCCGACCGCGCCAACCGGCTCGACCCGGCGGCACAGCTGGTCCAGCACCGGACGGGCGCGCGCCACGTCCGTCTCCGTGCCGCCGGCGAAGCCAAACAGTTTGCCGTCGCGCGCCGGCCCCACCGTGCCGCCCACCGGGCATTCCACGAACCCGCCGCCGTGCCTGATCACATCGGCGGCGATCGCGGCCTCCACCTCCGGCAGCACGGTGCTCATGTCGATCACCAGCTTGCCGGTCAGGTCGGCTGACAGCAGCCCGTGCGGCCCGCGATACACCGCGTCCAGTGCCTGCGCGTCGGTCAGCATGGTGATCACGCAGTCCACCGCACCCGCCAGTTCCGCCGGAGTCTTCGCCACGGCGGCGCCGGCCTTGGCCAGCGGAACGGTCTTCGCCGTGTCGCGGTTCCATACCGTCAGCGCATGACCGAACGTCATCAGCCGGGCCGCCATGGTCGCCCCCATCTTGCCCATGCCGCAAAAACCGATCCGCATGTCGCGCACTCCCGTTTCAGCCCGGCTTGCGCGCGGCAACGCCGAGGTAGGTTTCGATCAGGTCCGGCCGGGACCGTACCTCGTCCGCAGCGCTGCTGAACACGCAGCGGCCAGCAGAAAGGCCAGCGGAAAGAATGGTCACGTGGTCGGCGAGCGCAAGCGCCAGGCGCATATTCTGCTCCACCAGCAGGATGGACATGCAAGCCGCCCGCTGGCGTTCGACGGTGCGGCCGACTGGAAGCTGCGGATGGTGAGCGGCGGCCCGCCGAACCGTCACCCCGCCGGGACGCCGGTCAGTCGCTCCGAAACCTCCCACAGCCGCAGCCAGTCCGCGCGGACCAGGGCGTGCGGCAGGATCTTCGTCTTCCGCGGCATGCCTTTCAATTCGTAGAACCCATCCGGCCCGTACATCACGCCGCCTTCCGCCTCCGGCACCGTCGCGGCGTAGAGTATGGGCAGCGCGCCATCCGCCGCGGACTGCGACGCGATCGGTTCCAGCAGCTTGCTGAACAGCCGCAGGACGCTGAAGCCACCCGGCCGCCCCATGCGCGGGCCGGTGCTCTGCAGGCCGGTGCGGGCGTAGCCGGGATGGGCGGCATTGCTCAGCAGTTTCCAGCCGGCGGCGCGCGCGCGACGATCCAGTTCCAGGCTGAACATCAGCATTGCCAGCTTCGATTGCTGGTAGGCCGGCCGTGCGCCGTAGTGCCGCTCCGACTGCAGATCGTCGAACGCGATGCGGCCGCCGCGATACAGGATGCTGCTCAGCGAAACGACCCGCGGCGCCGCTGCCGCGAGGATCTGCGGCAGCAGGCGCAGCGTCAAAGCGAAATGGCCGAGGTAGTTGACGGCGAACTGCATCTCGAACCCGTCGGCCGACACAAGGCGGGTGGGGATCGCCATCACGCCGGCATTGTTGACCAGCAGGTCCAGGCGCGGCACCGCGGTCGCGATCCGTTCGGCGCAGGCCGCGACCGAAGCGAGCGACGCCAGGTCGAGCGGTTCGAAGCTGACCTCCGCCTGCGGATGCGCCGCGCGGATGCGATCCAGCATGTCTGCCCCTTTCGCCGCATTGCGCGACGCCAGGATGACGCGCTGGCCGGCGCCGGCCAGCGCCAGGGCAGTCTCGTAGCCGAGGCCGCTGGTCGCGCCCGTGACGACGGCGGTCCGCCCGGCTTGCGAGGGAATTTGCGCGGTGGTCCAGGCAGGCATTGCGGCTCTCCGATCCCACCGCACCGGCATGGAGCGGACGGGGGGGATATTTGCACTGAGGGCAACCCGGCAATAGGCAAACCGGATGCCTGCACCGAACGCCAGCCAGCCGACCGAGGGCCGTGCGCGCCGGACCGCCGAGCAGCACGTCGCGCTGCGGCACCCGCCGCGGTGCGGCTCAGTGCGCGTCCGCGGGCGGCGCGGCTTGCGGCACGACCTTGCGCAGCAGCGGCACCATCAGCGTCGCCACCACGAAGCAGGCGGCGATCGTCAGGAACGCGTCGGAGAAGGTCTGCGTCTGCGCCTCCCGCATCACCAGTGCCCAAAGCCGGCGCAGCGCGATGGCGTGGCCGGCGGCGGCGTCGCCGGTGATCGCGGTGGCCTGGGCTGCCACGCGGGTCAGCATGTCGGTCATTGCCGCGTTGGTGGCGTTCAGGTGTTCAGCCAGGCGCAGCACGTGCAGGTTGGTGCGGTCGTTCAGGATCGTGCCGCACACCGCGATGCCGATCGCGCCGCCGAGGTTGCGCATCAGATTGAACAGCCCCGACGCCAGGCGCAACCGGTCCGGCGCCAGGCCGCCCAGCGTCAGGGTGACGACCGGGGCCACCGCGAATTGCTGCGAAAAGCCGCGCAAGGCCTGCGGCAGCAGCAGTTCGCGCCAGCCCCAGTCATGCGTGATGGGGGTGAAATTCCACAGGCTGAAGGTGAAGCAGGCCAGGCCGAACATCATCAGCCAGCGCAGATCCACGCGCCGCGCCAGGAAGGTGTAGACCGGGATGGCGCAGACCTGGAAAATCCCGGTGGAGAACACCGCCCAGCCGATCTCCAGCGCACTGAACCCGCGCACCCGCCCGAGGAACAGTGGCGTCAGGTAGATCGTCGCGAAGATCCCGATGCCGGTGACGAAGGAAAAGAAACATCCCAGTGCGAAGTTGCGGCTTTTCAAGGCGCGCAGGTCGACGATCGGCTGCGGATGCACCAGAGAGCGCCAGATGAACCCGACGCCCGCGATGCCGGAGAGCCACGCCGTGGTGCGGATGGTGTCGTCGCCGAACCAGTCCCAGCGCGGGCCTTCCTCCAGCGTGTATTCCAGGCAGCCGAGGAACACCGCCATCAGCGCCATGCCGAGGTAGTCCGCGCCGCGCAGCAGCGAGAAATTGGGGCGGTCGACGCGCACCAGGATCGGCACCATCACGGCGACGAACACGCCCGGCATCAGGTTGACGAAGAACAGCCAGTGCCAGGAGTAGTTGTCGGTGATCCAGCCGCCCACGGTCGGGCCGAGTGTCGGCGCCAGCGACGAAATCGCGCCGATGGTTGCCGCCGCAATTACCCGCTGGTGGTTGCTGAAGTAATAGAACGCGGTGGTGAACACGGTCGGGATCATCGAGCCGCCGAGGAAGCCCTGCAGCGCGCGAAACACGATCATGCTCTGGATGTCCCAGGCCCAGCCGCACAGCAGGCTGGTGAGCGTGAAGCCGGTGGCCGAGAGGCAGAACAGCCAGCGCGTCGACATCACGCGCGACAGCCAGCCGGAGAGCGGGATCACCACGATCTCGGCGATCAGGTAGCTGGTTTGCACCCAGGCGGTCTCATCCGAACCGGCCGACAGCCCGCCGCCGATATCGGTCAATGAGGCAGACACGATCTGGATGTCCAGCAGGGCGATGAAGAAGCCGACGCTCATGGTGGCGAACGCCAGCACCTTCGCCGCCATCGGCATATCCGATGCCGGAACGATCCGGGGCTCGCTCATGGCGCGCGCGTGTCCACCTCGGCGGTGACCGACAGGCCGGGGCGCAGGGGGCCCAGCGTGCCGGCACCGTCGTCGAGGCGGATGCGCACCGGCACGCGCTGCACGATCTTGGTGAAGTTGCCGGTGGCGTTCTCCGGCGGCAGCACGCTGAACTGTGCGCCCGTCGCGGGGGCCAGGCTGGTCACGTGGCCGCGGAAGACCTCACCGGGCAGGACGTCGGCCACCACGGTTGCTGCCAGGCCGGCGTGCATCTGCGCGAGCTGGTTCTCCTTGAAATTGGCGTCCACCCACAGCCCGTGCGCAGGCACCACCGACAGCAACTGCGTGCCCGCGGTGGCATAGGCGCCGACCCGTGCACTGCGGTTGCCGATGGTGCCGTCGATCGGCGCGCGCAACGCCGTGTTCTCCAGGTCGAGCTGCGCCTTGTCGCGGTCGGCGATGGCGCCGGCGAGCGCCGCTTCCGCCTGCTGCCGCTGGGTCGCGATCACGTCGATCTGGCGCTGGGCCGCGTCCAGCTGCGCATCGGCGCGCTGCCCGCCGGCGATCGCCTGCTTGTAGTCGGCATCGGCCTTTTCATAGGTCTGCACCGAGGCGGCGGCGGTCGCCGACAGCGCGCGATAGCGGGTCTGGTCGGCGCGGCTGCGGGTGACTTCCGCGTCGGAGGCGGCGACGCCGGCCTCGGCCTGCGCAATCAGCGCAAGCTGCAACCGCCGCTGTGCCTCCAGGTTGGCAAGCGTCGCCTGTTGCGCCGCGACCGAGGCGGTGGCCTTGGCGAGGGCCGCGCGATAGTCGCGGTCGTCGATCTGCACCAGCAGGTCGCCTGCCTTCACCGGCTGGTTGTCGGTCACCGCGACCTGCGCAATGAAGCCCGGCACTTTCGTTGCGATCACAGTCACGTCGCCGCCGATATAGGCGTCGTCCGTGCTCTCGACGAAGCGACCATGGGTCCACCAGTCATGGCCGTACCACACCGCACCAGCCCCGATCAGCAGCGCGGCGGCGCCCAGCAGCAGATGCTTGCGGGTGATGCGGGAGGTCGTGCGGGTGGGCGGCGCGTTGATGGTGGTGTCGCGCAGGGTGGTGCTCATCGCGAAGCCTCCTCGACCGTACGGCTGGGGGCGGCGGGACCGGCGACGACCTTGAAGCGCGGGTCGTCCAGCGGCAGGCCGGTGACGCGATCGACCATCACGGCTTCCACCGGGCGGCCGGTTTCGCTGTCGACCATCATCACCGAGGCGCCCTCCGGCGCGAAATGGTGATTGCCCCAGGCCATCAGCGCCTGCAGCACCGGGCGGAACTCGCGCCCGCGCTGGGTCAGGATGTATTCGTCGCGCGGCGGGCGTTCGCTGTAGCGCCGACGCTCCAGCAAGCCGGCCTCCACCAGTTCGTTCAGGCGGCGGCTCAACATGTTGGGCGCGATGTCGAGGCTTTTGCGGAACTCGTCGAACCGGGTGCGGCCGCGCAATGCGTCGCGCAGGATCAGGATGCTCCACCATTCGCCGACGCGGGCCAGGCTGCGCGCGATCGGGCAGTGCATTTCGCCGAGGTTCTTGTGCTGCATCGCGGTAGGTCCATAGCAGGATGCAACCTACATAGGCAAGTCACTATCGTATTGCAAGTCTCCAGACACGAAGAACCCGCCGCGGCGGTTGCCGGGCGGGTGCGGTGGGTGCGAGAGGGGGGGGCGATGGGCCTGGTACCTCTGCACAGAGATTTCGACCGGTTGCGCCTGGCTTGATTCCGCGGCGATACGCTCTGTGCATCGTGGACCCGTCCACACGTCCGTGACTGTCTGTCGGCAGCATCGCAAAGGCAGGTTTTGAACGCAGATATCAGAAGATGCACGCGGAACACGCAGATAGTGACAGGCTGAATGATCTCTCAGGACAAATGATCGGCTGCGCCTTCACCGTGCTTAAGGCGCTCGGGGCTGGTTTCCTGGAAAAGGTCTATGAGAACGCGCTGGCACATGAAATGCCTGTCGCTGGCCTGACGGTTGTACAGCAATGCAGTGTCAGGGTTTACTACAATGATGTGGCGGTCGGCGAGTAATTCGCGGACCTGTTGGTCCGAGGACGCGCTTCTGGTTGCGCCGAAGATCGTCAAGGCACTGGACGACGCGCATTGCATGCCATGCACCAGTTATCTCGAAGTGGCGGGCTGCAGCTCTGCCTGCTGCTGAATTTCAGCAAGCCACGCCTGAAGATCAAACGCGTTGTCAACGGCCTGTGAACCGCGCTGCGCCATCTGCGTGTTCGGCGTGCATCGGCCTGCATCTGCGTTAAATTCTGTCTTCTCCTGTGGCGCCACCTGCGCACGCACCTCCCGGTCCGACAAGGCATTGCAGCAGCAGACGATCATGGCACGTAAAATCCCGTCCGAACCTGACATGCGGCATCAGGCGGACCTCGTCTACCGGAACAGGGGGCCGCACGCCGGGATCATTTGCGACGCATTCGTAGAACCCTGGCGTGCCGCCGTCCCGGTCAGCGCGGCTTGCTGGCGGCGTCGATCTGTTGAATGGCAGCCGCATCGAGCTTGATGTCCGCCGCCTTCACCAGGTCTGCCAGCTGGTCCAGGTTGGTGGCGCTCGCGATCGGCGCGGTGACCGAGGGGCGTGCGATCAGCCAGGCGAGGGCGATCTGCCCCGGCTTGGCGTGGTAACGCGCGGCGACCTCATCCAGCGCCTTCAGCACGCCGAAGCCGTACTCGTTCAGGTATGTTTCCGCGCGCGAGCCACGGGCGCGGCCCTCGGTATCTGCTTTCGTGCGATACTTCCCGGTGAGGAACCCGCTCGCCAGCGAGTAGTAGCCGATGACACCGATTTTCTCCTTCACGCAGAGGTCTTCTAGCTTGCCCTCGAACTCCGTCCGCTCCACCAGGCTGTATTGCGGCTGCACGCTCTGATACCGCGGCAGCCCCTGTTCGGTACTGATCCGCAGCGAGTCCGCCAGCCGGTCGGCCGAGAAGTTCGATGCCCCGATCTCCCGCACCTTGCCCTGGCGGATGAGGTCCGCGTAGGCCGCCAGCGTCTCCTCGATCGGCGTTTCCGGATCGTCGCGGTGCGACTGGTACAGGTCGATGTGGTCGGTCTGCAGGCGGCGCAGCGAATCCTCCACCGCCTGCATCATGTATTTGCGCGACAGGCCCTTCTTGCCGGGCCCCATCTCGATGCCGAACTTGGTCGCGAGGACGATCCGGTCGCGGGTGCCGCGGGACTTGAGCCAGCGCCCGATGATGGTTTCCGACTCGCCGCCGCTGTTGCCGGGGTGCCAGCGTGAATAGACGTCGGCCGTGTCGATGAAGTTGAAGCCGGCGTCCAGGAAGCCGTCGAGCAGGGCGAACGAGGTCTTCTCATCCGCCGTCCAGCCGAACACGTTGCAGCCGAACGTGATCGGCGAGACGTACAGCGAGGATTGGCCAAGCTGGCGCTTTTCCATGGGGACTCTCCTGGGGTGGATGTCCCACGATACCAGCGCCGGCGCGCGGCGGCGAGGGGGGGCTCAGTCCCCCCCCAATGTCATGCCCGTGCCCGGACCAGCCCTGCCGCCGAGCGGACAGCCTGGGCTAGCCGCTGTGTGCGATCTGCTGCTGCATCCCCTCGAGCAGCTCGTGGATGTTGTATTGGTGGCGCGCAAGATAGGAGGTGAAATCGGCACTTTGGGTCAGCCGCAGACTGGTGCCGCCGGCGAGCAGATCGACGATCCGCGGGTGCCCGCTTCTGGCGCAGTGCCGAGGGATTTTGGCGCCCGCCTTATCCCCGGCCTGGCAGCGGGTGACGGGATAACCCCGCATCGCCGGCCGAGCGAGGCGTTCGACGCCGTGATCGGGCCCTGGCGAGGGCTGTGCATCCAACTGATGCGCACCACACTCGTTGCAAATGGAAGCACACTGGCCGCCCCGATCATCGGCTGGGTCCTGTGCGCACCCAAATACCTGGTCGGCACGATGTCGCTCGGCGAGGTCGCCCAGGCGGTCGCCGCCTTCGTGATGGTGCAGACGGCGTTGAACTGGCTCGTGGACAATTGCTGCTGGCGCTGGATGAACGCGACCGCGATGACGGTGTCCGGCCGGCGGATGGCCCCTCGGTCCCAGGCACTTGCAGTCAATAACAGGCCGGTCCAAGCGCTCACGATATTGCGATGTCTTCCGGGCTATTAACGCACCATATGTTGATCCAGATCAATGTCCCGGCTGAAGCCGCTACTACTGTTCATCAGGCACAATCAGGCCAATGACTGTCGGCGGTGATCCCGGCCAAACGGGCTCCAGCCGTCTCTGATAGTGCAGTCACGCTGGTGTGTTGATGGCGACGCTCCGGAATGTGGCGCCCCGCAAAGGCGGCGCCCCGACGCACAGGAGAATGAGATCATGAGCGCCAATGTGGCACAACCCGCAGAGGGCACGATGACACCCGACCTCACGCAAATCGGCGATGACCTTGCGGCGCTCAAGCACGATCTGGCCGAACTGCTGGGCCATGTCCGGAGCGGTGCGGTCAACGGCGCAGGCGATGCCGCCGATGCCGTGCGAAGCTCCGTCGGCCAGCTCAGCCGCAAGACGCGAACCGCGTATGACGACCTGTCGGCGCAGGCGGAATGCACGGCAAAGGCAATCGGCGGACAGATCGAGGAGCGACCGGTCACCAGCCTGCTCATAGCGTTCGGCGTTGGCGTGCTTGCAAGCAGGCTTCTCTCCCGCTGAGCGCAGCCGTCGCAACGCAGGCGCTGGTGCTCGACGCAAACGCCGCTATTGCAGGAGGCAGCGATGTCGCAATCCTTGGAGGACAGGCTTGGCCGGACACTGAAGCATCAACGCCTGCATCGGCTCGCCGACGAACGCCGCCACGATCCGTGGGCTGCGCTCGACGAGCGGCACATGGAGGTCCTGCGCAGGGCGCAGAGGTTCTCGACCGAAATCCGCTCGGTGTTCCAGGAAGCGGTTGTCCACGCCAACAGCTATTTCGTTCGGATGGGGGTGGGCTGGGAGCTGCATGATGTGTCGGGTTGCTACACCGGACCGCTTTACCCGTGCGGCGGAGAATGCAATCCCATCGCATACGAGTTGCGCGTCGATCATCGCGTGGCCGGTGAGACACTCATCGTTGAGCTGTCGCCAAACGGCGTGGTCGAGGCCTTCCTGGCCCCGTGGCGTCCGCCGATCCTGGAAGCCCATACCGGACGGATAGACTTCGGATGGCGCCCGGTGGAGCTT
>JARLIJ010000082.1 GCA_031291795.1 Acetobacteraceae bacterium | reverse complement strand
TCCGGCGGCGAGCAGGCGCTGACCGCCCTGTCGCTGATCTTCGCGGTGTTCCGCTGTAACCCAGCGCCGGTCTGCGTGCTCGACGAGGTCGATGCCCCGCTGGACGACGCCAATACCGAACGGTTCTGCACGCTGCTGGAGGACATGGTGCGCGACACCGGCACCCGCTTCCTGGTCGTGACCCACCACCCGATGACCATGGCGCGGATGGACCGGCTGTACGGCGTGACGATGCAGGAGCGCGGCGTGTCGCGGCTGCTCTCGGTCGACCTGGCGCGGGCGGCGGAAATGGTCGAGCCGCACCGTATGGCGGCGGAATGATCGGACGTTTGAAGGCGATACAAACCGGATACAATTTGGTCACAAACCGTCGCTAGCCTGCGGCCATTGGAAACCCAGCAGGAGGGTCAATTCATGGCTCCGCTCAAGCGTTTCGGTGCGATTGGCGTCATTGCCGGGCTGGCAGCCCTGGCGGTGGTCGCGACCCCGGGATCGGCGCATGCCTGGTGGCGCGGTGGCGGCATCGGCATCGGCGTCTGGATCCCGCCTGTGGTGATCGCGCCTGCCCCGGTCTATGCCCCGCCGCCGGTCTACTATGCGCCGCCTCCGGCCTATTACGCGCCGCCGCCGGTCGCCTATGCGCCGCCGCAGCGGATGTGGATCCGGCCGCATTGGGAAGGGCCCTACTGGGTACCCGGCCACTGGGCTTAGTGGCAAGGCCGGGACATCGGCACCCACATGATTGACGGACGGAGCATTCCGGTTCACCGCTGACCGGATGCTCCGCCGCTTCGAAGCGCTCCTCGAGCCAACGTCTGCCGAACCGGTCGAGCCGCCGACCGGTGGTTTGCTGCGGTTCTACTGGCACTTCATTCGCCAGGTTCCCTGGCTGACCGGTGCGTTATTCGTCGCCGGGGGCGTGATCGCGGTGCTCGACACCATGATCCCGACCTTTATCGGGCGGCTCGTGTCGCTGGTGTCGTCGCATCGGCCGGAGACGCTGTTGCCCGATGCCTGGCCGCAGCTTGCGGTGATGGCGGGCGTGCTGCTGGTGCTCCGCCCGCTCGCGCATCTGGGGCACACCATCCTGGTCAACCAGATCGTCAACACCGGGTTCTCCAACATGATCCGTTGGCAGAACCACTGGCATGTGGTGCGGCAGAGCTGGACATTCTTCCAGAACGACTTTGCGGGGCGGATCGCCAACCGGGTCATGCAGACGGGGCCGGCGTTGCGCGAGAGCCTCGTCATGACGTTCGACGCGGCCTGGTACATCCTGGTCTACGGCAGCAGTGCCATCCTGCTGCTGGGATCGGTAAACTGGCGGCTGGCGGCGCCGATCCTGGCTTGGTTTATCTTCTACGCCGGGATGCTGCGCTATTTCGTCTCCCGCCTGCGCGACCGGTCGCGCACGGCATCCGAGAAGCGCTCTACCCTGATCGGCCGGGTGGTCGACAGCTACAGCAACATCCTGACCGTCAAGCTGTTCGCCCGGGCGCGCGACGAGGACGCGTTCGTGCGCGACTCGATCGAAGAACACACCGGTGCTTTTCGCGCCCAGACCCGGATGACGACGGCCTATACGGTCACTCTGTCGGTCATGAATGCCTGCCTGGTGGTCGCTACCGCCGGCGTCGCGGTCTGGCAGTGGACGCTGGGACATATCGCGCTGGGCATCGTGGCGACGGCGATTCCGCTCGCCTGGCAACTGACCAACATCGCCGGCTGGGTCGCGCGCAGCATCACGGCGATCTTCGAGAATGTCGGCACGGTGCAGGACGGCATGCGCTCCATCGCGGTGCAGCGCCTGATGCCGGACCCGCCCGAGGCGGCGGAGCTGCACGTCACCGGCGGTGCGATCCGTTTTGAGGACCTGCATTTCGACTATGGCCGCATCCGGGAAGGCGAGGCGCCGGGGGTGCTGCACGGCATCGACCTGGCAATCACGGCGGGGGAACGGGTCGGGTTGGTTGGCCCCTCGGGTGCGGGCAAATCCACTCTGATCAACCTGTTGCTGCATTTCTACGACCCCGTCAGCGGGCGCATCCTGATCGACGGGCAGGACATCGCCGGCGTGACGCAGGAAAGCCTGCGCACGCAGATCGCGGTGGTCACGCAGGACACGTCCCTGCTGCATCGCTCGATCAAGGACAACATCCGCTACGGCAGGCCCCAGGCGACCGACGCGATGATCGAGGACGCGGCCCGCCGAGCGGAGGCGCATGATTTCATCGTCGGGCTGGAGGACTGGTTCGGCCGCCGCGGCTATGACGCGCATGTCGGGGAGCGCGGTGTGAAGCTGTCGGGCGGCCAGCGCCAGCGGGTGGCGCTCGCACGGGTGATCCTGAAGGACGCCCCGATCCTGGTGCTGGACGAGGCGACCTCGGCGCTGGATTCCGAGGTGGAGGCGGCCATCCAGGACCAGCTGGACGTGCTGATGGAAGGCCGCACGGTGATCGCCATCGCCCACCGGCTGTCCACGATCGCGCGGATGGACCGGCTGGTGGTGCTGGACCGGGGCAGGATCGTGGAGACCGGCTCGCATACGCAGCTGCTGGCCCATGCCGGGGTCTATGCGCGATTGTGGCAGCGCCAGTCCGGCGGGTTCGTGGGCGACGGGCTGAAGGCCGCGGCGCAGTAGGCGTTCCGTTCAGCCGGGTGTTGCGGTGCCCCCGGTGAACAATCCGAGCAGTCCGCCGGCAAAATTCATTACCCCCGACAGGATGACCGCACGGACGGGTTGCAGCGAATGCGCGTAGATCACCGTTGCAACCGCATTGGCCGTGTCGCGAAAGCGGTTGGAGAACGCGAACGCCAGCACCAGGACAAAGCAAAAGACCAGCACCGTAAGGGCGGCCGCGGAGGATGGAGGGATCGAGGCGAGCGTCACCATTGCAACGTGTGCCACGCTATCCGGTCGCTGCGCATCGGAATGTTATCGGCAAGCATGGCGGCCCAAGGATTCTGCTGAACAACCACCTTCACGACAGGAACGCTTGCGAGATAGCTTTCCGAAGGGTCATCCATTCTTGACACTCGGATAACCCCCCTGTAGCTAGCCCCGGCTTTCCGGCACAGGTTTGCCAGGAGCGAAAATGAGCGAGGAACCGGGCGGAACGGGCGATTCCTTCACGGAGCGTCTGAAGGCCGCCCGAAGCAGGCAGGGGCTCGACGCCCCGCCGAAGCGGCCGGGGGGTGACCTGAGCGGCGACGGTCCGAACCCTTGGGGGATCGGCCTGCGGGTGGGTGTCGAGCTGGTCTCGGCCATGGTGGTGGCGGTCGCTATCGGCTATGGGCTCGACTGGTTGTTCGGCACGAAGCCGATCCTGACAGCTGTGTTCGTTCTGGTGGGCGGTGCGGCGGGGGTGTTGAATGTCTGGCGCCTGTTTGCGCCCAGGCATGGGACGTAGAAGATTGGGTTTCAGTCGCATTGGTTGCGTTTGAGGCCAGAAGGATAAGGGGCGAACAGGGTGGCGGCCGAAGGTTCGAGCAGCATTGACGCGCTGAGCCAGTTCAAGCTGAGCACGGCGTTGGGGCCCATCGGCGCCTCGGTAAATTTCACCCAAGCCAACGTGATGATGGTCGTCGCCAGTGTGCTGACGCTGGCCCTGCTGTGGGTTGGCATGCGGCCCCGCGCCATGGTGCCCGGCCGGTTCCAGGCCGCCGCCGAGATGGCCTATGAGTTCCTGATGTCGATGTGCGTGGAGATGATCGGTCCGGAAGGGCGCAAGTTCTTCCCGTTCGTGTTCACGCTGTTCTTCTTCATCCTGTTCGGGAACCTGATGGGGGTGTTTCCCTACTTCTTCACCTTCACCAGCCATATCGCGGTGACCCTGGCGCTGTCGCTGCTGGTGTTCGTCCTGGTGACGGTCGTGGCGTTGCGGCTGCACGGGCTGCACTTCTTCAGCTACTTCATGCCGCAAGGCATCCCGGTGGCGCTGGCGCCGCTGATGGTACTGATCGAGATGATCTCCTACCTCTCGCGCATCATCTCACTGTCGGTTCGTCTGTTCGCCAATATGATGGCCGGCCACGTGATGCTGGAAGTGTTCGGCGCCTTCATCGTGATGCTGGGTGCGGCCGGCGTTATCGGCTGGGTGCCGGCGGGCCTGTCGCTCGCGGTGAACACGGCGCTGATCGGTTTCGAACTGCTGGTGGCCGTACTGCAGGCCTACGTCTTCGCCGTCCTGACCTGCATCTACCTGCACGACGCCGTCCACCTGCACTAATCCCCCCGTCCCCCTGACCTGCCTGGCAGGCCCTGCCTGTCCCGGCGCGACCGGATAACGAAAGGAACTCGGACTATGGATCTCGCTTCCGCCAAGATGCTGGGCGCCGGCATTGCCATGATCGCGCTCGGTGGCGTCGGCATCGGCATGGGCACCATTTTCGGCCAGCTCGTCTCCTCGGTGGCGCGCAACCCCGCCGCCCGCGACCGCGTGTTCGGCCTGGCGATTCTCGG
>JARLIJ010000081.1 GCA_031291795.1 Acetobacteraceae bacterium | reverse complement strand
TCACGCGACCGAACGCCGATCGCTGAGCGGTGTGACAGGCCCCGCGCGCCGGATCGCTATCGGCACGCCGACTTTCCCGGCGCCTGGGGTCCTGGCGAGACCGCATTTCAACACGGAGGACGGAAGGCGAGGGCCACGGAGGCCGCGTGCTGCGGGAGAGGCCTCGGGCCAATCACGCGGCACAGTCTCTCCGTGGCCCTCAGTGGCCCTCGCCTTCCGTCCTCCGTGTTGAAATGCGGTGCTGCGCTGGTCCGGGGCCGTCGTGCATCGGCAGGTTCTGCCGGTCCCGCCCGGCCGCATCGAGGAGCACGCCGCCCGGCCCGCCGACATCGTAGGCCACCGGATCAGGGCGGCTGCAGACCCAGCCACGCCCCGGCCACCTTGCTGCCGCCGCTCTGCCTTACGCTGGGTCCAAGCCTTACACCACCCGGTGCAGCAGCTCTTCTCCCGCCGCCACTCGCCGGCAGTTCTCCGCGGCGAGTGCAAAACTCCGGTCGAACGTGCCGGTGCTGAGCCAGGCGACATGCGGTGTCACCACCACGTTCGGCAGCGTCAACAACGGGTCGGCAGGGTCGATCGGCTCGCCGTCGAACACGTCCAGCCCGGCCGCGGCCAGCCGTCGGTCGCGCAGAGCCGCGGTCAGCGCCGGCTGGTCCACCAACTCGCCGCGGGCGGTGTTCACCAGCACCGCACCGGGTTTCATCCGCGCCAGCGCGCCGGTGTCGATCATGTGCGTGGTCTGCGGTGTCAGCGGCACGTGCAGGCTGACCAGGTCGGCCTCCGCCAGCAGGTCCGCCAGCGTCCGCCACGGCCCCGGCGGGTCGGCAACCTGCCTCGGCGCGTGGTAGATCAGCCGGCAGCCAAGCGCGGTCAGGACAGGGGCGAGGATTCGGGGCACGGCGCCGTAACCCACCAGCCCGACAACGCGTCCGCCCAACTCCCCGATGCCGTCCCGCAAGTCCGGGTTCGACCAGATGCCCGCCCGCAGTTCCGCATCGAACCGCGTCACGCGGCGCAGCGCCGTCAGCATCAGGGTCAGCGCCAGTTCCGCCACCGCGCGGGAATTCGTCCCTGGCAGGTTGCAGACCGGGATGCCGCGCGCCCTGGCTGCCTCCAGGTCGATCGTGTTCACGCCGACGCCGATCTTCTGGATCAGCCGGAGCTTCGGGGCCGCGGCGATCATCGCGGCGGTGCATGGCTTCAGAACGTGCCACAACGCATCGCAGTCCGGCAGCAGGCGGGCCAGCAGGGCGTCGTCGGCCTCGGGGCAGGCGGTGATGTCCAGATCGGGAATCGCGTCCAGTCGCGCCGCCAGATCGGGGCCGGCAGCGCTGTGGAACACGATTTTCATCAGTGGCTGGATCCCAGCATGGTCCCGCCAGCGAACCGGGCACGCGCGCCAAGGGCTTCCTCCACCCGCAGCGCCTCGTTCCATTTCGCCATGCGCTCGCTGCGGGCGAAGCTGCCGACCTTGAGCTGGCCGGCGCCCCAGCCGACCGCGAGGTGGACGATCGTGGTGTCCTCGGTTTCGCCGGAGCGGGCGGAGACGATGCCGCCGTAGCCGGCTTCGCAGGCGGCATCCCAGGCGGCGAGGGTTTCGGTCAGCGTGCCGCGCTGGTTGGGCTTCAACAGCACGGTGTTGGCGGCGCCGCGGGCGGCGGCCTCGCGCACCCGGGCGGCGTCGCTGACCAGGAAATCGTCGCCGACGATCTGTACCTTCTCGCCATGCGCGCGGGTGAAGGCGGCGAAGCCATCGGCATCGTCCTCGGCCAGCGGGTCCTCGATCGACAGGATCGGGTAGCGGCGCAGCCAGCCGCCAAGCAGGTCGATCATGCCGCCGGTGTCGAGTGCGCGGTCCTCCAGCGCCAGTTTGTATATCCCGCCATGGCCGAACTCCGAGGCCGCGATGTCGAGCGCGATGCCGACCTGCTCGGCAGGGCGGAAGCCAGCACGCTCGATGGCGCGGACCAGCATGTCGAGCGCCTGCTCATTGGTGGCGAACACCGGCCACCAACCGCCCTCGTCGGCGACACCGGCCAGGGTGCCGGCCTCGGCCATCAGCTTGCCGGCGGCGCGATAGACCTCGGCGGTCCAGTCCAGGGCCTGCGCGAAACTGTCGGCGGCCGGGCACATCACCATGAAGTCCTGGATGTCGACGCGCCGCCCGGCATGGGCGCCGCCGCCGAAGATCTGGATCTGCGGCAGCGGGATCAGGTCTGCCTCCGGCCCGCCGAGGTAGCGGTATAGCGGCTGGCCGGCCGCGGCGGCGGCGGCGTGTGCCGTGGCCATCGACACCGCGAGCACGGCGTTGGCGCCCAGGCGGGACTTGTTCGGTGTGCCATCGAGCGCGATCAGGCGCTGGTCGAGCGCCGCCTGGTTGGTCGCATCGAGGCCGATCACGGCATGTGCGATCTCGGTATTCACGTTCTCGACCGCGTGGCGGACGTCGTAGCCGCCGAATGCATCGCCGCCGTCGCGCAGGTCCAGCGCCTCGCCGCTGCCGGTAGAGGCGCCTGCCGGCGCAATGGCACGACCGACCGCACCGCCTTCCAGCAATACGTCGGCCTCTACGGTGGGACGGCCGCGGCTGTCCCATACCCGGCGGCCGTGCACGAAGGCGATCTTGCTGTCCGTCATCCGGTAAGCTCCCTTGTCCAGGCCTGACGCACCGCGTCCAGCCGATCCGGCGGGGCGGCCAGCAGGGCGCGGGCGGTGCGGCGCACGCGATTCCTGTCCGCCTCAGTGGTGATGTACTCGACCGGCGACTTGCCATCCACCCGGGCCAGGAACAATGCGGGCAGCAAACGGGCTGCGCGGGCTTCGAGCGCGGCCGGTGCTTCCCAGGCCACCCCGGCGGCGTAGGTGGCAGCCAATGCGTCGAAACAGGCGAGGAAGCCGTCGCGCGCCGTCGGCGTCCACAGGCACTTCAACAACAGGTGATTGAGGCAGAACGCCAGGTCGAACGCCGGATCGCCCCACCAGGCGCACTCGGCGTCCAGGAACACCGGTCCGAACGGCCCGGCGAGGATGTTCTTCGGGCTGACGTCACCATGCACCAGCGCGCGCTTGTTGGCCTGGGTGGTGGCAACCAGGCCGTCAAGCTGCGCCGCGAGGTCGGGATGGGCGCGACCGGTCGCGACCAGATAGGGTTCCAGGCGGATGTCGTAAAAGATCGCATCGGTCGGGAAGTCGGCGGCGATCGAGGCATCGGCGGCGGTGGCGGCATGGATGGCGACGAGGCTGCGCGCCACCCGCGCCGCGAAATCCGGGTCGGCGTGGCCGTCGCGGAGCTGCAACTTCCACAGCGGATGGTCGTGCGGCGAGAGGAATTCCATCGCCAGCGCGCCGTTCGCTGCGTCCTGTCCGAGCAGGCGGGGGGCGGCGTGGGGGATTGCGGCGTCGGCGCGCTGCATCCAGCGGGCCTCGTAGCGGTTGCGTTCGACGGGCGCGTGCCACTCGGCGGCGACGTTCAGCTTCGCAAGCGCGCGTTTCACGCAGACCGGACCATTGGGCAGATCGATGCGCCAGATATCGGAGGAGACGCCACCGGTCAGCCGCTCGCCGGTCGTGCCGGCGTCGGCCGGCAGGCCCATGCGGCGCAAGGCCTCCAGGATCTCGGCGGGCGGGGCGGCTGAGGGCATCCTTTACGGCTCCAGCGGGTATGGCGGTCGACTACCATCTTCTCCTGCCACAGCATGCACCCGATGCCGAGACGGCCCGACCGGGGCCGTGACCCGACACGCGTCCCACGGGCGGACCGCCTCCGGACACCGTCAGGCGAGCGCCGGCTCGTCCTGCCACGCGCGCAACCAGCTGCCGATTCGCCTGCCGCCATCCTTTGGCGGGGTATCGACGGCGTGCCAGGCGAGCCAGGCCCCGCCCTCGGCGCCCAGCAGCAGCAACCCGTCCATGGCACGGGCGCGGCGCAGGGCCTCCAACGCCTGGCCGGCGGTCTGCACGATCGGCCCGGCGACGTTCAGCGAGGTATTGACCGAGACCTCCACCCCGCAGCGGCGCCCGAGCGCGAGGAGGTAGTCGTGGGTGAATGGATCGATATCGGGACGGACGACCTGGATGCGGCTGGTGCCGTCGCGATGGATCACAGCCGGCACACGATCATACGCCTCGGGCCGGGCCATCACCGTCAGCACCATGTAGCCGTACGCGTTGGCGTCGTCGTCCAGCGCACCCTCCTCCAGATCCCAGAAGCGCCGTGCCGCGGCGAGCGTGGTCATGGGCGCCAGCGGGCGGAACGGCTCGCGGAACTTCACCCGCCGGTTGATGGTCTCCAACGTGCGCGGATTGCAGGCATTGGCGAGAATGGAGCGGTGACCGAGGGCGCGCGGGCCGGTCTCGGCCGCGCCCTGGAACAGGCCGACCACACCATCCCTGGCGATGCAGCATGCCAGGAAATCGGCGATGCGTGCGCGGCTGGCCGGCCCGTCGAGCCGGGGCAGCGCGGTCCAGCCGATATCGGGGCCGGCGCGCAAGGCGGCCTCGATCGCCGCATCGGTGGGGGCATCGCCGCAGTGAAAGGCATGGCGCAGCGGTGCCGCGTGGGTCGCGCCATGATGCAACGCGAACTGGTATGCCGCCCCGGCCGCCACCCCCGGGTCGCTGGGGATCGGCGGCACCCAGACATGCAACGTGTCGTCGCGGCCAAGGACCCGGCGGTAATAGGCGCGGTCGAAATGCTGCATCAGCCGCATATTGGCCAGCGCGTTCAACGCGGTGCCGCCGGCCAGCACGAGGCGGCTGGCGCCGGTCGCACGGATGTGATGGTCGAGGATGTGGCACAGCGCGTCCTCGAACACGAGCTGCGTCGCCGCGGCCTTGTCGAAGCGGTCGGCATCGCCGGGGGCCTTGTCGCCAGCATCGATTTTCAGCACCGCATCCGGGTTCCACAGCGCCTCGGGCGGGATCGGCGGCCCGAGGATCTCGGTCAGCGCCGCCGTGTAAGGCGCGCGCTGCAGGCAGCGCGGCCAGTTGGCCAGGGCGCGGTTCAGCCGCACCGTGCCGCCTGGGCCGAGATGGAAGATCTGGCGCAGGCGACGGTAATACCCGTTGGTCAGCCGATCGCTGTCGCCCCAGGCGACGGCCCCCATATAGCGGCCCTCGCTGCTGAGGATGGTCCAGCCGCCCTGGGTGGAACTGATCATGCTGTAGAACCCGCCCAGCGAGTCGAACGGGTCGGTGTTGCGGTCCAGCAGCGCCAGTCGGCCGTTGCGCGCCAGGTAGACCGAGATCGCGCCATTATCCCCGAAGCCGTCCAGCACCGTGACCAGCACCGGAGCGGCGCTGTCGGCGAACGGCGACACGGCGTGGGAGAACCAGGCGTGGTTGCCGTGATGCGGCATACCGATGATCGGCATCGCCAAGCCTGCTCCCATCTGGCCTGCTCCCATCTGGCCTGCTCCCATCTGGCCGCGTGCCATCAGGCCGCGTCCCATCTGGCCGGATCTCATCTGGCGGCCGAACGCCTTGGGGCTGCGGAGGGCGGCATCGAGGTGGCGGGCGTTCATCGCGCCGAACGCCTCTGCCGCAAGGAAGTTGCGGCTGCGCGGCAGCTCCGCTGCCATCGCGCCGGCCAGGCTGGCGCCGAGGCGGACGAAGTCCCAGCTCGCCAGACAGCTATGGATGGTCAGGCCGCGCGCGGCGGCGAATGCCAGGACGGCGGCGACGCTGTGCCGCGGGTAGTCGGTGCAGTTCTTGATGCCGGTATAGCGTTCCTCCTCGTCGTTGCGCAGCAGCTGCACGCCCTGGGCGGCGGAAACCTCGACCAGGGCGGCGCCGCTGTTATGGCCGGCCGGCGCCAGGCCAAGCAGATGGACCGTCTCGCCGCGGGCGAGGCGCGCGGCGAGGTCGGCGCCTTGTGCCCGCGCATAGGCGCTGTCCGGCGTGTGGAAACCGTGGCGTGCCGCGTAGGCCTTGAGGATCGGATAGGCGATGGTCCGCGCCAGCGCGGCGAGCCATGGGTGTGTCGGGCCGAAACGGCCGTTCGGCGCCAGCCTGATCATGCCATATTCCGCGCTCATACGAAATGAATCTAGCATGTCCCGGCACCGTGGCAATGCCGTAATGGTGCCCCCTGCGCGGCGCGTCGGGCCGCGGTCGCGGCTTCGGCCGGGTCCCAGCCGAACCGGCTGGTTGCATGCTCCTGCCGGAGGAGAAACGGCAAAAGGAACCGCAGCATGGTCGCACGGCAGGACAGCATCGAAGCGGATTTCATCGTGGTGGGTGCCGGCTCCGCCGGGTGCGTCATGGCGGCGCGCCTGTCGGAAGATCCCGCCAGCAAGGTCGTGCTGCTGGAAGCCGGCGGACCCGACCGCAATCCCTGGATCCACATCCCGCTGGGCTACGGCAAGACCATCGCCGATCCGCGGGTGAACTGGTGCTACGAGACCGAACCCGACCTGAACGGCCGCCGCTTCTTCTGGCCGCGCGGCAAAGTGCTGGGCGGCTCGTCCTCGATCAACGGCCTGGTCTATATCCGCGGCCAGGCCGAGGATTTCGACCACTGGCGCCAACTCGGTAATGCCGGCTGGTCGTTCGACGATGTGCTGCCGTATTTCAAGCGCGCCGAGGACCGGATCGGTGGCGGCAACGAACTGCATGGCACCGGCGGTCCGCTCGCGGTCTCCGACATGCACACCTACGACCCGATCAGCAAGGCATTCATCAAGAGCGCGCTGGACCTCGGCTTTCCGCGCAACGACGACTTCAACGGCCGGGTGCAGGAAGGGGCGGGCTATTACCACCTGACCACGCGCAACGGCCGGCGCTGCTCCACTGCGGTCGGCTATCTGCGCCCGGCGATGAAGCGGCCGAACCTGCAGGTGATCACCCACGCGCTGTCGGAGCGTGTGTTGCTGGAGGGCCGGCGCGCGGTCGGCGTGACCTATCGCCAGGGCGGGGCCAGCCGCACGATTCGGGCGCGGCGGGAGGTGATCGTGTGCGGCGGGGCGCTGAACTCACCGCAATTGCTGCTGCTGTCGGGCATCGGGCCGGCCGCGCATCTGGCGTCGCATGGCATCGCGGTGCGGCACGCGCTGCCGGGCGTCGGGCAGAGCCTGCAGGACCACTACCAGGCACGCGTGGTCCTGAAATGCCGGTTCCCGATCACCGTCAACGATATCATGATGAGCAAGGTCCGCATGATGAAGACCGGCCTGGAATATATCCTGGCCCGCCGCGGGCCGCTGACGATCGCGGCCGCGCAGGCGGGGCTGTTCGCCCGCACGCGTCCCGAGCTGGCGACGCCGGACGTGCAGTTCGCGACGGTGATCTTCAGCGCGGACCGGCCGGCCGAGGGACTGCACAAATTCTCCGGCTTCTCGATCACCGCCTATCAGCTCCGTCCGGAGAGCCGCGGCGAATTGAAGTTGAAATCGCCCGATCCGGCGGTGGCGCCGGCAATGCATCCGAACTACCTGGCGACCGAGACCGACAGGCGGACGATCGTGGACGGGTTGAACCTGGCGCGGCGGCTGCTGGCGACGCCGGACATGCAGCATTTCATCAGCAGCGAATACATTCCCGGCGATGCGGTGCGGACCGACGACGAGCTGCTGGATTATGCGCGGCAATTCGGTGGGACGGTGTTCCACCCGACCAGCACCTGCAAGATGGGCAGCGACCCGATGGCGGTGGTGGACGCGGAGCTGCGCGTTCACGGCGTGGCGGGGCTGCGGGTGGTGGATGCCTCGATCATGCCGGCGGTGGTGTCGGGCAACACCAACGCCGCCACCATCATGATCGCCGAGAAGGCCGCGGATCTGGTGCGCCGGCGCGAACCGCTTGCGGCGGCGGCTTAAGGCACACGACCGGTCGAGCTCGGCGGCTGGCGATATCGGCGGCTGGCCATGCAATTCGCGGTCCCATGGCCGCGCGCCCCACGGCCATGGCACCGCGTCTGCCGTCAGGTCTCGGTTACCGCCGCCAGAACGCCTTGTTGGCTTCGCACTCGGCCTCGGCGTAGCTGACGCCAATATCTTTCAGCATGCGTGCGTTCAGGCCGGTAATCGCCTGGCGCGAGCGATGGCGGCGCCAGGCCTCGCGCAGCTGCGTCTGGACCATGCCGACCAACATGGCGATCCGACGCGGGCGCTCCGGCCGGCGCGGCGGCTCAATGTTCCACGGGTTGCGCTTCGCCTCGGCCAGTGCCTCGGCCCGCGTCAGGCCGATATCGGCCAAAGCGCGCTCATCCAGCTCGACCAATTCGCGGCGTGTGACGATCGTGCGCAGGGCCGTGTCCATCGCGGACCGGGCAGCGTTCATCCGGTCGCGCAGTGCTGCGTCCCCGAACAGGGTCGGAGACACCCCCTCCAGGGTCCGGTACGACATTTGATCTCTCCTGTGCCAAAGGGCTTGTGTGCAGTTGCACACTGGCAGGTTGCCCATAATCAGGAAAACGAATTGCCTGAATGGTACGATCAAGTATACTGATGCACATGAGCGTTCCCATCGGGATCGACCCCGACCTGCTGCGTACCTTCGTGCTGATCGCCGAGGGCGGCAGTTTCACCGAGGCCGGTGCGATCGTCGGCCGCACCCAGTCCGCCGTGTCCATGCAGATCAAGCGCCTCGAGGAGCAACTGGGGCAGACCGTGCTGCACCGCACCCGAGGGGGCGCGATCGAGATGACGCCGCATGGGCAGTTCCTGCTCACCCGTGCGCGCGAGATCCTTGCGTTGAACGACGCGGTGGTCGCTGCCTTCCTGGCCCCGCCGATCTCCGGCACGGTCCGCCTCGGTTCGCCGGATGACTACGCGTTCGCCTATATCCCGACGATCCTGAAGCGCTTTGCCGAGACGCATCCGGCGGTGCAGGTGGATGTGATGTGCCTGCCCTCAAGCGAGCTGATGCGTGAACTCAAGGCCGAAGCGCTCGACCTGGCGCTGATTTCCGAGGGGCATCAGCCGCCGGGTTGGCCCTCGGTGCGGCTGTGGCGCGGCCCGCTGCACTGGATCACCGCGACCCGCTTCGCGCCGCATCGGCAGGATCCGTTGCCGCTGGCGCTGGCCGATCAGGCACGCTACGCGGCGGCCGGGAACGACTGCGAGTGGGCTGCCGCCGCGGTGCATGCGCTGGAGGCGGCCGGGCGGCGCTACCGGATCGCGTATACCTCGGCCTCGCAGATCGGCACCCATGCGCCGGTGATGGCGGGGCTGGCGGTGACCGTGTCCACCCTGTCCTGGCTGCCGGAGGGGCTGCGTGCGGTACGAGCGGACGAGGGTCTGCCGCCGCTGCCGGAGTTCGGCATCCTGATGCTGAAGGCCAGGCACGCGCGGGCGCCGGCCGACGCGCTGGCGCGGCACATCGAGGACAGTTTCAGGATGCATATGGATCTGGGGACGCGGAGCCTGGCCGCCGAATAAAAGCGGCGCCCCGGCATTGCCCTTGGCGGTGGCGTGCATGACGCGATAGCGTCGCTGCAATGCGTGCACACGCACCGGGGGGGGGCCAGATGGCCGAAGCGATCGAGGCGGATTTCGTCATTGTCGGGGCCGGGTCGGCCGGTTGCGTGCTGGCTGCGCGGCTGTCGGAAAATCCCGCCACCCGCGTCGTGCTGCTGGAGGCCGGCGGCGAGGACCGCAACATGTGGATCCACATCCCGCTGGGCTTCGGCAAGACCTTCGCCGACAAGCGGGTGAACTGGTGCTACGAGACCGAACCGGATCCTGGCGCGGGCGGGCGGAAGATCTTCTGGCCGCGCGGCAAGGTGCTGGGCGGCTCTTCCTCGATCAACGGCATGGTCTATATCCGCGGCCAGCATGAGGATTTCGACCTCTGGCGCCAACTGGGCAATGCCGGCTGGTCGGCCTCGGACGTGCTGCCCTATTTCAAGCGGGCGGAGCACCAGACCCGGGTGGCCGACGCCTTCCACAGCACCGGCGGCCCGCTTTGCGTGTCCGACGTGGAAGACGGGCATCCGATCTGCGAGGCCTTCATCCGCGCCTGCAACGACGCCGGCTATGAGCGCAACGACGATTTCAACGGCGCGCGGCAAGATGGCGTGGGCTACCACCAGACCACGACGCGGCGCGGCCGGCGTTGCTCGACCGCGGTGGGCTACCTGCATCCGGCGATGAAGCGGCCGAACCTGCGGGTGATCACCCGGGCGCACACCGAACGCGTGCTATTCGAGGGCAGGCGGGCAGTCGGCGTGGTGTTCCGCCAGGATGGCCAGGTCCGGACGGCGACGGCGAAGCGGGAGGTGGTGCTGTGTGGCGGCGCCATCGGCTCGCCGCAGGTGCTGATGTTGTCCGGCGTTGGTCCGCAGGCAGATCTGGCCGAACTGGGTATTCCGATTGTGCATCATTTGCCGGGCGTCGGACAGAATTTACAGGATCATTATTCGGCTGCCATCAAGTTGAAGTGCAAGCAGCCGATCACGGTCAATGATGTGATGCAGAGCAAGGTCCGCATGCTGAAGACCGGGCTGGATTATTTCCTGTTCCGCAAGGGGCCGCTGGCGGTGATCAGCGCCGAGGTCGCGCTGTTCGCCCGGACCCGCCCCGAGCTGGCGACGCCGGACGTGAAGTTCTCGATCGCGACGTTCAGCGCGGACCGGCCGCAGGATGGGCTGCACCCGTGGTCCGGTTTCACGCTGCTGGTCTACCAGCTGCGTCCCGAAAGCCGCGGCGAGATCCGGCTCAAGACCGCTCGGGCAGAGGATGCGCCGGCGATGCGGCCGAATTACCTGTCGACCGAGACCGACCGGCGGACGATCGTGGACGGGTTGAAGATCGGGCGGCGGCTGCTGACGTCGCCGCACATGCAGGCGCTTGTTGCCTCGGAATACCGCCCGGGCAGCGAGGTGCAGGGCGACGCCGAGTTGCTGGAGTATGCGCGGAACAACGGTGGGACGGTGTTCCACCCGACCAGCACGTGCAAGATGGGCAGCGATCCAATGGCGGTGGTGGATGCGGAACTGCGCGTGCACGGGCTGGAGGGGCTGCGGGTGGTGGATGCCTCGGTGATGCCGGCGGTGATCTCCGGCAACACCAACGCAGGGACCATCATGATCGCCGAGAAGGCCTCGGACATGATCCAGGACCGCGCGCCCCTGGCCGTTGCGGCGTGACCGCCCGCCATTGTCATGCCTGGCGTTCGGCCGGGCACCCGAAGCTTTGCCGCATGCACAGCCACGACGCCTTGATTGGCGTGCCAGGCACAGCCACGGCGCTCGGCGGCGCGGGCACAACGCCGATAGCGGCCTGCCTGCCATGAGCATCTACGCCCAATTCGGCGTACCGACCGTGATCAACGCCTGCGGCACCGTCACCCGGCTGTCGGGCGGCCGGATGCACCCCGACGTCACGGCTGCCATGCAGGCAGCTTCCGGCGAATGCGTGGACATGCTTGCCTTACAGGCCGGCGCCAGCCGGGTGATCGCACGGGTGACAGGGGCCGAGGCGGGGATCGTCACCGCCGGCGCCTCGGCCGGCCTGCTGCTGGGCGCCGCTGCCTGCCTCGCCGGCCTCGACCCGGCGCGGATGAATCGACTGCCCGACGCCGGACCGCAGCGGGACTTCCTGGTCGTGCGCAGCCAGCGCAACATGTACGACCGGGTCCTGACCCTGGCCGGCGGGCGCATCGTGGAGGTCGGCATTCCGGACCGCTACAGCGGCCCCGGCGTGCGCGACGCGGCGCCATGGGAGATCGAGGCCGCGATCACCCCACAGACCGCCGGCATCCTCTGGCTCGCTCAGCCGCAATCGCTGCCCACCTTGCCGGAGGTCGCCGCGGTCGCCCGCGCGCACCAACTGCCGCTGATGGTGGACGCGGCGGCGCAGCTTCCGCCGGCCGGCAACCTGCAGCGGTTCCTGGCCGAGGGCGCCGACCTGGTCGCGTTCAGCGGCGGCAAGGCGATCGGCGGCCCGCAGGCGTCCGGCATCCTGTGCGGCCGGCGCGACCTGGTCAGTTCCGCGCTGATCCAGATGCTCGACCTGGACCTGTTTCCCGCGCAGTTCCTCCCGCCGGCGGAATTCGCGCCACTGGCCCAGCTGCCCGGCCTGCCGCTGCACGGCATCGGCCGCTCCTGCAAGACCGGCAAGGAAGAGATCGTCGGCCTGCTGGTTGCGCTGGAACGGTTCGCCAGTGAAGACGAGCGCGCGCGGCACGTCGCATGGCGCGCAATCCTGGAAGCCATCGCCGCGGCGGCCGGCAATCCGCCTGAACTTCGGATCCTGGAACGGCCGGTGCCGCTGCTGGAACTCACGACCGGCGATCCCGACGGGGTCGCCGCCCGCCTGGCCGCGGGCGATCCGCCGATCCATTGCTCGCTCGCGCGCCGGCTGGACGGCGTGCTGCTGTTCTCGCCGGTCTCGCTCGCGCCGCACCATGCTGCCATCATCGGGGCGCGGTTGCGCATCTGAGAACGACGCCCGCCAGGGGACGCCAGCCCTTTGTTTTCAGTGGCCTGCTGATCCCCTACATCCGCTGCAAAGGGCAGCGAACTTCGGGGCAGGACACCAGCCGGAGGCCCGCCGAAATGCGCATGTTCGCCGCTACCATCGCCACCGAGACCAACACCTTCTCGCCCTTGCCCACCAGCCTGGAGGCCTACAAGGAGAGCGTGTTCCTCCGTCCTGGCGAGCATCCCGACGATACGCCGCTGATGTGCACCGCCCCGCTCTGGGTTGCCCGCCGGCGGGCCGCCGCCGAGGGCTTCGCCCTGGTCGAAGGCAGCTGCTTCGCCGCCAGTCCGGCCGGCACCACCAATCGGGCCGACTATGAGGCGATGCGCGACGAGATCCTCGGCCAGGTGCAGGCGGCCCTCCCGCTCGACGGTGTCCTGCTCGGCCTGCACGGCGCGATGGTGGCCCATGGCTATGATGACGTGGAGGGTGACGTGATCGCGCGGGTGCGGGCCCTGGTCGGGCCGGATTGCGTGATCGGGGTAGAGCTGGATCCGCACTGCCACCTGACCCTGCAGCGCGTGCGGCTGTCCGACATCATCATTCTTTATAAGGAATTTCCACACACCGATGTGGTGGAGCGGGCCGAGGACCTGCTCACCCTGGTGCTCCGGGCCATCCGTCGGGAGATCCGGCCGGTGATGTCGCTGTACGACTGCCGGCAGATCGGCAGCTACCCCACGACGCTGCCGCTGATGCGCGCCTTCGTCGACAAGACCGCCGCACTGGAGGGCAAGGACGGGGTGCTGTCGGTCTCGATCTGCCACTGCTTCCCCTATGCCGACGTCGCGGAGCTGTCGGGCCGCATCCTGGTGGTGACGGATGGCGACAAGGCGCAGGCCGACCGGCTGGCCACCGAAATAGGCCAGGAGTTCATTGGCATGCGCGGGCGCACCGCACCGGACTACCTGCCGGTCGAGGCGGCGATCGACGCAGCCCTGGCGTTCAACGGCAACCCGGTCGTGATGGCCGACCCGGCGGATAACGCAGGCGGAGGCGCGCCCTCGGACAACACCACGATCTTGCGCCGGCTGATCGAGCGGGCGGTGTCGGACGCGGCCGTCGGGCCGATCTGGGACCCGATCGCGGTGCGGCTGTGCTTCGATGCCGGTCTGGGCGCCCGCTTCCCGCTGCGCTTCGGCGGCAAGACGGGGCCGGCGTCGGGCACGCCGGCGGACGCCGAAGTGACCGTGACGGGCCTGCGGCGGGATTGCTGGCAGAGCTTCGGCCCGACCCAGGTGCCGCTGGGCGATTGCGCCGCGGTGCAGGTCGGCGGCGTGCAGGTGGTGCTGATCAGCAACCGCACCCAGGCGCTGGGGTTGGAGCTGTTCCGCAACCTCGGCATCGAGCCGACCGAATTGAAATTGCTGCTGGTAAAGTCGACCAACCATTTCATGGCGGCGTTCGGACCGGTCGCGCAGAACGTGATCTACGTCGATGCCGACGGCCCGTTGAGCCGGGACTACCGCCGGATCCCGTACACCCGTGTCCAGCGGCCGATCTGGCCGCTGGACGCAGAAACCCGGCCTGGCCTGATCCTGTGATGGCCGAAATGTCGCAGTTCCGGCCATGTTCCTTGTCGAACCGGACCGGAGCGAGGTTTCTTGACTCGGGGGAACGGCATGCCTAGAACAGCGCCTCCCCGCCACCTGCCGGTTCCGCCGGCGGGTGGCTGTTATATCGCGCAAACAACAAAACGAGCACATGGCCAATACTGCTTCAGCGCGCAAGCGCATTCGTCAGACCGAGCGACGCACCGAGCGCAACCACGCACGGAAGTCGCGGATGCGGACCTTTGTGAAGAAGGTCGAAATGGCGATCGCCGGCGGCAACAAGGCCGCGGCGGCCGAGGCCCTGCGTGCGGCGCAGCCCGAGATGCAGCGCGCGGCGGACAAGGGCGTGATCCACGACAACACAGTCGCACGCAAGCTGTCGCGGCTTTCAGCCCGTATCAAGGCACTCGTCGCGGGCTGAAAATTTCCTCGTCCAAACGGTCAACCGGGAGGTTGACCGTATGTGACGACAAGTGTAATGGTGATATCTGTTAAGCGAGCAAGCAGTCTCAGGACTGTGTTTGATCGTGCGTGTCATGTCGAGCGTTGCTCCGCGACACAATACTACATAAGTCATACTTCAGAGAAGTGATCATCGTATTTGGCAATCTTGTTGCAAGATTTGTCGTAACTGGTGACTTAATTTGCGATAGTGCTGCCCCTTCAAGTTTGCCATTGCCACGCTGTTCATGCCGCCTTAACCTACCTCCATCGATGCGGCCAAGCCGGCCGCCCTTCACCCGTAATTTCCGACCCCCCGATACGCCCGGGTGGGAAGTTTTCGCTTCCGCGGTGGAAATCCGCGGCACGTGCTGAGGGTTCGGCGGGTGCCAACCGCCGGTGCATGGGAGCACAGGATGGCCACGATCACGGAGCTGGAAATCGTGGAGACGCCGCAAATCGCCGCCCAATGGGCCCGCATCCGGGGACGCCTGCAGCACGAAGTTGGTGAGGTCGAATACCGCACCTGGCTGCGGCAAATGACGCTCGCAGGTGTTGACGGCGACGAGGTGACCGTTCACCTGCCAACCCGGTTCCTGCGCGACTGGGTGCGCAGCCGCTATGGTGATCGACTCAGCGCACTCTGGCACGCTGAGGTCCCCACGGTCCGGCGCGTGGAAATCCGGGTGGGAGGCGCGATGGGGCCGATCGGTCCGCTGGCCGAAAGCCTGGCGCAGACCGCCGAACCGCCGCCTGTCGAGCCGCCCACCGCCCTGTTTGCTGCCAGCCGGAACGAAGACCGCGCCGAACCCCGCCCCGATCTGACCGCCGCGCTCGATCCACGCTTCACGTTCGACGGGTTCGTGGTGGGGAAGCCGAACGAATTCGCCTATGCCTGCGCGCGGCGCGTGGCTGAACTGCCGTCGAGTGCCGGGTTCAATCCGCTGTTCCTGTACGGCGGTGTCGGGCTGGGCAAGACCCATCTAATGCACGCGATCGCCTGGGAAATGGCCTCGCGCCAGGCCGGCGAGCAGCGCCGCCCGGTCTCGGTTGCCTATATGTCGGCCGAGAAGTTCATGTACCGCTTCATCGCCGCGATCCGCAGCCAGTCGACGATGGAGTTCAAGGAAACCCTGCGCAGCGTCGACGTGCTGATGATCGACGACCTGCAGTTCCTGATCGGCAAGGACAACACGCAGGAAGAATTCTTCCACACCTTCAACGCCCTGGTGGATGCCGGGCGGCAGATCGTGGTGTCGGCGGACAAGTCGCCCTCCGACCTGTCGGGGCTGGAGGATCGGCTGCGCACCCGCCTTGGCTGCGGCATGGTGGCCGACCTGCATGCCACGACGTTCGAGCTGCGCATCTCCATCCTGGAGGCCAAGGCCGCGCGCGCCGGAATCCCGGTGCCCAGCAAGGTGATGGAGTTCCTGGCGCACAAGATCACCTCCAACGTGCGGGAGCTGGAGGGCGCGCTCAATCGCCTGGTCGCGCATGCCAACCTGTTCGGCCGGCCGATCACCCTGGAATCCGCGCAGGAAGTGCTGCACGATATCCTGAAGGCGCACGACCGGCGGGTGACGATCGAGGAAATCCAGCGCAAGGTGGCGGAACATTACAATATCCGCCTGACCGACATGTCCTCCGCCCGCCGCGCGCGTGCTGTGGCGCGGCCGCGCCAGGTCGCGATGTACCTCGCCAAGCAGCTCACCAGCCGCAGCCTGCCGGAGATCGGCCGCAAGTTCGGCAACCGGGACCATACCACCGTGATGCATGCCGTCAGCCGGATCGGCGAGCTGATGCAGTGTGACAGCAGTTTCGCCGAGGATGTCGAGCTGCTGCGGCGCATGCTGGAGTCCTGATAGTCGATTGACCCGCGTCAAGGGGGCAATACGGGCGTGCTCTCATTCTGGGATTGGGCCAGTATGTTGACGGACCCAGAGGTTCCTGGGCCCAGACCGGTTCATGGCCAAAGGGGCTGTCGCCTCCGGGACTGACGCCGTGGCGGCCAGACTTTCAGGAGGTCGTGCGATGCCGAAACTCATCCTGCTCCCGGTGCGGGGCCAGGCGTCCGACGCACCAGCCTATGCCACCGCATTGGCGGCAGCCCGCCTGTTCGACGGCCATATATCAGTGCTGCATGTTCGTCCTGACGTGCAGCGGGACGTCGCGGCGCTGGCGGCCGCGGATATGGGAATGGCGACCGGCCTCGAGGCCACGCTGACCCGCCTGGAGGTGGAAGCCAATGCGCGGGAGCAGGCCGCAGTGGCCGCATGGCGCGGTTTCGCAGGGCGAAATGCCATCGTCCTGGAGGATCGGCCCGGCACACCCGGGCTGAGCACGGAATTTCTGACCGAGACGGGTAATGAAGCCGACTGGGTCGCGGAGCATGGGCGCACCGTCGACCTCGTGGTCGCTGGGCGGGGCGAGAGTGGGTCAGCGCTGGACGTGATAGAGGCGGCGCTGCTCGATACCGGCAAGCCGGTGCTGATCGCAGCTGCGGCCGTGCCGACGTCCGGCCCGACACTCGACGGCACGGTCGCCATCGCCTGGAAGGACTGCAAGGAGGCTGCCGCCGCGGTGTCGGCCGCGTTGCCATTCATTCGCCGCGCCGGGCGCGTGCTGATTTTCACGGTCGATGAGGGCGCCGATCAGGCGGATCGCTCCCCCGCGCGGCTTGCCCACGCCTTGCGATGGCATAACGGCAATGTCGCGGTAAAGCTGCTGCCGAAGGATACGCGGCCGCCAGCGACCGCACTGCTGGCCGCAGTGACCTCCATCGGCTGCGATCTGCTGGTGATGGGCGGCTACGGCCATGCACGCTTGCGTGAGGCCGTGTTTGGCGGCTTCACGCTTGCCGTGCTGGACGATGCACCGTTACCGGTCCTGATGGCGCACTGACGCGCGCCGATACTGGCGCATGCTGACTTGGCGCGTGCTGGCGCTCACGCGCGCCGCCCCCACCAAGCGCCGCGGCGCTGACGTGAAGCTGGGAGTGCCGGTCGTCCCAGGGATTGTCGTCCCCGGGATTGTCGTCCCCGGGGCAGGTGTCAAACCGTTTTGAGGAATTCCGCCAATTTGGTCACCGCCGCCGACTTGTCGGTCTTGTCCAGCGCGGCGAGTTCGGCTGCGAGGCGGTCCATCGCCGCCTCATAGATCTGGCGTTCGGAGAAGCTCTGGTCCGGCTGGCCGGCATTGCGGTGCAGGTCGCGGACCACCTCGGCAATCGCCAACGGGTCGCCCGAATTGATCTTCGCCTCGTACTCCTGGGCCCGGCGCGACCACATGGTCCGCTTGATCCGCGCGCGGCCCTTGAGCACCGCCAGCGCCTCGTCGAACATCTTCCGGGTCGCGAGCTTGCGCAGGCCGGCGGTGCGGGCTTTGGCCACCGGCACCCGCAGCGTCATGCGGTTCTCTTCGAACGTGATGTGGATCAGCTCGAGCTTGTGGCCGGCGATTTCCTCGATCGCAATCCGCTCGACCTTGCCGACGCCGTGGGTCGGGTAGACCACATGGTCGCCTTCCACGAAGATTTCGGCCTTGGCCATGGCGCGGGGGATCTGCATCGGACCGTGCTGCGGCGGGCGCGGCGCCACTGCGGCTGGTGCCGCTTCTGCCACGGGCTCCGGCGGAGCCACCTCCACCTCCGGCCGGTCGTCCTCGATTTCCTCGATTGCGCCCGATTTACGTGTCGGTTCGGCGGTCTTGCTGGCGACGGCTGCGACTGCGGCAGGCTGGGCAGCCTTCTTCACCGCGACCGGCGCCGCCTTGGCCGGCGTCTTCACGGGGCTCGCCTGGTTGGCCACCGGCGTGGGTTCATCCGGGGCATGCACCGTTTCGGGATGCCGCGAGACCGCCGTTCCGGCCGCTGCCTTCATGCTCGACACCTCATGTCCTTCACGCACCACGTTCCTGCGAACTGCCGCCTGACCGCAGCCGGCGTCTCCCGCGGATTGCTCCTGGTGGGTTACGATGGCCGTAGCCTGCCCGGGGCGGCATCACGACCATCTCCAAGCGCCCAATATAGCATCACACAGGTGTTACGTCAGGGGGTTGCCCCCAAGATCGTCAGGCTTTACCGGGCTCGGGCGAGAAAAGTTTCGCCTTGCCGGGCTTATCCTTCCACGCGTCAGCATCCTCGGGCGCTTCGCCCTTGCGCGTGATGTTGGGCCACAGCACGGCGTATGTGCGGTTCTGCTCGATCCAGTCGGCCGCCTTGTCGTCGCTGTCCGGCACGATCGCCTCGGCCGGGCATTCCGGCTCGCAGACCCCGCAATCGATGCATTCGTCCGGATGGATGACCAGCATGTTCTCGCCGACATAAAAGCAGTCGACCGGACACACCTCGACACAGTCCATGTACTTGCAGCGGATACAGTTCTCAGTGACCACGTAGGTCATGGGGGACCCTCGGATGGTAAACGCACATGCCCCCGACGCCGGGGACCTTGAGGCCAGACACCGGGGAGCCAAATTCAGACCGGGCGATATGCCGGGCTTTCAACCCCGGCGCAAGATGCAGCCGGCGCATCGGTGAGGTCCTCATAGAGCAGCCGCGCCTTTGTTGCCGGTCCGCGACGCGCGGCAAGCGCCACAACGCGCACGACCCGTACCGTCCCTGGCACCGGGACGGTCAGCACATCGCCGACGCGGAGCCGTGCATGTGGCTTTTCGGTCGGCTGGCGGTTGATACGGACAGCACCCCGGCCGACCAGGGCGGCACAGTCGCTGCGGGCCCGCATGAAGCGGGCGCACCACAGCCATTTGTCGAGCCGCTGCCAGTCCCGGTCCTCCTGGTCCGCGATCGTCTCCCTCCCGTGTCAGGTCAGCGCTTGAGGGCCGCCAGTGCGGCGAACGGGCCGTGTGCCCGCACCGACATGACTGGCGCAGGGACGGGCGGCCGCTTGCGCCGTTGCGGCACCAGCATGGCAGGGGAGGGCGGTCCGAACACCTCAGGCCCCAGGCCGCCTCCTGGGATGATGCGGAAGCCCAGGCGATGCAGCACGACGGGCAGCAGGTCTGCCTTGATCGAGAAGCGCGAGGCCAGGGCGGCGGCAACCATGATCGGTCCGTGGCGCGTGGCGTAGCCAAGTTCTCCGGCCACCCGCTCCGCCACGTCCAGGCGCAGCAGCAGCGGGCCGGCCTCGATCCAGCCCATCGCCGCGGCGAACCCGGCGGGCCAGTCGCTGCGCTGCGGCAGGGAGACCATGCCCGGGTGCGGCAGCTCCGGCACCGGTACGCCCTGATGCAGCGCCCACAGCCGCGCCCGCATCGCCACGGCGTGCGGCTTCAGGAGCGCCGGCAGGAACAGCGCGAAGCGCCCCGAGCGGATGCCGAGGGGCTTGAGGCGGGCGTGCAGGGCGGGGGCGAGCGTCTCCTCGTCGACCCCCGGCACCAGGCCCAGCGCCTCCGTCAGGCGATGGATCGGGCCGCGGATCGTGCCGGCCTCGGCCGCGGCGTCGGCGGCGGCGAACAGCGGGGCAAGGTCGATCCGGATCTGCTCGTCGACGTAGCGTTGCAGCCGGGTGCGCAGCCGTTCCCGCTGCGCGCCGTCGAGGAACTCGCTGTCCAGCATGTGCACGCGGGGACGCAGCGGGCTGCCGCCGCACACCAGGCGGGCGACCGGGACGCCGTCCCAGGTGATCCGCTGGCCGTCGGTCCAGGCCAGGACCGCGTCGGGGGCGGCTTCCAGGACGGTGACACGGCGCGGCATCTCCTCCCGCAGGGCGCGGCGGGCGGCGCGCTGGACCAGCTTCTTCTCGTCGCCCACCGCGGACGGGTCCGGGACGAAGATGAAGCCTTCCACGCGGCCGACCGGATGGCCCTCCACCACCACATCGCCCTGGCGGGTCACGGCGGACAGCAGGTCCTCGCCGTCGCCTGCCTCCAGCCGGCGCATCAGATGGGCAGCGCGGCGATCGACGAAGCGGGTGGTGAGGCGCTCGTGCAGCACGTCGGAGAGCTTGTCCTCGACCTCCCGCGCGCGGGCCTGCCAATGGGTGGAATCCGGCACCCAGTCGGTGCGGGCGGCGATGTAGGACCAGATGCGCACGCCGGACAGGCGCTGCATCAGCGTGTCGATGTCGCCCTCGACCCGCGAGAGGGAGTCGATGTGCCCGGCCAGCCAGTCGGTCGGCAGCGCACCGTCCTTCACGACATGGTTGAACACGCGGGCGCACAGGCGGGTATGGGTATCGTCGGCCAGCTTGCGGAAGTCGGGGATCTGGCAGGCATCCCACAGCAGCCGCAGCTGCCGCCTGCCCCGTGCGAGGCTGCGGATCTCCGGCTCGCGCGCCAGGGCGGCCAGGGTCTCCAAGTCAGAGGCATCGTTGCCGCGCACCAGCCCGGGGCCCGGTGGCGGCATGGCCAGGCTGTCCAGCAGGCCGTCGAGGCTGCCGAAATCCAGGTCGCTGTTGCGCCAACAGAGCTGGTCCAGCGATTCGAAATTATGGGCTTCGACCGCGGTGACGACCTCATCGGGGATTGGCGGGCATTGCGTGGTGGTGCCGAACGTCCCGTCGCGCATGCCGCGCCCGGCCCGCCCGGCGATCTGGGCGACCTCGGCCGGGGTCAGGCGGCGCGGGCGGTGGCCATCGAACTTGCCGAGGCCGGCGAACGCCACGTGGTCAACGTTCATGTTCAGGCCCATGCCGATCGCGTCGGTGGCGACCAGGAAGTCGACCTCTTTCTCTTGATAGAGCGCGACCTGGGCGTTGCGGGTGCGCGGGCTCAGCCGGCCCATCACGACGGCGCAGCCGCCCCGGCGGCGGCGGATGAGTTCGGCGATCGCGTAGACCTCGGCGGCGCTGAACGCCACGACCGCACTGCGCGGCGGCATTCGCACCAGCTTGGCCGGGCCGGCATAGGTAAGCTGGGAGAGGCGGGGGCGGGTCTCAATGTGGGCCTGGGGCACCAGCCGCTGCAGCAGCGGGCGAATGGTCTCGGCGCCGAGGAACATGGTCTCGACCATGCCGCGGGCGTGCAGTAGCCGGTCGGTGAAGACGTGGCCGCGATCGGGGTCGGCGCAGAGCTGGATCTCGTCGACCGCCACGAACTCGGCCTCCCGGTCCAGCGGCATGGCTTCCACGGTGCAGGAGTACCAGCGCGCTTCGGGCGGGATGATCTTTTCCTCGCCGGTGATCAGGGCGACGTGGCGGGCACCCTTGATGGCCACCATGCGATCGTAGTTCTCGCGCGCCAGCAGGCGGAGCGGAAAACCGATGATCCCCGAGGCGTGGGCGAGCATGCGCTCGATCGCCAGATGGGTCTTCCCCGTGTTCGTGGGGCCGAGGACGGCCTTCACGCGTGGGGCGAATCCGGAAGCGAAGCCGGTCATGGGAGTGATGTTTGGTTGCTGCGCTGCGGAATGCAAGCGCGATCGACGGCGGACGGTGACGGTTCGTTGACGTTTTGTCCCGAAGACCGGCCAGATGCCGACGGTGTTGCGGATCGAGGGATGCCGGTTCTTCTTCTTCTTCTTCAGCGGAGATTGGAACGAGCCGCCGCATATCCATGTCGATCGCGGCCGCGTGTCTGCCAAATTCTGGCTGGAGCGGATCGAACTTGCTCGGAATGAGGGTACGTCTGCCCGCGAACCCGGGATTGTGGTGCTACGGCTGCCGCGGGAGAGGCATGTGACGCTGCTGGAGGGCTGGCCTGAGTATTTCGGAACAAGCTCCCGACGCTGATCCTCGTGTCAGCACGGTGTCGGTAAGCGGCGAAACGCTGACGGTAGGGCTCCGCGACGGCCGCGCGATCTCGGTTCCGGTCGCCTGGTATCCCCGCCTGGCCAATGCTTCGCAGGCGCAGCGCAGTCATTGGCGACCCTGCGGCGCAGGATATGGCATCCATTGGCCCGACATCGACGAAGATATTTCGGTCGACGGTCTGCTTCGCGGGGCGCGTGCACTGCAGTCCAGCCGGCTTGCCAAGGTCCCCTGACCCGCTCCGCCGCTACGCACATGTATTGAAACCTGCCGCTGCCCGTCGCATATCGCGCCTCGCAAGGAGGGCGCGTATGAGCGATACAGTTTTGGAACAACATGCCTTTGGCGCCGAGGTCGGGCGCCTGCTCGATCTGGTCGTGCACTCGCTCTATTCCGAGCGGGAGATTTTCCTGCGGGAACTGGTGGCGAATGCGGCGGATGCGGTGGATCGCCGCCGCTTCGAATCGCTGACCGACCCCGCTCTCGCGCCGCCCCCCGAAGCAAAAATCCGCATCGTGCCCGACAAGCAGGCGCGCAGCCTGCTGATCTCGGACGACGGCATTGGCATGTCGCGCCAGGAGATGATCGACAACCTCGGCACCATCGCCCGGTCCGGCACGCGTGCCTTCGCGCAGGACCTGGCGAGCGCCAAGCCCGAGGACCGGCCCAGCCTGATCGGGCAGTTCGGTGTCGGCTTCTACTCCGCATTCATGGTGGCCGACCGCGTGGAGGTCACCTCGCGCAAGGCCGGCAGCGAGGAGGCCTTCACCTGGGCCTCGGACGGCGCCGGCCAGTTCACCATCGCGCCCGCCACGCGGGAGACCGCCGGCACCGACATCGTGCTGCACCTGAAGACCGACGCCGAGGAATACCTCGAGCCGATGCGGCTGGAGACCGTGGTGCGCAAATGGGCGGACCACATCACCCTGCCGATCACGGTCGCGCGCGACGGCAAGGACCTGCCGGCCAACGAGGGCACCGCGCTCTGGCGCAAGGCGAAATCGGAGATCACCGAACAGAACTACACCGAGTTCTACCGTCATCTCGGCCATATCTTCGACAGTCCCTGGGCGACCCTGCACTGGAAGGCCGAGGGCGCGCTGGAGTATTTCTGTCTTCTGTACATTCCCGGCATGAAGCCGTTCGACCCGGTGGAGGGCGACCGCGACTCCCACGTGCGCCTGCACGTCCGGCGCATGTTCATCACCGACAAGGCGGAACTCCTGCCGCCCTGGCTGCGCTTCGTGGCCGGCGTGGTGGATACCGAGGACCTGCCGCTCAACGTCTCGCGCGAGATCCTGCAGACCACGCCGGTGATCGGGCGCATCCGCAAGGCGATGATCGGGCGCGTGCTGGGGGAGTTGAAGGCCCGTGGCAAGGATGCCGAGGATTACGCGAAATTCTGGGAGAATTTTGGCCCGATCCTGAAGGAAGGCGTGTGGGACGACAGCGAGCACCGCACCGAGATCGCGCCGCTGCTGCGGTTCCGGTCCTCGACGCAGGAAGGCTGGACCTCGCTGCCCGACTACATCGCGCGCATGCCGCCCGAGCAGGACACGATCTACTACCTGGCGGGCGACAATGCCGAGGCGCTGAAGACCTCGCCGCAGCTCGAAGGGTTCCGGGCGAAAGGGCTGGAAGTGCTGCTGATGGCCGACCCGATCGATGCGTTCTGGCCGGAGCGGCTGGATACGTTCGAAGGCAAGAAGCTGCGCAGCGTCACCCAGGCCGCCGGCGATCTGCCGCAGGGTGAAGACCTGCCCGACATCTCCCCGCTGCTCGCCGCCCTGAAGACGGCCTTGGAGGACGACGTGTCCGACGTGCGGGCCACCGGACGGCTGACCGACAGCGCGGTGGTGCTGGCGGCCGATGACAAGGGGCCGGATCTGCAGATGCAGCGGCTGCTACGGCGTGCCGGGCGGGCGATGATGCCCGCGAAGCCGATCCTGGAGCTGAATCCCCGGCACAGGCTGGTCGAGGCGTTGTCCGCCAAGCTGGAGGACACCGCGCTGATCGCCGAAGCCGCAGCCACGTTGCTCGACCTGGCGCGCGTGCAGGAGGGCGAGTTGCCGCGCGATGCCAGTGCGTTCGCACGGCGGGTGACCACGCTGCTTGCCGGCAGCATGGGCGGCTGACCGGCCGCGTCCCGTTCGTCGCTGCCGCCGTCAGGCAGCGACGAACGGGGAATCCTTCCCGCCTACGCCATCACGACCCCGGCGCGGCCCGTTGTGCGGAGGGTGCCGCATTGGACGGCCGGACCTTGGCGACGTCCTGGCGGGTCACCTGGCCGGACTGGCTGCCGAAATGGCCGATTGTCCAGTTGGCGACCGCGGTCAGCTCCTCGTCGGTGTAGGCGCCACTGAACGACGGCATGAACGCGGTGGCGCCGCCGGTTGCGATCCTGCCGCCGTGCAGTACGACCTGCAGCAGGTTGCCGCCATGCGGATCGCGGGTGCTGTGGCTGCCGGCGAGCGCTGCGTAGGGGGTCTCCCGCCCGGCGCCGTCCGGCCGGTGGCAACTCGCACAGGCGTCCTGGAACACCCTGGCGCCCAACGCGTCGGCGACCGGCGGCTGGGACGGCGGCGGCGCATCGTGGATGGCCGGGATGCCGCGCAGGTAGACGACCATGGCGTGGATGTCGTCCGGGTTGAGGTAGCGCAGGCTATGGTCGACCGCCTCCGCCATCGGGCCGGACGCCGACCCGTGCCCCTGGGCGTGACCGGTCGACAGGAACGTCGCAAGATCCTGATCCGACCATGCGCCGATTCCGGACTCCTTGTCGCTGGTCAGGTTGTAGGCCACCCAATCCTGCGCCACCGCGCCTGCGAAGGGCTGGCCGGTGTTCAGCGCCTGCATGAAGTTGCGCGGCGTGTGGCATTGCTGGCAGTGCCCCAGTGCCTCCACGAGGTAGGCGCCGCGGTTCCAGTCGGCGGGCCTGGTGGTGTCCGGCTGGAAGCGGTGATCCGGGTTGTTGAGCAGGTTCCAGAACACCATCAGCCAGCGCTGGTCGAACGGGAATCGCATGGCGTTGGGCGGCGGTACCGCCTGCACCGGCTGCAGGCTGAACAGATAGGCCTTGATCGCCAGCACGTCGTCGCGGCCCATCAGCGTGTAGGCGGTGTACGGCATCACCGGATAGAGGTGCTTGCCGCCGTGCCCGACGCCTCGCTGGAGCGCGGCGACGAACTCCTCGTCGGTATAATCGCCGATGCCGGTCTGCTTGTCGGGCGTGATGTTGGGCGCATAGAGCGTCCCGAACGGCAGGGTGAACTTGTAGCCGCCGACGAACTCGCGGCCATCCGGCCCGGTGTGGCAGGACGCACAGTCGGCCGCGCGTGTCAGGTACTCGCCGCGTTTCACCAGGTCCGCGGGCGCGTCGGCGCGCGCGGCGCCTGCACCCAGCAGGAAAAGCCCCATGGCCAGCCAGAGGCGCCGCATCACGCGGACACCAGCTGGCTGCCGACCGGCAGGCGCCGCAGCCGCTTTCCGGTGGCGGCGTAAATGGCATTGACCAGCGCCGGCGCCGCCGCGACTGTGCCGGTCTCACCGATGCCGCCGGGGGCTTGATCGTTGGCGATGCGGTACACGTCGATCCGCGGCGCCTCGTCGATGCGCATCGCGCGATAGTCGTTGAAGTTGGATTGCTGGACGCGGCCGTCCTGCCAGGTGATCTCGTTGTACAGCGCAGTCCCCAGGCCGAAGATCAGGCCGCCCTGGACCTGCGCCACCACGCCGTCGGGCATGATCGCGGTGCCGCAGTCCAGCGCCACGGTGCAGCGCCGGATGCGCACTTCGCCGCGTCGGGTCACCTCGGCCTCCAGCACATGCGCCATGTATGTGCCGAACGCGAATTGCAGCGAGATGCCGCGGCCGACGCCCTGCGGCAGCGTCTCGCCCCAGCCGGATTTTGCCGCGGCCAGGTCGAGCACGGCGCGGGCGCGCGGGTTCTTGCCGAGGAGATTGCGGCGGAAGGCCACCGGGTCCTGGTTGGCGGCGGCGGCGAGCTCATCGATGAAGCTCTCGACCATGAAGACGTTATGGTTGGGCCCGACGCCGCGCCACCAGGCGGTGACGACGCCCGGTGGCTCGACCCGGGTGTAGCCGACGCGCATCGCCGGAAGGTCGTAGGGCGTTTCGGCGGCACCTTCGACCGCGTCCGGATCAAGCTTGCCGTCCTGCTGCATCCCGATCGGTACCCAGCGTGCCGTGACGGAGGAGCCGGAGACCTTGTGCGTCCAGCCGACCACCGTGCCCTTGTCGTCCAGGCCGGCTGACAGCCGGTCGAAGTAATACGGCCGGTAGAGGTCGTGCTGGATGTCCTCCTCGCGGGTCCAGATCAGCTTCACCGGGTAGCTCACCTGCTTTGCGATCAGCACGGCCTGCTGGATGGAGTCGACGTCCAGCCGGCGCCCGAATGCGCCGCCCATGAGGTGGTTGTGGACCTGCACCTTCTCCGGCGGCAGACCGGTGGCGTCGGTGATCGTCTTCTGGGCGCGGGCGGGGACCTGCGTGCCGACCCACAGGTCGGCGCCGTCGGCCCGCACGTGGATCGTGGTGTTGATCGGCTCCATCGGCGCATGCGACAGGAACGGGATCTCGTATGCGGCGGAGACTTTCCTGGCCGCCTTGGCGATTGCCGCCTCGGCATCGCCCTCCTGCTTCGCGATCACGTCGCTGTCGCGCTGGGAGGCGATGTCGAGCGCCTTCACCAGGTCGGCGGTCGCCATCCGCGCATACGGCCCCAGGTCCCACTCGATCTGCAGCGCCGCAAGCCCCTGTTTTGCGGCCCAGAAATGATCGCCGATCACGGCCACGGCGTTGTCGATCCGCACCACGTCGCGCACGCCGGGCAGCTTGCGGGCCGCGCTGTCATCGAGCGACCGCAGCGTGCCGCCGGTCACGGGGCAGGCCGCTACGGTGCCCACCTTCATGTCGGGGACCTTCACGTCGATGCCGTAGACACACGAGCCATCGACCTTGGACGGCGTGTCGAGGCGGCGCGGGCTGGTGCCGATCAGCTTGAACTGGTCCACCGACTTCAGCGGGATCGTGGCTGGTACCGGCTGTGCGGCGGCGGCTTCCGCCAGTTCGCCATAGCCGGCGCGCCGCCCATCCGGCCCGGACACCACCGCCCGCGCGGCATGGCAGGCCGCGGGATCGACCTGCCAACGCTGCGCTGCTGCCGCGATCAGCATCATTCGCACCTGCGCGCCCGCCTGGCGCAGCCGCTGCCAATCGCCGCGGATCGAGGCCGACCCGCCGGTCGCCTGCTGCTTGAGCACCGGGCTCGTATAGCTCTTGAGAAGGTCGGTGGTCCTGCCGTCATCCGGCGGCGCCGCCTCCAGCCGCACCTGGTCGAGACCGACCTCCAGTTCCTCGGCGATCAGCATCGTGGCCGAGGTGTAGATTCCTTGCCCGACCTCCACGTCCGGCATGATGAGCGTGATGGTCCCGTCGGTGGCGATGCGGATGAAGCTGTTCGGCGCCAGCGGGGCGGCATCCGCCGCGCGGGCAAAGCCGGGGAGATGCATGCCGGCCAGCAGGCCGCCACCGGCAGCCAACCCGATCCGCAGGATCGCGCGGCGGGAAAGTGCGGTATGTGCCACGGTCATCCTCCTAGCTCTGCGCGACCTGCTTGATCGCGTCGCGAATTCGGACATACGTGCCGCACCGACAGATATTGCCGGCCATGGCCGCGTCGATGTCCGCATCGGTGGGCTTCGGGGTGGCGGCGAGCAGGGCGGTCGCCGACATGATCTGGCCGCTCTGGCAGTAGCCGCATTGCACCACTTCGACGTCGAGCCAGGCCTGCTGCACCTTATGGCCGACCGGGTGCTGGGCCATCGCCTCGATGGTGGTGATTTGCTGGCCCACCGCCGCACTGGCCGGCAGCACGCAACTGCGCACGGCCTCGCCGTTCATATGGACCGTGCAGGCCCCGCATTGCGCGATACCGCAGCCGAACTTCGTGCCGGTCATGTCGAGGACGTCGCGCAACACCCAGAGCAGGGGCATGTCGTCGGGCACATCCACCTGCCGGGGCGTGCCGTTGATGGTCAGCGTAAGCATGCGGCGACACCTCCTTGCGGCAGCAGAGCGCCGCCCGCGGCAGAGGTGGCTGCGAGGTGGGAGCTGGCTAGGACAGGGTCCTACAACTTACCGCGACCACCGTGCCGCCGAGGCTATTCCGCTGCGGCCGGCAGACAGGCGGGCACCGCGGCGCGCTGGGTGGTGTCCATCGGGTGTGGCCGCCACCGGTGCTCCCATTCGCCGGGCGGGCCGGCGAAACGCGGGTCGATGTGCAGGCAGTGGCCGTAGAAGTATTCCGCTGCTGCGCCGTACCGGTCCATGGCGTGCTGGCGGGACTCGCCCACGCCGGCGATTGCAGGAAGCCGCCGCGATATGGATTCCGATCCTTCCCACGGCAGTCCATTTTTTCCAAGAAACTGTACGTTTAGACTTTTCGGTGTTGTCGCCATAGTAGGGCGGGTAAAAATAAGCGTAATCCATTTCGGCGCACCATCGCCATGTCTCGACCAATCCGCCGCCGGCACCCAGATCGGCGGGGGTGGCGCTGGATCGGGCGCGCCGGCTGCCAGCCGCGCGCGCCGCCAGTTCGGATGGCAGCCATGCTCGCCTCACCCGCAAGGACATGACGTGCTGCCCTGGGCGGGGCGCGAGAGCCGGTCTAGTCTCGGAAAAACCGCATCGTAAGGGGAAGTCCGATGGCCAAGATCATCCTCGCCGACAATCCGCTGAATGAGGTCAGCATCGCGCACGAGCTGGTGCCGCCCAGCCTCGACATGGTCGTTGCCCGCTCCGGCACACCCGCATTCAAGGACGCCTTGGCGGATGCCGTGTGCCTGGTGGGCTTCGGCGACCCCTCGATGGACGACGCGTTCTACAAGGCCGCGCCAAATCTGAAGCTCGTACAGCTGCTGTCCGCTGGCTACGACCGCTGCGATATCGAGGCCGCACGGCGGGCCGGGGTGCCGATCTGCAACAATGGCGGGGCCAATTCCACGGCGGTGGCGGAGCACGCCATCCTGCTGATGCTCGCCGTCGCCAAGCGCATCGTGTGGCAGCACGCCAACGTCGCGGCCGGGCGGTGGCGGGGCAACAACACGCAGGACGTGAAGCTCTATGAGCTGAAGGGCCGCACCCTCGGCATCATCGGTCTCGGCACGATCGGGAAGAAGACCGCGCGGCTGGCCAAGGCGTTCGGCATGGACGTGCAGTACTACGACATCCTCCGGTTGACCGAGGACCAGGCCGATACGCTGGGCGTACGGTTCTCGCTGTTCGAGGAGGTGTTGCGGACCTCCGACATCGTCTCGCTGCATGTGCCGCTGACGCGGGAGACGAAGCACATGATCGGGGCGGCGCAGCTCAAGCTGATGCAGCCTTCGGCATATCTGGTGAACACCTGCCGCGGACCGGTGGTGGACGAGCCGGCGCTGATCGAGGCGCTGACGGCCGGCACCATTGCTGGCGCCGGGCTGGACGTGTTCGACCAGGAACCGCCGCCGCCTAACAACCCGCTGTTCGCGCTGCCGAATGTCACGCTGACCGCGCATTTCGCCGGGCCGACCTGGGACAACCAATACACCCGGTTCCGCAACGCATTCGACAACTGCCAGCGGGTGATCCGGGGCGACAAGCCGCTTTGGGTGATCCCCGAACTGCAGGATTGAGCCGCTTCAGGCGTGTTCCGGCACGGTCTTCGTCTCGGGCATTGCCAGCCAGACCAGGAGCGTTCCGAGCAGGCCGCTGATCGCAAGGGCGGTGAAGGCGGCCGGCATGCCGGCGAGGTCGGCAATCTCCCCCGACATCGTGGTGCTGACTGCCGCGCCCAGGTACATGGCCAGGCCAAGCACACCCATGCAGAGGTTGAAGTGGGAGGTGCCGCGGGTCAGGTCGGCCGCCAGCAGCGGCAGCATGACGCCGAACACCGCAGCGCTCAGCCCGCTCACCGCCTGTCCAAGCACCAGCGGCCAGCTTCCTGGGAGAACGGCCAGGAGCAGGCCGCGCAACGGCAATGCCGCCCACCCCAGCAACAGCAACCGCCGGCGCCCGAAGCGTTCCGCGCTGCGCCCGACCCAGGGCGACATCAGGGCCACGATCGCCTGCGGCACGACGATGCACGCGGCGATGATGACATTGGCGAAGCTGCCGGCCCGCATGGTCACCGCGGCGCCGGCCAGCGGCAGCATCGCCGCGTTCGATAAGTGGAACAGCGCGACGCAGATCGCGAAGATCAGCAGCCGGCGGTCGCTGAACAGGCGCTTCAGTCCTTTGGGGTCCCAGATCCGGGTGGTGGTTTGCCGGCGGGAGTGCGCGCCCCGCCCGACCGCGAGCAGCGCCCACAGGGCCGGCACGCACAGCACTGCGGTCAGCACGAAGACCGCGCGGCTCGACAGGTAACTGCCGGTCGCGCCCATCACCGCCGCGGCGAGGCCATTGCCGATCGAGGCGAAGCGTGCGTTGCGGCCCAGCCGCTCGCCCAGCCCGGCGTGGCCGGCCAGATGCAGGCTGATGGCCGCGATGGCAGGCGTCACCACGCAACTTGCGAAGCCGTGGAGCATCTGGGCGCCCAGCACCGGCAGCGGCACCGGCCAAATTGCGAGCAGGAGGGCTGCGACCATGATGCCCAGCACGCCACCGCATGCGACGAAGCGCTTGTTGCGCACGGCATCGACCAGCGCGCCGGCGGGCAACTGGCTTATCAGGGCGGTGACGGTGCCGAGGGTGAGCGCGAAGCCGATCTCGACCTGGGTCCATTTGTGGCTGGTCAGGTAGACGGCGACGAATGGGCCAAAGCCCGTCTGGGCGTCGGCCACGAAGAAATTTACCATATCGAGGGCGCGGTGTCCGCGCCCCGACATGCTTCCATCCCGGGGCATGGGGCTAGCGTTGCGGCGATGTGGAGGGTGGGGCCGCAATCGTGCCGGACCCCGCGGCCGGGGCCTGGGTCGATGTCGGAGTCGCGGATGAAGAGCCGGCTGCTGCGGCGGAGCCCGATGTTGCGGCCGCGGGAGCGGCCGTGGCGGGGGCGGCCGGCGGGGTGGGTGCCAACGGTGCGGCAGACGCCGCCGGTGCTGGCATGGCGGCAGCAGACGGCAAAGGTGTCGAAGGGGCGGCGAGCGTCGCGGGAACCGCGGAGGGCAATGCTGCGGACGGCGCCGAGGGCGATGGTGCAGCGGGCAGCGACGGCACGGCTGCTGCCGGTGTCGACGGTGCCGTGGCCGGGGGAGTAGCTGGCGGCGCGGTCGCCGGTGTCGATGGCGCAGTGGTCGGCGGCGCAGTGGTGGCCGGTGCCGGGGCGGACGCTGCGGCGGCTGGTGGCGATCCTTCCGAACCACTGGCCGCTTGCGGCGCGGTCGGTGCCTCGGCCTTGATGGCGGGCTCTGGGGTCACGACCTGGGCCGGCTTGGTTGGATCGTTATAGGCCGGCGCGGCCCTGATCTCGTCCGGCGTCATGTCTAGCGCGATCGCTCGGTGCGGGTCGGACGGCGCGAAATGCAGCGTGTCCCAGCGCACCGCGATCCGCCGATTGCCAACACCCATGAAGCCGCCGAAATCGATCACCGCCGCCTGCGGGATGCCCTCGGCATCAATCAGGACGTCGACCAGCCGGCCAACATCCTTGCCGTCGGGTCCGGCGACCTGGCGCCCGAGGATCGCCTCGGCCAGCTCCGGGGGCACTTGCTGCACCACGCGCGGCACGACCGGCCGCGCAGGCGCGGGGGCGGGCGCCGGCGCCGCGGCCAGCACGACCGAGGCCGCCAAACAGGCACTGATTATCCGATGCATAAGCCCTTCCCGACTTTCGCCATGTCGGGAGGAGCGTTACCCGAAACAACCGCCCATTGCGCCGGGGATGATCAAGTTCGCTTGGGAGATACCACGGCGCGCACCGGAACGGGTGTTCGGATGGACGCCAGGACGATGCCGGAGGCGATTAATGCGATGCCGGCGGCATGGTAAGGGTGCAGCGCCTCGCCCAGAAACACCACCGCGAGGATGCTCCCGAACAGCGGCATCAGGTGCATCGACTGGCCGGCCAGCGCCGATCCCACCAGCTCCACGCCGCGGTTGAAGAACAGGTAGGCGATGAAGGACGGGAACACTGCGGTGTAGGCGATCGCCAGCCAGGACGGCAGGCCGCCCTGGATCGTGGCGCCCTGCGCTGCCTCCCACAGCATGAACGGCAGGATCATGCAGGAGCCGAGGCCCATGGCGGCGACCAGGAAACTCAGCGGATGCACCGCGGGACGGCGGCGCAGTGTGACGGCGTAGATGCCGTAGACCGCCATGGCCGCCACGATCCACAGATCGCCGCGATTGAGCTGCAGCGATGCCAGCGCCTGGAGCGAGCCGTGCGCGGCGATGGTGGCGACGCCGGCGAGGGAAATCGCCACGCCGGTGGCCTGGCGCGGCGACGGCCGCTCCCCGAACAGCAGGAACGCCCATACGATGATGATCAGCGGCAAGGCGGATTGCAGCAGCAGCACGTTCAGCGCCGTGGTGCCCGTCAGGCCGATATAGGACATCGTGTTGTACGAGGCGATGCCGGTGGCGGCGAGCAGCAGCAGTAGCTTCCAGTGCCGCAGCAGGATCGGGAAATCGCGCCGCAGATGGGGCCAGGCGAAGCCGAACGCCACCACGAAGGCGCCGGTCCAGCGCCAATAGGCCAGCGTGATCGGCGGCACCTTTCCCGCCAGGCCACGCCCCAGGACGATGTTCGCGGCCCAGAACAGGTTGGCGAGGGCGAGCAGCGTCCAGGCGGACCGCCAGAGCGAGCGCAACATGCCTCGGTCAGCCCAACGGGGCGCAGGCAGCCCGCAGCCACGCCGCCGCCGCACCGCCGAGTTGCGGGCCGACCTCCGCCAGCACCCGCGCATGATAGGCGTCGAGCCAGGCCCGTTCGGGCGGGTCGAGCAACGTGGGATCGATCACCCACCGGTCGAACGGGGCCAGCGTGATGGTCTCGAACCGCAGGAACGGCTTCGTCGCGTCGGGCAGGTCCGCCGGCTGCACCATCAGCAGGTTCTCCAGCCGGATGCCGTACTGGCCCGGCAGGTAGTAGCCCGGCTCGTTCGACAGGATCATGCCCGCCGCGATCGCGACCGGGCGGGCGAGGCGGGAGATGCTGACCGGTCCCTCGTGGACGGAGAGGTAGCTGCCGACGCCGTGGCCGGTGCCGTGGTCGTAGTCGAGCCCGACCTGCCACAGGGCGCGGCGGGCGAAGGCATCGACATGCGCGCCGCCGATGCCCTGCGGGAACACCAGGGTGGCGAGCGCGATGTGCCCCTTCAGCACGCGCGTCACCCGTGCGCGCACCGCGTCCGGCGGGGTGCCGGGACCGGTCCAGACGGTGCGGGTGATGTCGGTGGTGCCGTCGGTGTACTGCGCGCCGGAGTCGATCAGATAGAGTTCGTCCGGCCGGATCGGGCGGTCGGTCTCCGGGCTGACGCGGTAGTGGATGATCGCGCCGTGCTCGCCGGCGCCGGAAATGGCCGGGAAGCTCTCGCCGCGGAACAGTGGCACCTGGGCGCGCAGGGCAAGCAGTTTCGCCGCCGCGGATATCTCGGTTTCCCGGCCGCCGGGGCCGGTCTCCGCCAGCCAGTGCAGGAAGCGGCACATCGCCACGGCATCGCGGGCATGGGCGTTGCGGGTGCCCTGCTGCTCCACCGGGTTCTTGCAGGCCTTGGGCAGCAGGCATGGATCCGGCCCAGCGACGACGGTCGCGCCGGCATCGCGCAGGCGCTGGGCGAACCAAACCGGCGAGCCGGCGGGATCGACCCGCACCCGCTTTCCGGCCAGCCGTCCCAGCGCAGGCGCCAGCGCGTCCCGCCCGGCGACCGAGACGCTGTTGCCCAGCCAGGCGCGGGTGGTTGGCGGCAGCTTGGCCGGGTCCATGAACAGGTCTGTCCCGCCGTCGGCATGCACCAGCGCAAAGCCGAGGGCGAACGGTGTGAACGGCACGTCCCCGCCGCGGATGTTCAGCAGCCACGCGATCGAGGCTGGGTCGCTTAGTACCGCCGCGTCCTGCTTTGCGTCCCGCAGCAGTTTGGCGATGTCGGCGCGCTTGTTGTCGGCGCTGCGCCCGGCATAGCCGAGCGGCTGCGGTTCGGCCGGTTCGGCCGGCGGCAGCGGCCGGTCGGTCCACACGGCGTCGATCGGGTTTCGCGTGACCGGCTGCATCGTCAGGCCGGCTTCGGTGTAGCGCCCGAGCGCTTCTTCGCTAATGAGGAGCGGGTCGTAGCCGATCCTGGCCGCCGGCGGTGCGTGCTGTGCCAGCCAGCCGGGGGGCGGCGTTTCGGTGATGTGCAACCGTTCCCACAGCGCGCCGTCGGTCTGCGCGGCAAGCTGCAGCACGTAGCGGCCGTCGGTGAAGACGGCGGCGTGCTCAGCCAGCACGGCAGCCATGCCGGCACTCCCGGTGAAGCCGGTTAGCCATGCCAGCCGCTCCGCGGCGGCGGGCACGTATTCCCCGAGATGCTCATCGGCCCGTGGCACGATGAAACCATCCAGTCCCTGATTGGCAAGTTCAGTTCTGAGGGCGGTGAGAGGCGGCGGGGTCATGGTTGGAGGCTCACGAACGATCGGCTAATAATGTGTGCATAACTTGACGCCTTTTTATGCATCCAGCGCATGTCTGAGGCAGGAAAGCGGCGCTTTCCCCCGATCGTAACGGTCTCTATGTAGCGGCACACCAGAGCCTGGGACGCCCCGCCATGAGGACGCTGCGTTCGAGCCGGCTCGATATGGATTGAGACCATGAGTGCCCCAATTGCCAAGACCACGTTCTCCCTCGACCTTCCCAAGCTGAGCTACGTCAACGCCAAGTGGGAAGAGCCGAGCCTTACTGCTGCACAGTCGGTTGCGAAGCCGCGCGGTTTCGCAGGCTGGCTGGGCGGCCTCGTGACGGCCTTCCGCGCCTGGCGCGAGCGTGACATCGCCCTGGGCGAGTTGTCGATGATGACCGACCGCGAGCTGATGGATATCGGCTTGACCCGCGGCGATCTGAGCCGCGTGTTTTCGGCTGATTTCCGCCAGGAGATGGGCCGCCGCGCCGCCTGATCCGCGCCGCGTTCCACTCTTTTGGGGAGTGGCGCCCTTGCTGGCCAGGCTCGGTTGTAGCCTGGTTGATGGTAGCCAGCCGCCGCGATCTTCTGACGAAACGTATCGTGGCCTCCCGGATTGCTCCGGGGGCCATGATGCTGTTTGGCACTTTGTTGAACCGCCGCTTCAGGCGGTGGCGGCTTCGATCGACTCACCGACGATCTGGACAATGCGGTCCAGCGTGGCCTCGGGCGTCATCAGCGGCGGGGCGAGGCAGAGCGAGTCACCACTGGCCGGCGGTCGGACGCTGGCGCCGCGCTGGCGCATGATCAGGCCACGCTTCATGGCCTCGGCCACGACGCGCCCACCCAGGCCGGCAGCCGGCTTGCGGGTCGCCTTGTCCTCGACCAGCTCGATGGCACCGAGCATGCCGAGACCGCGGATGTCGCCGACGTTGGGTAGCGGGCGCAGGGTCTCCAGGCCGGCCAGCAGGCGCTTGCCCATGACGGCGGCGCGCTCCACCAGCCCTTCCCGATCGATGATGTCGATGTTCGCCAGGCCCACCGCACAGCAGACCGGATGGCCCGAATACGTGGCGGCGTGCATGAACTTCTCGTCCATCGGCGCGTCCTCGATCGCCTGGTGCACCCGCTTGGAGACGAGCACGCCGCCCAACGGCAGGTAGCCGCTGGTGACGCCCTTGGCGAACGACATCAGGTCGGGCTCGACGCCCCAGTGGCCGAGGGCGAACCAGCGTCCGGTGCGGCCGAAGCCGGTGATGACCTCGTCGGCGATCAGCAGCACGTCGTGGCGGTTGCAGATCTCGCGCAGGCGCGGGAAATACGTTGGCGGCGGGACGATCACGCCACCGGCGCCCATCACCGGTTCGGCGATGATCGCGGCCACGTTGTCCGCGCCCTGGGCGAGGATGGCTTCCTCGACCGCGTCCGCGGCCTCGATGCCGGCGTCACCGTTGCCGAGCCAGCGATACGGGTAGGGCGGTGCGACCTGCAGGAACTCCGGCACCAGCGGGCCGAACATCTTCTGGTAGCCCGGCAGGCTGGTGGCGCTCATCGCGGCCAGGGTGACGCCGTGGTAGCCATAGCGACGCGAGATGATCTTGACCTTGTTCGGCTTGCCCATCCGCTTCCAGTAGTAGCGGGCGAATTTGAAGGCGCTCTCGTTCGATTCTGCGCCCCCGGTGGTGAAATAGGCGGCCACCATGTTGCTGTAGGACAGGCTCACGATGCGTTCGGCGAGGCGGATGGCAGGCTCGTTGGAGAAACCGGCATAGGCCGAGGCGTAGGCCAGCTTCGCCATCTGCGCCTGCGCGACGTCGGCGAGTTCCTTGCGGCCGTGGCCGATATTGACGTTCCACAGTGCCGAGAGGCCGTCGATATACTCGCCGCCATCGGCCGTGCGCAGCATGGCGCCTTCACCCGAGACGAAGATTTTCGCCTGAGCATGATCTTTGGGGTGATGGAGGGGGTGGATCAGGTGACGCTTGTCAGCGTCGAGCAGCAGATCGCCTGCCGGGGAGAGATCGTTCATCGAGGCCCGCCTTATCGTGCGGGCCGCACATTAGTCACCGGTCAGGTGGCTAACAAGGCGGTAATCAGGCGATCGACCAGACCATCCAGGCGATCAGGGCCCAGACCGGCAGCGAGACAATGATTCCGATAGCGAAACCGCGTGCGGTGCGAATCGAGTCGTTGTCGCTGGTTGCGGTGTCTGTTTCGGGAGCCTGGCGCGGCTGTCGCGGGAGCGCTGTGATCCGCCGATTCATGTCACCCTCTCAGGCTCGTGATAGCATAGAGATAACATCTAAGTGAAGTGCCCGCAAGTACGTTCACGATGGCACGGGAGTTTCCGCCGGTTCCCCCGGGTTCCCGGGAAGACCAGTGGGAGAGGAGGGGGTAAATTTTTCTGAATAGTACGATACTATTCTGCCACGAGAACATACAGTAAACTTGAGTCAATTTCTTCCGCGGGTTAGATGAACGTTCTGATATATGTTCAGATAACGTAATTGACTTCAATAATAGATCATAACAAGTCTCAATAACAACACTTGCGTATCACGGGACCGTGAGCGCAACTCATCACGTGTTCGTGATGCTTGTGCATCATATGCTTCCTAAGGATGAGTAGGCATGTTCGATATCAACACACCGAAGACTCAACGGGCATTGCCCACAGGCTTGGCTTTCGAGTTGCCGGATCTGTACCTCGCACAAGGCTGGTCGGAGTACCACGACCTGCGCATGGTTATCGAACTGGATGGCTGCACCGACGGTGACGAGTATGAGGAGGTTCTGGCCTTCTATCCGGCGAAGAGCGCGTTCCGGCGGTGGATGGTGTGGCGTTCCGCCTCGGGTATCGTGGTGCAGCCCATGATGGGCCGGACGCAACGTTTCACCACGCTGGCCGACGCGCTCGAACAGATCATTCCCGCCTCCGCCTGACCACGCCGCTCCCTGTTGCGCCGTCGACCGGTTCCATTTGCGCCGGACCGGATGCGCCGGTAAGTTGACCCCGCCCTTCGACTGGGCGGGTGTAGCTCAATGGTAGAGTCCCAGCCTTCCAAGCTGGCTGTGCGGGTTCGATTCCCGTCACCCGCTCCAATTCGCTGCCGACTTTCCCCGGCAGACCGGTCCCCCGGCTGGCCCTGGGATCTTTCCCCCCGATCTGCTACTTGACACAAGCCCGTGCGCGGCCTTTCTACGCGCCCTGCGCAAGCGGTGCCCGGTCGAGCCGACCGGAAGCCGGCCGGCCGTGCAGGGGTGTAGCTCAATTGGCTAGAGCGCCGGTCTCCAAAACCGG
>JARLIJ010000080.1 GCA_031291795.1 Acetobacteraceae bacterium | reverse complement strand
TGCAGGAACACGACGACGGTGCCCGGCAGCCGCCGCTCGACCGTCGCATGCTCCACCCAGGACAGGGTCTCGATCCGGCCGCGCGCCTGCTCCAGCGAGAAGCCCATGATCGGGTCGCCCTTGGACACGCCGATCGCCGCGCGCAGCAGCGGTTCGGGCGTGTTGGCGCGACCCTCGATCACGACATCCGTCACCCGCATGCCGGCAGAGGCCGTGGCATTGCCCAGCCGCTCCCGCATCGAGGTCAGCATGCCGCCGGGCCTGGCCGAATGCAGCACGACGGTGCCCAGCAGCAGCACCAGGCCGGCGAAGGCCAGCCAGCCGGCCGGACGCAGCAGCCGGCGCTGGCGCCGCAGCAGCAGGCGCCACTTCGCCGGCCGGTCCTTGACCGAGTTGCGCGGAGAGCGGGTCACACGCGACATGCCGCGTTCTCCACCATCCACGCGCAGAGCTGCGGGAAGCTCACCCCCAGATGCGCCGCCTGCTCGGGCAGCAGCGAAGTGGGCGTCAGGCCGGGCTGGGTGTTGATTTCCAGCAGCACGAGGCGGCCGGGCTCGCCCAGCGTATCGTCGTAGCGGAAGTCGCACCTTGTCGCGCCACGGCAGCCCAGGGCGCGATGTGCCGCCACCGCCATGTCCATCGCCTGCGCATAGGTGTCCGGATGGACCGTCGCGGGGATGACGTGACGCGAGCCGCCATCGGCGTATTTCGACTCGTAATCGTAGAACACGCCGGCATCGGCGAGGATCTCGGTGACCGCCAAAGCGCGGTCGCCCATGACGCCGACGGTGAGCTCACGGCCGGGGATGTATTCCTCGACCATGGCCGCCTTGCCGAAACGCCAGGTGCGGGCGACTTCGATGCGGCGGTTGTCGCCGGCGCGGATGATCTCGACGCCGACCGAGGAGCCCTCGCTGACCGGCTTCACGACATAGGGCAGCGGCAGCGGGTCGGCGGCCTCCAGTTCTGCCACGTCCACGGTGCGGCCGCGCGCGACCGGCAGACCGGCAGCGGCGAACAGCGCCTTGGCCGCAACCTTGTCCATCGCCACCGCCGAGGCACGCACCCCGGAATGCGTGTACGGCACGCCGATCCAGTCCAGCACGCCCTGGATCGCGCCGTCCTCGCCGAAGCGGCCATGCAGGGCGTTGAACACCGCGTCGGGTTTCGGCGTCAGGGCCGCCAGCACGGCGCCGAGATCGTCGCCGACCTCGACCGGAATGACCTCGAAGCCGGCCTCGCGCAACGCCGCGACCACCTGGAGGCCGGAGCACAGGCTGACCTCGCGTTCGGTGGAAATGCCGCCGTAGAGCACAGCGACGCGCAGGGTGCGGCTCATGCTGGTGCGGCTCATGATACGGCCTCCGGTTTGGCAGCTGGGATGCCGATGCGGCGGATTTCCCACTCCAGCGTCACACCGGTGGCGGCGTGAACGCGGCGGCGGACTTCCTCACCCAGACCCTCGACGTCGGCAGCGGTGGCGCGGCCGGTGTTGATCAGGAAGTTGCAGTGCTTCTCGGACACCTGCGCGCCGCCGCGGGTCAGGCCGCGGCAGCCGGCGGCGTCGATCAGTTCCCAGGCCTTCATGCCGGGCGGGTTGCGGAAGGTGGACCCGCCGGTGCGGGCGCGGACCGGCTGCGACGCCTCCCGATGGGTGCGAATGTCCGCCATGCGGCTGGCGATCAGGCCGGGGGCCGCGGGTTGCGCCCGCAGCCGCACGCGCACGACCGCCGCGCCGGCCGGCAGGGCGGCGTGACGATAGGCGAAGGACAGGTCCGCCGCCGACATGCGGCGCTGCTCGCCAGTGCGCGTGACGACTTCTGCCCAGTCGAGGACGCTGGCCAGGTCGCCACCATAGGCACCGGCGTTCATCGCGACCGCGCCGCCGATCGTGCCGGGGATGCCGGACAGGAACTCCAGGCTGCCCAGGCCGGCAGCGGCGGCATGTTCGGCCACCGTCATGTCGAGCGCGGCCGCACCGGCGACGACGCCGTCCGCTTCGGCGGTGACGGTGGAGAAGCCGCGGACCAGGCGGATCGTCACGCCCGGCAGCCCGCCGTCGCGGACGATCAGGTTGGAGCAGGCACCGATCACGTGCACCGGCACGTCAAGCGGCAGCCCATGGAGGAATTGCGCGAGGTCTTCCGGATCGGCCGGCCGCACGAGGACCTCGGCGTTGCCGCCGACGCGAAACCAGGTGAACGGGGCGAGCGACGCATCGAACTGCATGCGCCCGCGCAGCGGCGGGAGCATCTCGGCGAGCCCGGGGATATGAGCCCGAGCCTCTCCCGTCCGGGGAGGGAGGGGGGTGGGGGGGGGGGTCACTGAAGCACCGGCGGTGGGTCGCGACCCCCTCCCCCCGGCCCCCTCCTTCAAGGGGAGGGGGAGAATTGCTGGGATGCTCACGCCCCGCCTCCCGCCACGCGGCGGCCGGAGCTGGCCTGCAACGCCGCCAGCTCGCGCGGCAACGCAGCGGCCCATTGCGTGATCGAGCCGGCGCCCAGGCACACCACGAAATCCCCCGACTTCGCGATGGCATTCACCATCTCCGCCAGCCGGCCGGGGCTGGGCAGCGGCACCACGTTGCGATGGCCGCGGGCCCGCAGGCCTTCCACCAGCGCGTCGCGGTCGATGCCGGGGATCGGTGCCTCGCCCGCGGGGTAGACATCCGCGACGATGACCGTGCCGGCGTCGTTCATGCAGGTGCAGAAATCGTCGAACAGCGACTGCAGCCGCGAGAAGCGATGCGGTTGCACCACCGCCACCACGTCGCGCGCCCCCGCCTGCCGCGCGGCCTTCAGCACGGCCGCGATCTCCACCGGGTGGTGGCCGTAATCGTCGATCACCGTGATGCCGTTGGTCTCGCCGGTCTTGGTGAAGCGGCGCTTGACGCCCTTGAAGCTCAGCAGCGAGGTGCGCAGCGTCTCGTTGTCGATCTCCATCTCCACGCCGACGGCGATCGCCGCCAGCGCGTTCTGCACGTTGTGCGTGCCCAGCATCTGCAGCCGGAACGGCCCCAGCCGCCGCGTACGGTTGCGCGCGCGATCGGTGACCACGACCTCGAAGGTGGAGCCGGACTTGTCGGGCAGCACCCGGTCGGCCCGCACGTCGGCCTGCGGCGAGAAGCCGTAGGTGATGATGCGATGGTCGGACAGCCGCGGGATCATCTGCTGCACGGCCGGATGGTCGATGCACAGCACGGCAAACCCGTAGAACGGGACGTTGGCGACGAACTGGTCGTAGCCGGCCACCATCGCCTCGGGCGTG
>JARLIJ010000079.1 GCA_031291795.1 Acetobacteraceae bacterium | reverse complement strand
GGAGGCCTACCATCCGACGGCCACCGATCCGGTCGAACTGCCGAAGCGCGTGCGCGTCGCGATCGTCGGCGGCGGCTATGGCGGGCTGTCCACGGCGCTGGAAGCAGCGAAGAACGGCATCGACTGCGTCGTGCTGGAAGCCGCCGAACTGGGCTTCGGCGCCAGTACACGCAACGGCGGCGGTGTCAGCGGCGGGGTGAATATCGGGAAGAGCTTTTCCGGCAAAAGCCTCGATCCTGCCTCGGATCGTGCGCAGGCCGTGCTCGCGGACGGGGCCGATGCGTTCAGCCTGATCGAGCGGCTGATCGCGGAAGAAGGCATTGCGTGCTACTGGAAGAAGACCGGCCGCTTCGTCGGCGCCTGGACGCCCGCCCACTTCGCCGCCCAGGCGAAGAAGGTCGCGCTGCTGAACGAAGCCGCGCGGTCCGAGGCCTACATGATCCCGCGCGAGCGCCAGCGCGAAGAAATGGCCAGCGATTATTACTATGGCGGCATGGTCGTCGAGCGTTCGGGGAACCTCCATCCGGCGCTATATTACAAAGGCCTGCTGGATGCCTGTCGTGCTCGGGGCATTCCGATCTGTGCCAAGGCCGGCGTGCAGAAGATCACGGAACGCAACGGCGGGTGGGAGGTGCGCACCGACCGCGGCACCGTGCAGGCCGATGAGGTGGTGATCGCCACCAACGGCTACACCGGCGACATCACGCCGGAGCTGAAACGACGCGTCGTGCCGCTCGCGAGCCATATCATCGCGACCGAGGAGTTGCCGCCCGACCTTGCAGCCTCGCTGATCCCGAAGGGGCGCACGCTGTCCGATACGCGGCGCGTGCTGTGCTACTACCGCATGTCACCCGACGGCAAGCGCGTGATCTTCGGCGGTCGGGCGCGGTTCACGCCGGTGACGCCGCAGCAAAGCGCGCCGATTCTCTACAAGTTCATGACGGACCGGTTTCCGCAGTTGCAGGGCGTGAAGATCACGCATGCCTGGACGGGGAACGTGGCCTTCACGCTCGATGCACTGCCGCATATGGGGCGGCAGGACGGCATGCACTACCTGCTGGGCTGCAACGGCAGCGGCGTCGCGATGATGACGTATCTGGGGTGGCAGACCGCGCGGAAGATCGCCGGGGTCGCGAACCAACCGAGCGCGTTCGATACGGAGGATTTCCCGACGCATCCGCTGTATTCGGGGAACCCGTGGTTCTTGCCGGCGATCGGCGGGTGGTACCGGTTCCGTGACGAACTGGATCGCGGGATGGCATCGTTGCGGGGATGATGGTGCGCTGCCGGTACGGCGTACCCCCTCCCCGAAGGGAGGGGGAGAGCAAGCCGGGCCGCTAGCCGACCGCGGCCAGCGCCTCGCGGGCCGCGCGCACGACGGCCTCGGTCGTGATGTCGAACTTCTTGTACACATCGCCGATCTTGCCCGACGCGCCGAAGCCGTGCATGCCGACGAAGCGGCCGTCGAAGCCCAAATAGCGGTCCCAGGAGATCTCCACGCCGGCCTCGACTGCCACGCGCGCGGTGCCCTCGCCCAGCACGGCACGACGGTACGCCGCATCCTGCTGCTCGAACAGCAGCCGGCACGGCATCGATACCACCGCAGTGGGGATGCCCTCCTTCTGCAGCAGTTCGCGCGCCTCAACGGCAAGGTGCAGCTCCGACCCGGTGCCCATGATCGTCACCTTGCGAGGCCCGCCCTCGGCTTCCAGCAGCACGTAGCCGCCTTTCTTGCACGGGTTCTCGCTGCCGGCGTCGCGGCGCAGCAGCGGCATCGGCTGGCGGGACAGTGCGATCAGCGCGGCCTGGCGGGGCGCGTCCATGATCGCCTCCCAGCATTCCGCGGTCTCGATCGGGTCGCCGGGGCGGTACACCGCCAGATGCGGGATGGCACGCAGCGCCGCCAGGTGCTCGACCGGCTGGTGCGTCGGGCCGTCCTCGCCCAGCCCGATCGAGTCGTGCGTCATGACGAAGATCGTGCGGATCTCCATCATCGCAGCCAGCCGGATCGCCGGCCGACAATAATCCGAGAACGTCATGAACGTGCCGCCGTACGGGATCAGCCCGCCATGCAGCGCGATGCCGTTCATCGCCGCGGCCATGCCGTGCTCGCGCACGCCGTAATGCACGTAGGAGCCGTTGTATTCGCCAGGCCGGATCTCGACCTGGCCCTTCGCACGGGTGTTGTTCGACGGCGTCAGGTCGGCGGACCCACCGAGCAGTTCGGGGATCGCGGCGAACAGGTGGTTCAGCACGGCGCCGCTCGCCTGGCGGGTGGCGATCGGCTTGTCGGCGCCGGCCAGGAACTCCTGCTTCGCGTCGGCGATGGCCTTCTGCCAGCCGGCGGGCAGCTCACCCCGTGTGCGCCGTTCGAAGTCGGCCCGCAGACCCTCGGGGGCCGCCTTCACGCGATCCGCCCATGCCATCCGACCGGCGCGTCCCTGTGCGCCGATCGCGCGCCAGGCCTTCAACAGGGTCTCGGGAATGACGAACGCCGGCGCGGTCCAGCCCAGCAGCGCGCGGGCACCGGCGATCTCTTCCTCGCCGGGGGCGTCGCTGTGCGCCTTCTGCGTGCCGGCGCGGGTCGGGAAGCCGAAGCCGATGACCGTCTTGCAGGAGATCATCGACGGCCGGTCGGTGACATTCTGCGCCTCGATGATGGCCGCGCGGATCGCATCCGTGTCGTGCCCGTCGATCTCCTGCACGTGCCAATGGGAAGCGCGGAACCGCTCCGTCTCATCGTCCGACACCGACAGGCTGGTGGACCCGTCGATCGAGATCGCATTGTTGTCGAAGAACGCGATCAGCTTGCCCAGCTTCAGGTGGCCGGCGAGCGAGATCGCCTCATGGCTGATGCCCTCCATCAGGCAGCCGTCGCCCAGGAACACGTAGGTGTAATGGTCCACCAGCGCGTCGCCGTACGACGCATTCATGATCCGTTCCGCCAGCGCCATGCCGACCGCGTTCGCGGTGCCCTGGCCCAATGGCCCGGTCGTGGTCTCGATTCCGTCGGCATGACGGTATTCCGGGTGACCAGCGGTCTTGCTGTCGATCTGGCGGAACCGCTTGATCTCCTCGATCGTCATGTCCTGGTAGCCGGTCAGGTACAACAACGAATACAGCAGCATCGAGCCGTGGCCGTTGGAGATCAGGAACCGGTCGCGATCCAGCCAATGCGGGTCGGCCGCGTCGAAGCGCAGGAACTCCGAGAACAGCACGGTCGCGATATCGGCCATGCCCATCGGCATGCCGGGATGGCCGCTCTTCGCCGCCTGGACGGCGTCCATCGCGAGGACCCGGATGCAGTCGGCGAGGTCCCGCAGATGCTGGTCGCGCGGCGGGGGCAGCGTCTTGGGGGCGCTCTTTACCGGGGAGACGTCGGTGCTCGTCGCCATGGCGGACTTCCTTGCAAGGGCAGGGTGACAGGACAGTGGATCGAAACGCTTGCGGCGGCCGATCGGGGCCGCGCGTCGGTGCGTTAAAACCACATAAGGGCCTGTCCGTCACCCCGGGGAGCCTGCTCCGGGTTTCGTGACCGCCGCCGGGTCAGTCGTCGAACAGGTTTTCCCGCAATGTTCGGCCTTTGTATTCGCGCCGGAAGCGCCCGCGCCGCTGCAGCTCCGGCACCAGCAGGTCCACGATTCGCACCAGGTCCAGCGGCATGGAGACGGTGTGGCCAAGCATGAAGCCGCCACGGGCGCCGGTGGCCTCGAAGGCTTCTTCGAGTCGGTCGGCGACCTGCGCGGCAGCGCCCGCCAAAGTTGTGTCGTAGCTCATGGCGAAACGCATGCCGTGCTCGAAGAACTCGGTACGTGACATCTGCGTGTCACTGCCGAACTGATGGGCAAGTTCGCGCACGAAGCCCACCGGAGAGGCATGGCTGGCGACAATCTCCCGATGCAACTCCCCAATCGTGAACCGCTCGGGCAGCGTCGAGAAATCATAGCCGGCATTGTGCGACAGGTAGACGCCGGCGCCTTCCGGCGGCACCGCGGTCAGCAGGCGGTCGCGCTGGGCAAGTGCCTCCCGTTCGGTTTCCGCAACCACGATTGGCTGCTGCCACATGATGCCGACGCGCGCCGGATCGCGGCCCAGCGCCGTCAGCGCGGCGTCCAGTGCGGCCCGCTGGCGGACCTGCAGGTCCACGGCCATGTCTGCGCCGAACGCCATGTCGGCGACATAGGCGGCGGCGCGGATGCCGCGGGGGGAGCCGCCGGCCTGCAGCAGTACCGGCCGGCCCTGCGGCGCGGGCGGCGTGTTCAGCGGGCCGCGGACTTTGAAATAGGGCCCCTGGTGGTCGACCATGTGGACCTTGGCCGGGTCGCCCACCTGGCCGGTCTCATGGTCCCACAGCATCGCGTCCGGCTCGACGCTGTCCCACAGTTCGCGGCAGACATCGATGAACTCCTCCATCCGGTCGTAGCGCGCATCGTGGTCCATGATGTCGTCGAAGCCGTAATTGGCGAAGTCGGCGCGGCGGGTGGAGGTGATGACATTGAAGGCAATCCGCCCGCCGGTGACGTGGTCCAGCGAGTTCAGCAGGCGCGCCAAATAATAGGGATGCATGAACGTCGTGGAATAAGTCACGCCGAAGCCCAGGTGCTGCGTGACGCGCGACATGGCGGTCATCAGCGGGCTCATTTCCTGGCGCGGCCAGCTGATCCCCCATTTGATCGCAGCGTCGCGCGAGCCCCGCCACGTGCTGGGAATGCCGGTGCCGTCGCCGGAGAACAGCATGTCGAGGCAGCCGCGTTCGGCGATTCGCGCGATCTCCTCATACATGCGGACATCGGGGAAGGTCTGGCCGACCCAGGATCCCGGCATGCGCCAGCGGCCATCCATGGCGATGTACGAAAGATCGAAGGCCAGATGCATCTTCTGCACCATGCGTCGTGCCCCATGCGCTGTGCGGAGCTTGCTGCATTGCAAAAAGGATGCCGCGCCGGGGCTGGCATGCGGCATGCATCGCTGGGCCGGTCACCACTGGAGTGCGTTCGCGATGCAGGCCCTGGGAGCGGCGCAATGAAGCTGGGCTGGCTGATGAGCCCGGCCGGCAACCATCCCGCCGCGTGGCTGCATTCGCGCGCGGCGCTGCACGGCGCGAACGACTTTGCCCATTATGTGAAGCTGGTGCGCAAGGCGGAAGCAGCGAAGTTCGACTTCGTGTTCCAGGCCGATGCCGCCGGTGCGCGCGACGGCAACATGGCGGCACTCAGCCGCGCGCCGCGCTTCATGAACATCTGGGAGCCGCTGAGCCTGCTGTCGGCGCTGGTCGGCGTGACCGAGAAGATCGGCCTCGCCGGCACGATGTCCACCAGTTACTACGAGCCGTACAACCTGGCGCGGCAATACGCGTCGCTGGATCATCTCAGTGGCGGGCGCGCGGGTTGGAACGTGGTGACGTCGGCGCATCCCGCGGGCGGCTACAATTTCGGCCGCGACGGGCTGGAAGACCATGCGCTGCGCTATGAGCGCGCGCGGGAATTCGTCGAAATCTGTTTCGGGTTGTGGGACAGCTGGGACGACGATGCGTTCACGCTGGACCGGGAGAGCGGAGTTTATTTCGATCTCGACAAGATGCATTACTTGCGGCACAAGGGGACGTTCTTCTCGGTGCGCGGGCCGCTGAACATTGCGCGCGCGCCACAGGGGCGCCCGGTCATCATCCAGGCCGGCGGGTCGGAAGCGGGCAAGGAGCTGGCGGCAGAGACGGCCGAGGTGATCTTCACGCGCGATGCCTCGCTGGAGCATGCGCGCGCTTTCTATGCGGACGTGAAGGGGCGCATGGCGCGGTTCGGGCGCGCGCCGGACCATCTGAAGATCATGGCAGGCCTGACCACCATCGTTGGCCGCACCGCCGGCGAGGCCGAGGAAAAGTTCGACGAACTGCAGTCGATGATCCATCCCGTGGTCGGCCTGGAAGTGCTGTCGGAGGACCTGGAGGGCATCGACCTGTCCGACCTGCCGCTGGACCAGCCGATCCCGCGCGCGCGCATTCCGGCGACCGCCAACCGGCACAAGCAGTTCTTCGACCAGATCATCCGGCTGATCGACGAGGAACATCTGACGCTGCGGCAACTCTATCTGCGCTACGGCGCGGCGCGCGGCGGGGATGTGATCCGCGGGACGGCCTCGCAGGTCGCGGACTACATGGAGGCGTCGTTCCGCGGCGGGGTCGCGGATGGGTTCATGCTGGCGTTCTCGCTGGTGCCGGACGGGTTGGACGACTTCATCGCGCTGGTCGTGCCGGAGTTGCAGCGGCGCGGATTGTTCCGGACGGAGTACGAGGGGACGACGCTGCGCGAGCACCTCGGGCTGCTGCGGCCGACGAGCCGCTACCAGGCGACGGGTGCCTCCCATCTTGCGGCGGATTGAGGCCGCGATGCGCGCGCAGATGGCGGCCGACATGCTCCCTCTCCCCTTGAGGGAGAGGGTTGGGGTGAGGGGGCCAACATCGTCGGCGGTACGGGTTGGCCCCCTCACCCCATCCCTCTCCCTCAAGGGGAGAGGGGGAAGCATGGCTTGGGCGCGACCGAGCCGCGCGCCGCAAGCCCCGGCGTAGCGAGGTCGCATGGACATCCATCCGGTCAACTGGGACCAGGCCCTCGCCAAGCCCAAGCTACGCGCGCACCAGTTGAGCAAACGATACGGGACGGTTACGGCGTTGGAGCCGGTCGACCTTACCGTCGCATCGGGCGAACTCCTGACCGTCCTGGGGCCGTCCGGTTCCGGCAAGACCACATTGCTGCACATCGTCAGCGGCCTGGTCGAGCCATCCGCCGGCACGATCTACATCGACGGCCACGACCATACCCACACGCCGGTCCATCGCCGCGACATCGGCATGGTGTTCCAGAGCTACGCGTTGTTCCCCCACCTCACCGTCGAGGAAAACGTTGCCTTCCCGCTGCGCATGCGCCACCGCTCGGATGCCGAGGTCCGCCGCCGCGTCACGCAGGCGCTGGAAATGGTGCAATTGGGCCACCTCGCCCACCGCATGCCGCGCGCGCTGTCCGGCGGGCAGCAGCAGCGCGTGGCACTGGCCCGCTGCTTCGTCTACCAGCCCTCGATCATCCTGATGGACGAGCCGCCGGGCGCGCTCGACAAGAAACTGCGCGAACACATGCAGATCGAGATCAAGCGGCTGCATCGCGACACCGGCGTCACCATCATCTACGTCACCCATGACCAGGAGGAAGCGCTTGCGCTGTCCGACCGCATCTGCCTGATGAACCACGCGCGCATCGAACAGATCGGCACGCCGCAGCAAATCTACGAGCGTCCTGCAACCGCGTTTGCCGCCGACTTCATCGGCATCTCCAACATCTTCCACGGCAAGATCGCCGGCACCATGCTGGAGACTCCGGACGGCATATTCGCCTTGCCCGCCGGCGCGCCACCCAACCTCGGTGCGGGGCAGGCCGCCGCGCTGGTGGTCCGTCCGGAGCACATGCGGCTTGGCCCCGACGCCGATTGCTGCGTGACCGGCCGCGTGGCGGAAGCGGTCTATGCCGGTTCCGCCACGCGCCTGATTGCGACGATGGCGAGCGGCACCGAACTGACCGTGCGCCTGCCGGCCCCGAGCGGCGCGGTCGAAATCGGCGCGACGGCGCAGATCGGATGGAACCGCGAGAACAGCACGCTGGTGCTGACCTGATCCGATGATCCTGACTGCCTCGTTTCCCAGCGCCGACACACCGCCCGCGATCACCCTCGCGCATTACCGCGCGCTGATCACCGGCGTGGCCCATGCCGGCCTCGACGCCGCATTGTTCGTCCGTTCGCCGGGACCGGCGACGCCGATGCTCGACGGCGCGCCGCTGATCGCCGCCCTCGCCTCGGTGCCGGTTGGCATCGGCCTGGGCGCCAGCGTGCCGCTCGACCACACCGAACCGTTCCACCTGGCGCGCGCGTTCGCTGCGATCGACCGGCTGACCGGCGGGCGCAGCGCAGTGATCGTCGACCTGACCGCCGGCGTCGAGCGGGCCGCGCAATTCGGCCATGTCGCTCCCCCCGACGACCCAGACGCGCGGGCGGTCGAATGCCTCGAAACGACCGCGAAACTTTGGGACAGCTGGGAGGACGACGCGATCCTGGTCGATCGTCCCGGCGGGCTGTTCACCAACCCCGACCGGATCCACCGGATCAACCACGAGGGCATGTATTTTACGGTCCGTGGTCCGCTGAACGCGCCGCGTCCGCTGCAAGGCTGGCCGGTCATCATCGTGCCGGTCGCGTCCGCCGAATCCCGCAGCTTCGCCGCACAATTCGCCGACGTGGCCTTGATCGCGCCGACCACGCGCGACGCGGCGCAAAGCGCCTGCGCAGCGATCCGCGAGCAGGTGGCCGGGCATGGCCGTCGGCTGCAGGCGATCCGCATCCTGGTCGACCTGGTCCCCATCCTGGGCGCGACCACGGCCGAGGCGCAACGCCGCGCCGACGCGATCGGTCAGCACGGTTCGGCCCTGCAGTTCGTCGGCACGCCGTCACAGCTGCGCACGATGATGCGGGAGTGGGATGCGGTCGGTGCGTGCGACGGCTTCAACTTGTTGCCGCATGATCCGCCGGTGGATTTCGGCCTGCTCGCCACCCTGCCCCACACACCGGACGCCGCCGGCATGACGTTGCGGGACCGTCTCAGGCTCCCGCGCCCGGTCAACCGCTACGCCGCCTGACGGCGAGAGAGACGCATGTATATCGGCCAGCAACTTCATTTCGGTCTGTTCATTTATCCCGGTGGCCACCATATCGCGGCCTGGCGCCACCCGGACGCCGCCTCCGAACAGGTCACCGAACTGGACTATTTCCGCCGCTGCGCGCTGGCTTGCGAGCGCGGCAAGTTCGACTCGCTGTTCGTCGGCGACGCCCTGGCCGCACGCGAAAGCCGCGGCCGCGTGGTGGGGGAGGTCGCGATCAACAACCTCGATCCCGTCTCGGTCTGTGCGGCGGTGGCCAGCGTCACCGAACACCTCGGCGTCGTTGCCACGCTGTCCACCAGCTTCCACGAGCCGTTCCTGATTGCCGCCAAATTCGCCACGCTGGACCACCTCAGCGGCGGACGCGCAGGGTGGAACGTGGTCACCACCTCGCAGGACCAGGCGGCAGCGAATTTCGGCCGCGAGCCGCATATGGAAAAGTCGCTGCGCTACGAGCGGGCGCAGGAATTCGTCGACGTGGTGCGCGCATTATGGGACGCCGGGGAGCGGCCGATCGCCCATCGCGGGCGGTTCTTCCAGGTGGAGGGATCGTTGGGATTGCCTCGGCCGCCGCAAGGCCGGCCGGTGCTGGTGCAGGCGGGAGGTTCGCCGCCGGGACGCGCATTCGCGGCCTCCATCGGAGAGGCGATCTTCACCGCGCCGACCACGCTGCCCGAAGCGCAGGCGTTCCGCGCCGACATCCACGCGCTGATGGCAGCGTGCGGGCGGCGGCCGGAGACGGTGAAGATCCTGCCTGGGTTTTCCCCGATCCTGGGCTCCACGATGGCGGAAGCGCAGCGCAAGGAAGTGGAGCTCGACGAGCTGGTGCATCCGCGGGTCGGGACGTGGATGATGAGCGAGTACCTGAAGTTCCCGCTCTACGATTTGTCGCCCGACGCGCCGGTGCCGGCCGCCGACGTGCGCGCGGCCAATCCCGATCTGAGCCCGGCCGCCGGCGCGTTCCTGGATCGCTGCGTGCGGGAGGCGCTGACGATCGCGCATGGCGGGCGCATTCTGGCGCGGTCGCGCACGCACCAGTCGTTCGTGGGCACGCCGGAGACGCTGGCCGACCACATGCAGACCTGGCTGACCCAGGGCGGCTGCGACGGGTTCAACCTGCTGCCGGCCTGGTTCCCGGCGGAACTGGACCTGTTCGTGGATGAGGCCGTGCCGATCCTGCAACGACGTGGCATCTACCGGCACGACTATGCGGGCCCGACGTTGCGCAGCCATCTGGGGCTGGCGGTGCCGGAGCCGGTGCTGGCAGCTGCCTGAGGCGGCGACGTGACGCGCGGGTCAGCGGCGGCGGATGATCCAGCACGACACCAACGACCCGGCGCGCGTCATCGCCGGCCCACGCCCTATCGCAGGATGAAGTAGAGCAGTATCCACACCGGCACAGACAGGATAATGCCGATCGCGATTCCCCTTGCCGCCCGGCGGTCACCATGGCCGATCATCCCGGCGGCGATAAATTCCGCTTCGTGGGCCGCGTCATCGGCAGGGTCCGGCGGATTGGCATCACCCGCGATATGGCCCTCAGACACTGGGTCCTCAGACACTGGATTTGCGGCCCCGCCTGTCGGATTGCGCAACAACGGGATCAACGCCGGACTGATCTTGTCTCGCGGTCCCGGGCGGCGCCTGTCCGACAAGACCTCCGACGGTCCCTGCGTTACAAGCCGATCACTATCTTTGGCGATGACCAAAACTCCGATCTGTCGAACGGTTCGGCGTGCAGTTCGATATCACAATAATATCGTAACCTACGTGCGCTGCCCCGGTGGCGTCCAGAAAAAAAGTCGCTGTTGGCGAGCGCGGCCGGCCATCCACCGGCTCCTCCCGGCCCCTTATCCATCTCAGGGGCGGGATCCTGCTGTTGCCGACGCCGCACCGAGACCGGCATGTCATATGGGGGCCCACCGACGCCGGACCAGACAGACCCCGTGCTTTAAGCAATATTATCGATCTTATAACGTATTATTTGCGGCGGCGGCGGCGGCGGCGGTCGGCGAGTCCGCTAGCGCCCGACCTCTGCCTCACCCGGGCGCAGCCGTCCCGCCGCCAGGAACAGTGCGAACACCGAGGCCGCAGCCAGCGGCGGGCTCACCGCCATCAGCACGTCATCCCACATTTGCTTCGGCAGCGTGGTCTTCAAGCCCCCGCTGATGAAGATGGCGACCGTCAGCCCCTCGAACGAGGTGACTCACTGGTTCGGTTTTTCCGAGGCAAAACCTTATCAGGATAGATTTTTCCTTGGATTGGGTCGTGTTCTACGGTGTGACGATAGCAAGCAGCGGCGGGCAAAGCCGCATTCGGGGAATCCAGGCATGTCGATCCATGCTGATCGCGACATTTTCGTTGCGGCCATGCGCCGCGCGGCCACGGGCGTCTCGGTGGTGGCGACCGCCGGGCCTGCGGGGATGCTGGCGGTGACGGTCAGCGCGGTTGCCTCGGTGTCGGCCGACCCGCCGATGGTGCTGGCCTGCATCAATCGCCGCAGCCCGGTGTGCCAGGCCATCCGCGGCAACGGGGTGTTCACGGTGAACCTGCTGACGGCGGAGCAGGCGGCGGTTGCCGACACGTTTGCCGGGCGACGGACCGGGTACGCACCGTTCGATTTCGCCTGCGCGGACTGGCATCGCATCGGGTCGCCTGGCGTGCCGTGCCTGACGGACGCGCTGTGTTCGTTCCATTGCCATCTGCATGATGCGCACGACGCGGGCAGCCACAGCATCCTGATCGGTCGGGTCAGCGAAACGATCAGCCGGGACGCGCTGCCGCTGATCTATGCTGGCCAGCGCTATGGCGCGCCATACCAGATCCCCTCCAGCATGACGGAAGCACAGCCATGATCCGCACCGGCCAGCAATACCGCGATTCGATCCGCGACGGCCGCCAGGTCTGGGTAGCGGGGGAGCGGGTGCGCGACGTCACGACGCACCCGATGTTCAAGCCGCTGGTCGATATCCGTGCGCGCATCTACGACATGGCGCATGAGGCGGCGTTCGCCGGCACCATGGCGTATCGCGACGCGAGCGGCGACACGTGTTCGGTCGGCACGAAGCTGCCTCTGACGCCGGAGGACTGGCACGCCAAGCGCGCCGCGGTGAACGCCGTGCTGGATGAGGTGGGCGGCATCGTCACCCGCGTCGGCGACGAAACGGTGGGCGAGATGTGGTCGCTGTACGATGGCCAGGACGTGCTGAACGAGGTCAACCCGCAATTCTCCGCCAATATCCGCCGCCATGTGGAGCGCGTGGTGCGGGAGGATCCGTTCCATGTCTCGGCCAACACCGATCCGAAGGGCGACCGGTCCAAGCGCCCGCAGGACCAGGACCCGGACATGCTGCTGCACGTGGTCCGGGAGACCGATGCCGGCATCATCGTGCGCGGCGCGAAATACGAGACCGCGGCGGCTTATGCCAACCAGGCGTTCACCAAGCCCACCATTGCGAACTGGGGCGATTCGCAACTGTCCGACTACGCGGTTGGTTTCATCGGCAACCTGAGCGCGCCGAACCTGAAGTTCATCTGCCGCACCGGGTTCGCCGGCCGCGTGCCGGTGGAGGACTATCCGCTGGCGAACCGGTTCGATGAGGTCGACACGCTGCTGATCTTCGACGACGTGCTGATCCCGTGGGAGGACGTGCTGTTCTACCGCCACACCAAGGCGGCCACGTTCATCCGCGCGACGCTGCACCGCTACAGCGCATTCGCCTTCGTGCAGCGCAACATCAAGCTGGCGGACATGATGATCGGCGCTGCGTTGTTCAACGTGCGGCAGACCGGCCTGGACCAGCAGCCGGCGGTGCAGGAGAAGCTTGGTGCGCTGGCTTGCTATCGGGAGGGGATCAACGCGCATCTGACCGCCGCGATCGCGATGGCGAAGCGCAGCCCGGCGGGGCTGCTGATGCCGGACCAGTCGCTGCTGATGACCGGGCGGGTGCTGGCGTCTTCGCAGCTGCATCACATGATGCACCTGGCGCGCGAGTTGTGCGGCGGGCAGATCTGCGTGACGCCGGACGCGGCGACGTTCCGCGACCCGGAGACGGCACCGTGGATGGACAAGTTCTATACGATGAACGAAAGCTGGCAGGCGGAGGACCGGCGCAAGCTGCTGGCGTTTGCGCGCGACCTGCTGAACTCGGATTATGCGGGGCACCGGCTGACGTTCCAGCTGTTTGCGCAGTCGCCGCCGTTTGCCAACATGGCAGCCGTCTACCGCAACTTTGATTGGGAGGAGCCTTTGCGCGTCGTGCAGAAATCCGCTGGGTTGTCGGACCGGGTGCGGCCGGGTCACCCTGGCCTTAAGCGGGCGGCGGAGTGACGGGGATGGTCCATACCCGCATCCGCAAGTTCAACACCGGCGATACGTATCCGGAGCAGAAGCTGGACAACGATCTGTGCCAGGCGGTGATCGCGGGGCGCACGATCTATCTGCGCGGGCAGTGTCCGCAGGACCTGGATACCAGCGTCAGCGTCGCGATCGGCGATCCCGAGGGACAGGCCGAACAGGTCATGCGCAACATCGACCAGTTGCTGCGCGAATGCGGGGCCTCGCTGGAGCATATCTGCAAGGTGACTGTCTACCTCACGGATATTCGCCATCGGCAGACGATCTATCGGGTGCTGGGGCGGTGGATGAAGGGGGTGTTCCCGGTGTTCACCGGGCTTGTGGTGGTGGCGCTGGCGCGGCCGGAATGGCTGGTGGAGATCGATGTGATCGCGGAGATGCCGGAGGCGTAGTTTCTCTTTTTACCATGCGCAGGCTTGCCGCGGTGGCGGGTCAGGTTGAATTTCGCGTTTCGACCTTTGCAAGATTCCCGTTGCTTGACCTCAATGGCTTCTCTGCATTTGGTTCCAGATGGCGGCGTCTCTGTGATAAAAGTCTGGCCGAAATTGCAGCACACCGTCAGTATCGACGAAAGCGGTTTCGTAAACCACGAAGACAGGAACCGGCTCGGGCAGATCGTTTCGAGTGGTGTCCCCCTTCGCTATCCCGGCATCAATCTCGCTTATCGGTTGCCTCATGAGGAGAGCGGCCAATTCCCGGGGGTTTTG
>JARLIJ010000078.1 GCA_031291795.1 Acetobacteraceae bacterium | reverse complement strand
TGAGGGGGCGAGCCGCACCGCCGGTGGTGGTACGCCCCCTCACCCCAGCCTTGGTCCGCTCTGCGGCCCAAGCCCTCAAGGGGAGAGGGAGAAGTGTCATTCTCTTCGGCGGTTGGTATTACAGGCTTCGCAAGGCACTCAGCTGTTCGGCGAGCGCGCCGATCGTGACTTGCCCGACCAGCGCCGTGACCCGCGCCTGGGCCACGCGCCAGTGCGGCAACGCGGCCTCGATCGCGGCCTCGCCGGCCGGCGTGAGATGCGCCACCCGCTCCCGCTGGTCGGTCTCCCCAACCTGCAGCCTGACCAGGCCGCGGCGCTCCAGCGGATCGAGGTTGCGCCCCATGGTGGAACGGTCCAGCGCCGCCTCGGCCGCCAGCCGGCTGATCGGCAGCGGGCCGAGGCGCGCCAGCGTGCGCAGGACGGAGAACTGCGTGATGCGCAGGCCGGACGGGGCCAGTGCGGTGTCGTAGGCGGCACTGACCGCCCGCGAGGCGCGGCGGAGCAGCGTGCAGGCGCAAGGAGGATCGGGGTTCGCCATAAAGAGGGTATATACCCCTACCATCGACGAATGCAAGCCGACGGCCGGTGGTTCGTCCGGAATGCTGCACGTCGACGGCATTCGGCTGTGGCACGCGACCGCCATCGGGCTGCGGATTCGGCCGCGCTGTTCGACCGGGGCCGCGTTGGCGCGAAGGCCCTGGCGCGCCCGCCAACGCGCGTTCGGGCGATGGCCTTGTTTCATCGGCCGCACCCGATTGCGCCCGGCGCCTGCCTTGCCTAGATTGCGCCTCGCCGCGGCGCGCGGGTGTAGTTCAATGGTAGAACGGCAGCTTCCCAAGCTGCATACGAGGGTTCGATTCCCTTCACCCGCTCCACGCACACCCGCTTATCTTACGCCCGCGCCACTCGTCCCTGCGCCATTGGTCCCCGCGCACCCGGCTCATGGCACCCGCTCCACCCGTACCCGCTTGCGGCTCACCCCACGCTCGCCAGGAACACCCGCGCGTAGTTGCCGCCCAGCAGCTTGCCCATTTCTGCGGCGTTGAACCCGGCGGCCAGCAGGGCCTCCGCCAGCCCCGGCAGCGCGTCGTAATCCGGCAGCACCGAGGGCCCGACCAGCCCGCGCAGGTCGGTCCCCAGCCCGACATGGTCGATCCCCACTGCGTCCACCAGCCGCGCCATCCCCGCGGCCATCGCCGGCAGCGTCGGGTAGATCGAGGCCGGCGGCCACACCCCGATCACGCCGCCGGTCCCCGCGATCACCTTGGCATGCTCCACCGAGATCTGCCGGCTGCGCGGCCCCGGCGCCCGCGTCAGCGAAGTATGCGACAGCACCAGCGGCTTTGTTGTCACCGCCGCCGCCCGCCGCACCAAAGGCAGCGTGCCGTGCGCCACGTCCACCACGATCCCCAGACGGTTGCAGGCCCGCACCACGTCGGCGCCGAAATCGGTGAGGCCGTCATGCACCGGGGCCTCGGTCTGGATGTCGCCCAGCTCGTTCACCCGGTAATGCGTCAGCTGCAGGTGGCGCAGCGTCCAGCGGGCATGCGCGTCGGCCAGCCCGTCGAGCCGGCCTTCCAGGAAATCCGCGCCCTCGGCGGCGATGATCGCGGACGGCACCCCGGCCCGCGCGGCGCGCAGCCCGACGGCGTCGGCGATCACCGCCAGCCCCTGGGCGTGCGCGACCTCCTGCAGCCGGCGGAACGCCAGCGCGCCATAGGCGGCGAGTTCCCCCGGCTCCGGCGTGCGATAGGGATGGATGAGCCCGTCGGCGGCGATGTGGTGGGTGGGCCCGTCCGACACCACCGCCAGGCAGGCCACTGCCAGCCCGCCCGCGCGCATCGGGTCGGCGATCGGCGAGAACCCGACACCGCTGCGCATCCGCGTCACCCCTGCGATCCCGCCGGCATGGGAATGGATATCGATTGCCGGCGACGCCGCCAGCACCGCCCGTACTTCCTGCGGTTCGGCGCGGGCACACGTGGCCAGGCACATCAGCGGCCCGGCGGCGAGCACGCCCCGCCGGGTGACGGCGCGCCATCCCGGCGCCTCCATGGTCCGCGCGTCCTGCAGGCGGTAGTGCCAGCTGCGGGGTTCGCGCGCGACCTGCCAGCGGCCTTGCAGCCGTAGCGCGCCCAGCCGCAGCGGCACCGGGGCGGCCGCGAACACCTCCACCGCGCCGGTCGGATCACCCGGCAGGCAGCCGGCGCAGCAAGGCGCCTCCGGCAGCAGCAGGAAATGCGTCGCACAGGGGGCAATGGTCCCGGTCGCGGGGAAGCCCAGCAGCTCCACGAGCGTGCCGTCGGCGTCGTCCGTGTGCGCCGTGGCGACGCCGGACCAGTCCAGGCGCATCGGTATCATGCGACGCTCTCGCCTGCGCCGCGGGACGCTATCCGGCCGGAACGGTCGGCCCGCAGCGGTGTGGAGGGGAGCGGCGGCGTGACGGTGTGCCTCGCGCCGCGGGGCGCTATCCAGCCGAGGTGGCCGGCCGGCAGCCCCGTGCCGAGCGTCGGTGGCGCGTGGTGGCGCTGCATCGGACGTTCCTTCGTTGCACCACGCTAAGAATAGCGACACGGCCGGTTTGCGGAAGGGGAGGGCGGGGATAGCATCGCTGAAAACGGAGCATCCGCCATGGCCGCCGAGACCATCATCTACCACAACCCGAACTGCGGCACCTCCCGCAAGGTGCTCGGCATGCTGCAGGAGGCCGGCGCAAAGCCACGCGTCGTCGAATACCTGAAGACCCCGCCCAGCCGCGCCGAACTGCTCGACCTGCTGCAGCGGATGGGCATGCCGCCGCGGCAACTGCTGCGCCGCCGCGGCACGCCGTTCGACGCACTCGGGCTCGACGATCCCACGAAGACCGACGACGAACTGGTCGACGCGATCCTGGCGCACCCGATCCTGATGGAGCGCCCGGTGGTGGCGACCCCGCGCGGCGTCCGCCTGTGCCGCCCGGCGGAGAAGGTGCAGGGTCTGCTGGGCTAGAGCGCGTTCGAATCGTGCCGCCACCGATATTCTCCCTCTCCCCTTGAGGGAGAGGGTCGGGGTGAGGGGGGCAACCACCTGGTCCTGTGCCGTTGGCCCCCTCACCCCAGCCCTCTCCCTCAAGGGGAGAGGGAGAATGATGGCCGGTGCCGCGTTGTCCGGGTGCAGCGGGGGCAGGCCAGGTTTTCCACTCCCCCTGAAACCGCCCTAGACGACCGGCTGGGACGACACCTGGGTGTGGTAGGCCGGCCGCTCACATAGCCGGTCGTACCAGGCGCGCAGCGCGGGCATCGCGGGCGGCTGGAAGTCCATGTTGAACCAGCGGTGGGCGTGCACGCCCCAGGGGATGTCGGCCAGCGTGAAGGCCTCGCCGGCGATGTAGGGGTGACGCGCCAGGCCGGCCTCGATGAGCGCCCAGGCCTTGGCGGTGTCCTGGATCGCCAGGCCGATCGCGGCCATGTCGCGCTTGTCCGGGGCGGTGCGGACCAGGCCCCAGAACACCACGGTCATCGGCCGGTTCAGCACGGTCTGCTGGGCGTCCATCCAGTGATCGACATTCGCCCGTGCGTGCAGGTCCTGCGGCCACATCGCCGATGCGGGGGCATGCGCCGCGCACAGGTACCGGCAGATCGCGTTGCTCTCCCACAGGGTGAACGCCTCCTCCTGCAAGGTCGGCACCAGGCCGGTCGGGTTCATCGCACGGTATTCCGCGGTATCGGTCTTGCCGAAAGCGCCGCCGACGTCGATCCGCTCGAACGGCAAGCCGAGCTCATCCAGAGCCCATAAGACCTTCATCACGTTGCTGGATGTGTTCCGGCCCCAGACGATGCGGCGCATGATCTTCTCCCCATGGCGGTCGCGGGAGACGGTATTCTCCCTTTCACGCAGGAGCAACTTGCGCCGTCCTGCGAACCGGCGCACATCGCGGGCATGCGCACCGTGTCGCTTCGTCCCGCTGCCCTGGCCTGCGTGCTGGCCGCCGCCGCCGCCCTGGCCTTCGCTTTTTCGCTGGAGATCTGGGGCGGCATCGTGCCCTGCGCGCTCTGCCTGGTGGAGCGCTGGCCGTATCGCGTAGCGCTGGGATTGGGGCTGGTCGCGCTGGTGATGCCGACCGGGATCGCGCGGCTGCTGCTGTGGCTGGCGGTGGCGACGGTGCTGGCGGATGCGGCGATCGCGTTCGTGCATGTCGGCGTGGAGGCCGGCTGGTGGCCGAGCCCGCTGCCGGAATGCGCGGCGCCGCGGTTGGCGAGCGGGTCGATCGCGGAGCGGCTGGCGAGCATGCCGGCGCATCCCGCCAAGCCGTGCGACGATGCGACCTACCTGGTGCCGGGCGTGCCGGTGTCGCTGGCGATGGCGAATATGCTGTTCGCGCTGGTGTTCGCCGCCGCATTGTCGTCGGGGATGGACGGAAGGAGGCGGAGGCGATGAGCGACGACCAGACGCTGCCGGGCGAGCCCACCCCGCGGGAGCAGGTCGAGCGGATGATCCGCGTCGACCATGCCGGCGAATACGGCGCGGCGCGGATCTATGCCGGCCAGTTGGCCGTGCTGGGGCGCGGCGAGAACGGCGACGTGCTGCGCCACATGAAGGCGCAGGAACAGGTGCATCTGGAGACGTTCGGCGCGCTGGTGGCGCAGCGGCGGGTGCGCCCGACCGCGCTGCTGCCGCTGTGGCACCTCGCCGGATTTGCGCTGGGGGCGGCGACCGCGGCCATGGGCTCGCGCGCGGCGATGGCCTGCACCGTGGCGGTGGAAGAGGCGATCGACGCGCATTATTCCAGCCAGATCGACGCGCTGGGCGAGTCCGAGGCGGGCCTGCGCGAGACGATCGATCGGTTCCGGGTCGAGGAGCTGGAGCATCGGGATATCGGCCTCGCCCATGGGGCGGAGCAGGCGGTGGGCTACCGGCTGATGCGCGCGGCGATCAAGGCCGGCTGCCGGGTGGCGATCAAGGTGAGCGAGCGGGTGTAGGGCGGGGACGGGGCGGGTCTCTCGCCGCCCCGCATTCGTCATCCTCGCCGCCCCCCACTCGTCTCCTCGCCGCCCCCCACTCGTCTCCTCGCCGCCCCCCCACTCGTCATCCTCGCGCTTGGCGCGAGGACCCACGGCTTACAAACACGACATGTGGCAAAGACATGGGCGGCCGGGCTAACAGCCGGTCTGCGAACGAGATGGAATGGCATACTCCACACCACCGCCGCTTGTGATGGAAGCGGACGTAGAGAGCCGATCGCACGGAGGTCTGCTCTGCGCCCATCCCGGACGTTGCGCCGAGTGGGGACGGAACCTCCAAAGCGGACCTTTCCGCATGCCTTCCGATGGACGAAAATAGGCGGAGTAGTCTCGGGCGGATGAGGACGAAGCAGACGAGGATAGATTGTGAGCCGACGAGAACGGGTTGTGCTTGGCGGCAAGGTTTTTTCGGCCAAGAGCAAAGCTGAGGAATATGTGCGCCAGATCAAGGACGCGCATAAACCCGGCGACTTCCTGACCGGAGGGGAGGCCGCCGTGGTGTTGGATGCGTTGCAACGGCACCCGGGATGCGCAGAGAAGGTCGGGCTTGGTGTCCAGCGGGTGGGCATTTACGGCAATGGCGAAACCCGATCCGGTCACGGCTTCGGCGTCGAGCGAGTGGACGGCACCGTTACCCGGTTCAGCTATCACATCTGCTTCGCAGCACAACGGCGCAACCATGTAGACCGAGCTTACGAGGCATTCCGACAGGCAGTTCGGCGCGCCATCCTGAAGTGGCGGAACAACACTTTCAACAAGCATGGCGGCCAGATTTATTGTCCCATCATGGGCACCCGTGTAGACCCGAAGTGCTGCCATGTGGACCATTTGCCTCCATCCTTCGCCGACTTGGTCACCGCCTTTCTCGCCACCGAAGGTCTGACCATCGACAACGTCGCAGTCGAGATCTCTCATGGGGAGCAAGTCGAGGCGGTCCTTTCTGACCCCAAATTGCGCCTGCGCTGGATCCGCTTTCATAATCAGAACGTCAAACTGCGAATCATGTCCATCGAGGGCCACAGAATTCTCCATGGACACATCGGCAGCGACGAGTAGGCGCCGGGAGCGCCCACGACTCAAGCACGGTAAGGCGTTGTCGGTGTAGGGGGCCGATGTTTCAGGTCAGACTTCTTCAGCGCCCATGGCGGCTGCCAAGATGGCCAGTAAGCGACGTCGGAAGCAAACACCCGACATCGACCGGTTCAGGTGCGCAACGCGCCCATGTTGGTCGGTCGCGTGCCTCGGGCGACTCCCCGAAAGGGGACAAAGCATCCTGGAGCCTAGTGGGCCGAGATGGGTGGGAAGGAGAGGCTGGTCGTCGGGTGGGCGAGCGAAGCGCTGTTGGTAAGAGCGCTAGCGCGATCTTGTGGCTTGATATAGCGTAACGGCTTCGAAGCGGATAGACACGAGACAGGGGGAGGAGAGGATGCTTGGAACGGCACTATATTACCCTCATATCGACATTCGCGATGCGGATTGGTTGAGATCCGCTGTCTTGTTTTGGGATGAAATCCAAACAATCGTGCCGACATCAATTCAAACGCCTTACCAAGAAGCCGATACGAAGATCTGCGAGCAAGAAGGTTACTTGCGTCCACTTCGTTGCGACTTACACCAAGACGTTTTGGAGGCGCTCGGCAAGCGAGTTCTCAAACTCATGGAGGAACCAGAGTGGTCTCGCTCAATATCACATGGACGATCTGGCGGACCTTCTCAGCAAGCGCTCATGCATGCCGATAAGCTCGGCCACGGAATAAGGTCGCGCATGGGTAGGGTTGTAGGAATCCATCCGGACAAGATGCCCCCCGAGCTCCGATCGCTGTTTATTCAATCTGGAGGCTTAGAGCTTCTTTCGGCCGGAAAGCTCCCGCCGTATGTTCGTCAAATGATGGAAGATTTTGATTTCTACCAAATGCACCCGGAAGAACTGTCTCGCGAATTGCTCCACCTGCGTAGACGCCGTCCGCATCACGAAGAAGGCGACTGGGTCGTTGTGGATGGAAGATTTGCTGAAATTTACATGTCTGCATTGGCAGCACTTCTTGCTCGCGAGATTGATGTTTCTCCGCTCACCAATGAAGAGTCGTCGTCGGGCGTTAACCTGCGTTGCCTGATCGATGACGTGACGGCGAGCGGTCCAACCGCGGCAAGAGGCGCACTAGTATCGGTAGTCATGGAAGGTCTTCGTGTGGACCCGGAAACTCCGATCCAAAAGCTGCTGAAGTTTCGTAGAGGCCGTCGGGATCAGCTGGCAGAGCTGTCGGGCAAATTTGATGCGCTCAGGAGTTCGATCGAGAAGTCTGCTGACGGCCGGAAAATCGAAAGTGAAGCGAAGCGGGTCTTTGAGAACGAGGTCAGGCCGGCGCTCGCAAGATTGAAAAATGAACTCAAGGATCAGGCGATAGGAAGCGCCTGGGACGGCTTTCAAAGTGCGGCTACGTACTCAGCCGCCCCGAGCGTGGCACTATGGGCAACAGGCTTTTCGGCTCCTGTAGTACTTGGTGTTGGAGCGTTCATCACAGCAGCCGGTATCGGCGTCAAGTCGTATCTGGGTCAATCCAAGGCCCGAGCTGCTTCGCCCTACACTTATCTATTGGACATAGAGCGTAAATTCTCGCTTCCAGCATGATGACGGAGACTTAGACGCCGATTTTCTGCGGCTGCGCGACCCAATAAGCGGCAGGAAAGCCTAGGGTCCCGTCAACGTGGGCGCCATGTTGGCTACGAAGGACCGCTCCGGGTCGATTGCCGCCGCACACAGAATTACCGACAGGCTCGGGGCAAGGGGCAGCTTTTCGCTCTCTTGCCCACGAAAGCCGCCATTCCGCCTCCGGCCCAATACCGGACCTTGTGCTGCCAGCGATAGGCGAAGACCTCGGGCGTCGCGTCCGTCCAGTCGCGCGTCGGTTCCACCGGGCAGATGCGGGGCTGGCAGCCCTGCCGCATGCAGCAGAGGAAATCCATGACGTGCGCTCCTGGAACCGGAGCCCCGATGCCAGGCCAGCGCGGACGTCGGGCGGTTCAACTGTTGCCGCGGCGCACCACGCCGTTTTCCGCCAATGCCGCGATGCGGGCATCGTCGTAGCCCAGGACCTCGCGCAGGATTTCGTCGGTGTGCTGCCCCAGCATCGGCGCGGCGATGGGATCGGCGAGCGGGGTGCCGTGCAGGCGGAACGCCGGCGCAACGTTCGGCACGGTGCCCGCCACCGGATGCGGGATGGCGCTGAGCAGGCCGCGCGCGGCGATCTCGGGCGAGGTGAACGCTTCCGCCACCGAATTGATCGCGCCGGCCGGCACGCCGGCTTCCCGCATTTTCGCCAGCCAGTGGGCGCGCGGGCGGGTGGCCATGATCTCGCCCACCAGCGCCATCACCCGGTCGCGGTTGCGGGTGCGCGCCGGGGTGGTCGCGAAGTCCGGATCGGTCGCG
>JARLIJ010000008.1 GCA_031291795.1 Acetobacteraceae bacterium | reverse complement strand
TGCGGCGAGGGTCGAAAGCGCCCTCGGGCCGCGTGCCATCACCGGTAATGCGGCGTCGGCCGATTGTCCCCAGCATCTCGGGAGATCCAGTGCGGCCACGTTTGCCACTTCGCTGCCTCCATGGCCTCGCACCGGCGCGAGGGTTCGGTGACGGGTGAAGTCACCCTAGCGTGGAGATCACCTACAAATTGGTGTCACACCAACGGCCGTTGAGACCGACTCATAGGTTGCGGCGGCAGTAACGCCTCCCTCTCCCCTTGAGGGAGAGGGGCGGGGCGAGGGGGCGAGCCGCACCGCCGGTGGTGGTACGCCCCCTCACCCCAGCCTTGGTCCGCTCTGCGGCCCAAGCCCTCAAGGGGAGAGGGAGAAGTGGCATTCTCTACGGCGGTTGGTATCAGACCCGCAAATGTTCGGGTATGCGCAAGCCCAGGCGGGTCGGCACGTTCCACACCTCCCGCACCTGGCGGACCGGGCGGAAGCCGGCGCGCAGATAGGTCGGCAGCGCGCGCGGGTGATCGGCGGTGCAGGTGTTGACCGTCATGCCACGTGGGTTCATGCGCCAGACGATATCGACCGCGCGCCGCAGGAAGGCGTAGCCGACCCCACCGCCGATCACATGCGGCATCAGGCCGAAATACCCCAGGTTCACGTCGGGCCGGCCGCGCGCGTCGAGTTCGAAGAAGCCCGCCGGCTCACCCCCCGCATACAGCGTGTAGAGCGATACGGCGGGGTCCCCGAGCAGGGACGCCAGGTCCTCATCGGGGAGCGTCCGGCGCAGCCACCAGACGTAGTCCCCGCCGACCGTATCATAGAGGTAGCGGTAGAATCCGACGGTGGGTGCCGCCACGCGGACGAGTTGGAAGCCGGGCGGCAGGCTGGGGGGGGCCTCAGCCGGGGGCCGGTCCATCCGCAGGAACGTCACATTCACCGCCACACGAACGACTGGTTCCATCGTGTCCCTCTGCCGAGGTTACCGTTTGACGACTGCCGGCAAACTTGGCAAGCGCGGGACGCATGCGCGGCCGAGGGAAACCGCCGACGCACGCGTCTGGCTGCCCCGCTCGAACAGCGTCCCTGGGCCGGCTTCTCCGATTGAGGGAATTGCATTCGGACAGGTCGTTCCTACATCGGGCGCGTGCCGACGCCTGCCTCCAGTCCCTCCCAACGCAGCGCGGCGCAGATTTTCGTGCACCATCCACCCAGGCGTACAGACGGTCCGACCCGACCGGGGTATTCCGGCGGAGACGGCGTGGCCTCGGCCAAGCGGACCGCCTAGCCCGTCGCAACTGTTTGGAATCACGGATAAATGCCTCCGGATCGTCGGGCCAACCGACCCGGCGAGAGAGGAAATGGCCGCGGCCCCGGCATGCAGGACCGCCTGCGTGGCTTCGGGGCAATGACCGTGTGCCCGATCGGGGACTGAACGTGCCCTGATTCTGTCGCAAGGCCTGATTCTGTCGCAAGGCCTGATTCTGTCGCAAGGAATGCCCCTCGATGCCCGAGACTGAGGCCCAGCCCGGGTTGCTGACCGCCCCGCGCGTGCTGCTGTTTGCCGTGACGACCGGGCTTATGGTCGGGAATCTCTATTACGTTCAGCCGCTGCTGGCCGCGGTGGCCGCGTCCTTCCACCATGGCGTCACCAGCGCCGGCTATCTCGTGACGGCGACGCAGTTCGGCTACGCGCTGGGCGTGTTGCTGGTGGTGCCGCTGGGCGACGTGCTCGACCGGCGCGGGATGCTGACCAACATGCTGGCGGTCAACGTGGCCGCGCTGCTGGCCGCCGCGGTGAGCCCCGGCTTCATCAGCTTCGCCGCCGCCAGCCTGGCGATCGGCTGCACCTCCAGTGCTGCCATGGTGGTCATCCCGTATGTCGCCTCCAAGGCGCCGGACGCTGCTCGCGGGCGCTATCTCGGCCAGGTCATGACGGGCCTGCTGCTGGGCATCCTGCTGGCCCGCACGGTGTCGGGCTTCGTGGCGGAGTGGCTGGGCTGGCGGGCGATGTACTTCATCGCCGCTGCGGCGGTGGCGCTGCTGTTGCTGGCGTTACGGGCGGCGATCCCGCGCGAGGCGATGCGCGGCCACCTGGCCTATGGCAGGCTGCTGCGCTCGCTGGTCACCCTGGTCCGTAACGAGCCGGAGCTGCGCCGCCGCTCGATCTACAACGCGTTGGGCCTGGGCAGCTTCAGCGTGCTGTGGACCGGCCTGACATTCCTGCTCAGCGGCGCACCGTACCACTATTCCGAGGCCACGATCGGTCTGTTCGGCCTGATCGGCGCAGCCGGCGCCATGTCGGCGAACTTCGCCGGCCGGCTGGGCGACCGCGGGCATGCCCATCGCGCGACCGGCGGCTTCGCGGTGATCCTGCTGGCGTCCTGGGTGGTCCTGGCGTTCGGCGGCACGTCGATCTGGGCGGTGGTGGCGGGCGTGTTCCTGCTCGATGTCGGCGCGCAGGGGCTGCATGTGACGCATCAGTCGGTGATCTACCGGCTGGCTCCGCACGCCCGCGCACGGGTCACGGCGGTCTACATGACCGCGACGTTCATCGGTGCATCGGCAGGGTCCGCGCTCGCCAGCGCCAGCTTCTCGGTGGCGGGGTGGACCGGGTTGTGCGTGACGGCCGCGCTGCTGCCGGTGGTGATCCTGGCGATGTGGGCGACTGGCGCGCTGCGTCGGCGGCCCGAGGCGGCGTGACGGCCGAGTTCCGGTTGCGGGGATGAAGCGCCCCGCTGGCGGGCCGTTCGCGCCGGTCAGATCAGGCAGAGCGCCGCCTGGCCGCCATGCACGGCACCGACCGTCAGCCGCCGGTCGAGGCTGGCAAGCCTGCCGTCATGCGCCACGGCCAGCGCCAGCAGATAGCTGTCGGTCAGCTGGCTCGCGCTGAGCAACTTCCCGCGGTCGATCCGCTGCTCATCCAGCAGGCTGATGTCATCCGGCCAGAACATGTGGTTGGGGAGCTGCCGCAGCCGCGCCACCACGGCCGCCACAACGGCAGGCGACCCTGGGGTATTGGGGTATTTCGGATGGCTCACGACCCGGATGACGCCATTCTCCGTCAGCGGGCAGCTCGCCCAGCTTCGGGAACCCTCCTGAGCGAACCAGTGATGCGCCTGGTCGTGGCTGACGTGGGCGGGGTCGATCAGGGCGATCAGCACGTTCACGTCGAGCAGGTAGGTCATGCCTCGTCGCGCAGGGCGTTCACCACGTCCAGCGTCACGGCGGCGCGCGGATCGGACAGGGGCAGGAGCGGCACCCCGTTGCGCTCGCCGACTGCGACCGGACGGGTCAGGGCCTGCCGCGCCAGGTCGGACACGATCTCTCCGATGCTTCGGTGCTGGCGCTCCGCCATGGCCTTCGCCACGGCGAGCACGTCGTCGTCGATCGCCAGGGTGGTCCGCATAAACGCCTCCTCGCATCACGCATCACGCATCACGCATCACGCATGTGTAGCAAGATGGCGGGGCATGCGGCTAGCAAATCGGGACGTCCCCGTCCCGCTGGTCGATGCGACAAGCGATTGAAGCTGGGAGACGAGTGGCGGTTCGGCCAGCCTGCTGGACGCGCTTGCCTCAGGGGGGCCGGCCATAGCCGTGGGTCCCCGGGCCAAGCCCGGGGATGACGATGGGGGAAGCGCTCAGGCGTAATCACCAGCAACGGCGATCACCGGTGGGGGATTCCCGGCAGCGGACGACGACGGCAACGACAGAGGCGGCCGAAGCCGCCTGCAACCGCCTCAGTCGTCCAGGAAGCTCCGCAGCTTCCGGCTCCGGCTCGGGTGCTTCAGCTTGCGCAGCGCCTTCGCCTCGATCTGCCGGATGCGCTCGCGGGTTACGTTGAACTGCTGCCCGACCTCTTCCAGCGTGTGGTCGGTGTTCATCCCGATGCCGAAGCGCATGCGCAGCACGCGTTCCTCACGCGGCGTCAGGGACGACAGCACCCGCGTGGTGGCCTCGCGCAGGTTGGCCTGGATGGCGGCGTCCAGCGGGATCACCGCGGCCTTGTCCTCGATGAAGTCGCCCAGATGCGAATCTTCCTCGTCCCCGATCGGGGTTTCGAGGCTGATCGGCTCCTTGGCGATCTTCAGGACCTTGCGGACCTTCTCGAGCGGCATGCCCAGCTTGTCGGCCAGTTCCTCGGGCTGCGGCTCGCGGCCGATCTCGTGCAGCATCTGCCGCGAGGTGCGCACCAGCTTGTTGATCGTCTCGATCATGTGCACCGGGATGCGGATGGTGCGCGCCTGGTCGGCGATGGAGCGGGTGATCGCCTGCCGGATCCACCACGTCGCGTAGGTGCTGAACTTGTAGCCCCGCTGGTACTCGAATTTCTCGACGGCCCGCATGAGCCCGATGTTCCCCTCCTGAATGAGATCGAGCATCTCGAGCCCGCGGTTCGCGTACCGCTTCGCGATCGAGACGACGAGCCGCAGGT
>JARLIJ010000077.1 GCA_031291795.1 Acetobacteraceae bacterium | reverse complement strand
GGCATGGGCGAGTGCCTCGCGCAGCCGGTTGCGCACGAACGCGGCGTTGGTGAAGTTCAGCGGCGCGGCGGGGGCGAACACCAGGACGCCGGGGACGTGCTCGCCGGCCTCGCCCTGCGGCGGCCACCACACCGTGGTGCCAGGGGCCCGCGCCAGTTCGGCGCACATGGGCCGCGCCACCATGGCCACGCTGTGCAGCAGGGACAGCACGATCGCGCCCAGCATGCCGGTCTGGATCGGCAGGGCGATCACCAGCACGGCAGCGGCGGCGACCAGCCCGATCTCGGGGCCGCTGCAACGCGCGATCCGCACGATCTCGCCCAGCCGGACCAGGCGCAGGGCCACCGCGAGCAGGATGCCGGCCAGCGCCGCCTGCGGCACGAAGCCAAGGATATCCCCCCCGCCCAGCAGCAGCGCACCCGCCAGCACCACCGCCACCAGCGAGACCGCCTGCGAGCCGCCGCCGGCCTGGACGATGACAGCGGTGCGCGGCGGGCTGGCATTGACCGCGAACCCGCCCAGCAGCCCGGACAGCACGCAGCCGGCGCCGATGCCGCCGAAATCGCGGGCCACGTGGAGCGGGCCGCCCGGTTGCGAAGGAAACGCGCGCAGCACCGCCGCCGTCTGCATCATGCAGACCAGGGCCACGATCAGCGCCAGCGGCACCAGGTCCAGCACGGTCTGGGCGTCGATCGCGGGCAAGGCTGGATGCGGCAGGGCGGCCGACAACGGCGCCAGCATGGCGACGCCGCGGGCGGGCAGGTCGAACCAGGCCCCGGTGCCGGCCGCGAGCCCCAGCGCCAGCAGAGCGGCGGGCAGCCGGGGCCCCAGGCGCTCGCCGGCCTGGATGACGACCACGACGCCCAGCCCGATGCCAGCCGCCCACGGATTGGCCTGCTTCACGCCACGCACCAGGCCGAACAGCCGCGCGGGGAGCGCACCCGGCACATCCGGAACGGCGAGCAACGCCGGGAGCTGGCCTACGATGATGTGAACGCCGATGCCGGCGATCAGACCGGTGATGACCGGGATCGACAGCAAGTCGGCGACCCAGCCGGCCTGCAACACCGCAGCGACGATCAGCACAGCGCCCACCATGACGGCCAGCAGCGCCGCCAGCGCGGCGTAGTCGTGCGAGCCGGTGGCAGCGAGGACCGCAAGCCCGCCGGCAAAGATCGGTGCAATGGTCGAATCGGCGCCGGCCGAGAGGAACCGGTTGGTGCCGAACACCGCAAAGCCGACCGCGCCGGCGAGGAAGGTGAACAGCCCGGCCTCGGGGGCCAGTCCGGCGAGTTTTGCGGTCGCCAGCTGTTCGGGGATGGCGATCGCCGCCAGCAGCAGGCCCGCCAGGGCGTCGCGCGGCAGGGAGGCGATGAAGCGGCGCATGGCCGACCGTCGCACGGGGCCGGTCAGGGGACCAGTGGCGGCTCAAGGGCGAGGGCAATCGCTTGAGAGGTTCGGCTCGATGGCGGCCGCTGCGCGGATCGTGTGGTCTGCGCTGTCTGCAGGAAAGATGCACCGCCAAGACGCCTGGAGGTCGAAGCCAAAGGGGCTGGCACGCCGGGCATGTGTCCATCGGGCACATGAACAATCTCGTTCTGCGCCAGGAACCTTGGCGTCTTGGCGGTTCATCTTGTTTGCCGGCCGGGGCAGCCCCGTTGAGGCGATTGCCCTGCAGGGGACCAGCGGCCACCGCCCCCTGTGCGGAGACCGTTGCCAGGCACGAAGTTCCCTCTCTCGGATTCCGGGGTCCGAGCTATTCGTAATAAAGATAAGGGAAGTATTTTGCACAGATTAGCAGGGATTAAGGGCACAGATTACGCAGAGTAAACTTTATTCAATGCAGGCAACGGGCGTCCCGGTTGGTCCGGCGTGGGGCCGGACGTTACGGGGCGCTCGGCCTGTTCTGCGTAATCTGTGCCCTTAATCCCTGCTAATCTGTGCAAAATACTTGCTTTTTTTGCGAGCCGACACGGGGCAACCCTGTCAGGCAGACCGCAGCCCCGTCCACACACCCGATTCGCGATCGCCGGCAACAAACACCATTCGCCTGCCCGTCAGCGCCGCACCCCAGCCTGAACCGGCGGCGCCTACGCCGGCGGCACAGGCCGCGGCCGGCCGGTCGCGTCCACCGCCACCATCACGAATTCCGCCGCCGTCACCCGCTGCCGCGCGCCCTGCCCGCCGCGCAGCACCCAGGCCTCCACCCCCAGCGTCAGCGAGGTCCGGCCGATGCGGTCGATCGTGGAGTAGACGCACACCACGTCCCCCACCTTCACCGGCAGGATGAAGCTCAGGTTCGACACCGCTGCCGTCGCTGTCCGGCCCTTGGCGCGGGATGCCGCCGTGACGCCCGCCGCCAGGTCCATCAGCGACATGATCCAGCCGCCGAAGATGTCCCCTGCCGGATTGGTGTCGGCCGGCATCGCGACGGCGCGCAGAGCCAGTTCCCCGCGCGGCTGCTGCATGGTGGTTTCGGTCATCGTGCGATCTCCCGGCCAGGGGAGGGCTAGGTGCGCCCTCCGTTACGCACACCTTAGCATTGTGTCCGGAACGCGCGAGGCCACGCCGCCTGGACCGACGGATTCCCAAGGATTCTCATGGTTTGATACCGACCGGCATGCCACCCGACTCGTCGGTCATGGCCGCCCTCTTGCCGGCCATCCCGCGGCACCGGGGCAGACCGTCCGCGGCGTTTGCACAGGCGGCGCGCCCTGTCCGCACGGCTCGCCCGCCCAGCCGTCTGCTACCCTCCGCCGATCTTCGGGATCAGGTAGATCTCGCTCTCCGGCTTCAGCTCCGCCGCATAGGCGTCCTGGAAGATCTCGCCGTCGATCGCGACAGCCATGCCCTCTTCCACCTGCCGGCCCAGGCCCGGAAACCGTTGCTCCAGTTCCAGCACCAGCCGGCGGAAGGTCGTCGCCGCCACCTCAAGCTCCGACTTGCCACCGATATACTGCTGGCAAGCGGAGCCCGAGGCGAAACGGACAATCGGCATGCAGCCCCGTCAGCCGGCCGCGTCGAGCGCGGCCCGCAGCTTCGGCGGCGAGATCGGCAGGTTCGGCATGCGCAGGCCGGTCGCGCTGCGGATCGCGTTGGCGATCGCCGCCATCGGCGGCACGATCGGCACCTCGCCCACGCCGCGGGCGCCGAACGGATGGCGGGGGTTGGGGACCTCCACCAGCACCGCCTCGATCATCGGCACGTCGGAGGCCACCGGCACACGGTAGTCCAGGAAGCCCGGATTCTCCATCAGGCCCTTGGAATTGTAGATGTACTCCTCATTCAGCGCCCAGCCGATGCCCTGCGCCGCGCCGCCCTGGATCTGCCCTTCGACGTAGCTGGGGTGGATCGCCCGGCCGACGTCCTGGACCGCCGTGTAGCGCTCGATCTTCACATGGCCGGTCTCGCGGTCAACCGACACGTCGCAGATATGCGCGCCGAAGCCCGCCCCGGCGCCCTGCGCGTTCACCGTCACCTCGGCCGCGATCGGGCCGCCGGTGCGCGCCGCCTTCAGCGCCAACGCCGCGAGGTCCAGCGGCTCGAACGCACCGGCATTGGACCCCGCCGGGAACGCCTTGCCGTCCTTCCACTCGACCGCATCGACCGGGATCTCCCAGATCTCGGCCGCGCGCCGCTTCAGGTCCTCGACCACCTTCTCGGCCGCCTGGGTCGCCGCCATGCCGGTCGCGAAGGTCACGCGCGACCCGCCGGTGACGTGCGTGAAGCCGATCGAGGCGGTGTCGGCCACCACGGTGCGCACCCGTTCGGCCGGCACGCCCAGCACTTCGGCCACCATCATGCCGATCGAGGCGCGCGAGCCGCCGATATCCGGGCTGCCGGTCGCGGCCGTGACGGAGCCGTCCTCATTGACGTGCACGTTGGCCGAGGACTCGCCGCCGATGTTGAACCAGAAGCCGACGGCGAGGCCGCGGCCCTGGCCTTCCTTCACCGGCGCCTTCCAGTGCGGGTGCGACTTCACCGCCGCCAGAACGGCGGTAAAGCCGATGTTCTGGTGGGTCGGGCCGTAATGCGTCTTGGTCCCGTTGACCGCCGCGTTCTTCTCCCGCAGCGCCAGCGGGTCCATCTCCAGCTTGCGGGCGAGGTCGTCCATCAGGCTCTCGACCGCGAACGAGGTGATCGGCGCGCCGGGTGCGCGATAGGCCGCGACCTTCGGGCGGTTGCTGACCACGTCGTAGCCGACGACATCGACGTTCGGCAGGTCGTACATGGCGAAGCCGCACATGCAGCCCGGCCCGATCGGCGAGCCGGGGAAGGCACCGGCCTGGAACTTCAGCACCTGCTGGGCGGCGACGATGGTGCCGTCCTTCTTGGCGCCGATCTTGACGTCCATCGTGGCGCCCGAAGTCGGCCCCGAACCGCGGAACACTTCCTCCCGCGTCATCTGGATCTTCACCGACCGGCCGGACTTCTTCGACAGCGCGACGGCAACGGGCTCCAGGTAGACCAGCGTCTTGCCGCCGAAGCCACCGCCGATCTCGGCCGGGTTCACCCGGATATTCGCGATATCCAGGCCCAGCAGCTTCGCCGTGTAGGCGCGGATCATGAAATGACCCTGGCTGGAGGCGTGGATGGTGATCTGGCCGTCCGACGCATAGGTCGCCAGGCAGGCATGCGGCTCGATATAGGCCTGGTGCACCGGCTGGGTGGTGTAGCGGCCCTCGACGATCACGTCGGCGTCCTTGAAGCCCGCCTCGACGTCACCCTTCCGGAAGGTCACGACCTTGGCGATGTTGGACGGCTTCGTGGGCGTCGGCGTCACGCCGGCGGTGAACAGATCGTCGTGCAGGATCGGCGCATCCGGCGCCATCGCGGCCTCGACCTCGATCACGAACGGCAGCACTTCGTACTGCACGTCGATCAGCTCGAGCGCGTGGTCGGCGATCTCCTGCGTGGTGGCGGCGACGGCGGCGACCGCATGGCCCTCATACAGCGCCTTGCCGCGCGCCATGATGTTCAGCGCGAGGTCGCGGAAGTTCATCGGGCCCTCGCCGACGAATGCCTCCTCGGACGCGATGTCGGGGAAGTCCGCCGAGGTCACGACCGCCTTCACCCCCGGCAGGGCCATCGCCTTGCTGGTGTCGATCGACAAGATGCGCGCATGCGGGTGCGGCGAGCGCTTGATCTTGCCCCACAGCATGCCGGAGGCGCGGGTGTCGGCTGCGAACACCGCCCGGCCGGTGACCTTGTCGACACCATCCGGACGGATCGGTCGGGTTCCGACGACTTTCAGATCGCTCGTGATGTAATTCATCAGGCAGACTCCCCTCGCATGACGGCGGCGGCGTCCATGACGGCACGGATCACCTTGTCGTAGCCCGTGCAGCGGCACAGGTTGCCCGCGAGCCAGTAGCGGGCTTCTGTCTCAGTTGGGTTGGGATTTTCATCCAGCAACGCCTTGGTGGCCACGATAAGGCCTGGC